>CAZKLA010000103.1:1794-4700 GCA_964553455.1 uncultured Aquiluna sp. | reverse complement strand
GTGTTTCGGTTAGCTGAGCCACGCGTTGCGGAGAAATCTGCAGCAGCACTCCGATATCGCGCATGCTCAAGCCTTCTTCTCTTAACCTGGCAACCACATCGCGAATTTCCCGAGACGCCTCTTCTTGAAGTCTTTGGGATTCGCGCATCTTGATCTGTGCCGACTCTAGATCACACATAATCCCTGGCATTGCGGCCTCAACCTTGACCACCACATTACAACGGTCAACGCCTTGGTATTCGTGGACCAGGTCTTTGATCTGCTCGGTGGCTAGATCTAGGCGTTTGGTGGAGATAAGCAGGTTATCCAAGGCCGGAACTCGCACGCGCCACGCGCCTGCTTTGCGCTCACACTCTGCCTTGATTTCCATGGAGTTAACCCTACCAAGGAAAAAATCAGGTATGGTAGACAATGTTTGTCTAGAGGGACTAGACAAAATAAGGGAATCATGGAAATTTTAGTAATCGTTTTGGCGGCAGCCGCCAGCCTATTCACCGCATACAGCTTCTACAAAGCCGGCAAGTTCAAGGCCTTCAGCAGCAAGGAGACCCTATTGGGCGCTGGCTTTGGTTGGGTTGAGAAGACTCCGTTCGCAGTGGTTCGCCTAATTGCTTGGCTAGAACTAGCCGGAGCGGCAGGTCTGATCTTGGCACCGATCGGATACTTCGCCGGACTTGAGTGGGCCATTTGGTTCGCAGTCGCAGCGGCTGCTGGTCTGGCGCTGACCATGGTGGGCGCAATCATCTTGCACGCAAAGCGCGGAGAGGCAAAGTACACCCTAAAGATGAACCTGCAGCTGTTGGTTGTGGCTCTATTGGCAGCCGGTCTTTGGGCTTACCTACCGATGATCTAGTAAGGGAACATGGATAAATCGGGTCGAGTTATTCGGCCCGATTTTTTCTTGGCCAGGTGATCATGATTGAGGCGATTATCAAAGATGCCAACGGCGCCACCGCGAGGGTCCAAACCGTCGCAATTCCCCACATCGCCAAAAATCCAACCAGGGCGTTCACAACCGAGGGAACCCAGAGCTTCACCTTGTCCCGACGATAAAGCACGGCGGTGATGATATTGAGGACGGAAGCTGCGATTAGGAAGATAAAGATTCCAGCAACTAAAGCGGCGAGTGATTCCATATCTACCTAGTGTCGCAGGCTTTGCTATTTTTTCGCACTCAGGTAGAGCCCGAGCGTAATAAGTGGGATACCGATCAAAAGCCCCGGAGTTACTGGCTCCGATAGGAACAGGGTTCCCAAAAGCAGCGCAACCGCGGTATTCACATAGGTAATCAAGCTGGCCTTGACCGGTCCCACCTCGCGAATGAGCTCGAAGAAGATCACAAAGGCGAGCGCCGAACAGACAAGACCCAGCACCAAAAGCGCAATCCAACCTTCAATCGGTGGTTGGGCAGCAAGTTCCGCGGGTAGTTCCAGCGCCGCTGGCACTGCGTAGATCACAGCAACGATTGCCATCGAAAAACCAATGACGCCGCTGGTTGGGACGTCGGTCATCTTGTGGTTCGCCATAATCGGCGCAATTGCGTAGCCAACCGCGGCCAGCACCACCGCACCAATCCAAAGTGGCTCGACGTGACCCAAGAAGGAGTCAATTCCGACCAGCGCGATGACACCGGTAAAGCCAATCAGCATTCCAGTTAGCGGCACCGGCTTTAGCGCGGTGCGGTCCTTGAATACAACAGCCAAGATCGCCACCGCAAAGAAAGGCACGGTTGAAATTAGTAGACCGGCCAAACCAGATGAAATGTATTTCTCGGCCTCGGTAATCAAGAACCAGGGGCCAACCATCTCTAAAGCCGCAAACAGTAAGACGTATGGCCAGGCCTTCCAGACCTTCTTAGCTGCGCCAGTCATGATGGCGTATGGGACCAGCACCAAAGCACCAATGACGGTTCTGGCAAAAACAATGGTCGGGGTAGAGAAGCTCTCAAGAGCAATGGCGATGAAGAAGTAGGGCAATCCCCAGAAAACGCCAGCGAGCAGGAACAGTATTAATCCTCGACGCGACACCGCATAAGCGTATTGGATAAACACATAAACCGCCCTAGCCGAAGCGACGGGTTGGTAGTCTTACCCAATGGCCAGAGAAAGCGCACTTAGAGCTTTCAAGCACCGCAACTATAGGCTTCTCTTCCCAGCCAGCGTGCTATCTAACATCGGAACCTGGGCCCAGCGCATTGCTCAGGACTGGCTAGTTCTCGAACTAACCGGCAGCGCCCAGCTCTTGGGTCTGATTACCGCCTTGCAGTTCCTGCCTTCGCTACTTTTGAGCCTCTATGGCGGAGTGTTGGCGGATCGCTTTGATAAGCGCACTCTTTTGATCATTACCAACATCGGTGCGGGTCTTGGCTCCCTAACAATGGGTCTTCTGGTTGTCACCGGAGTGGTCGAGATTTGGCATGTTGCCGTGCTGGCGTTTGCGGTTGGTGTCTTCTCAGCACTCGATGCGCCGGTTCGAACCAGCTTCAACTCAGAGCTGGTTGGTCACCAAGACATCCCGAGCGCAATTAGCCTCAACTCGGCTAACTTCAACGCCGGACGACTAATTGGACCTGCGGCATCGGGCTTTTTGATTGTGCTGTTTGGGACCGGTGTCTCCTTCCTGATCAACTCGTTTACCTATGTTGCGGTTGTGATTGCCCTGGCCTTGATCCGCAAGGACCAGCTGTTTATCTCGGTGAAGCCAAATAGCGCAGCGAAGCTCAAGCAGGCGGTCCAGTACGTGATTGGCCAGCGGGATATCTTCCTGGTGATGTTGGCGGTGTTCTTTGCCACCACGTTTGGGCTGAACTTCCAGATTTTTATGGCCGTTATGGCCACCCAGGAGTTTGGCAAGGGTCCGGCGGAGTTTGGAATTCTGGGCAGCATCTTGGCCATTGGTTCCTTCAC
>CAZKLA010000103.1:0-1694 GCA_964553455.1 uncultured Aquiluna sp. | reverse complement strand
GAAAGTACAGGGCTCTATCAATTTCCAACGAAACCGCGTTAAGTCGGTTTACTCTCATAGACGTGAACAATGCCGGCAAGGAATTTACCGCACGACGTTCGGTCGTGGTGGTTGAAGACAACGCACTTATGCGAGCTCTCATAGCTGGTGTCCTTGAGAGTTCAGGTTTTGATGTTCAAACCGCAGCCAACGCCGCTGACGCGAAGAGGGCGGTTAGAAACTTAGACCCCGATGCGGCTGTGATAGACATCAATTTGGGCGAGGGTCCTGATGGCTTCGATCTCGCTCAATCTTTGCGAAAAATCACCAACGAGCTCGCTGTGGTGTTTCTCACCTCACACCCAGACCCAAGATTCTCAGGCAGGGACGAAAGTGCTGTTGTTAAAAACGCGGTGTATCTAAACAAGACTTTGCTAACTGGAACCGACGCGTTGTTGGAGGCTCTTGAGGCGGCACTGCTAGATCGCAACACCTCTCACTTCAGACACGACTTGAGGTCAGACAGGCCGCTAGCCAAGCTGAGTAATTCACAAATGCAAGTCCTAAACCTTATCTCCCAAGGGAAAACTAACCAGCAAATTGCTGTCGAACGTCAACGCTCGCTCAAGGCCACCGAGAGCCTCATCTCCAGAACTCTCACTGCGCTCGGACTGGAGCTGACCGTGGACATGAACACAAGAGTTGCGGCTGCGGTTCGATACCTATCGGAGATTCGACTTTGACTCAGATCGACACCGTCAGGCCTGGACTCAGCATTCCACGCCTCACCAATTGGATGGCGAGCCAAACAGCTCGCAGTTGGCTACTGATTCTGCTCACCTCGCTTTACCCGTTAGCAGTCGGTTCACTCCAGGAACCGCCAGCGGGTTACGAACTGCCGCTCGCTACCTGGCTTTGGGATTCGCTCTTAGGGGCAGGGCTTGGATTGACATTGGTCTTGGCAAATTTGATCAGGGTTCCAGTTCGACTGAAACCAAATTTGGCGGTTTGGATAGTCGCCGCATTGGTCGGGGCACTTCTGCCGGTGGTTGTTTCAGTTTTGGTGGCAGAGCCTGATGATCATGTACTGACCGATTGGCCTCTAGCCTGGTTGGGTCACCTAGGGCTTTTACTCTTTGGCTTGATTTTGATTTCAGCAATCAAGGAATACCGACAATCCAGCGCGGAGCTGAATGAGAAAATCTGGCGCCTGGAAAATCGCAGTGTCTGGCTTACGCAGCAGATTCAAGAACATGGAGAGAGCGTTAGCAAAGAGCTGACTTCAGAGCTCAAGCCTCGGCTAGATGAAGTTAAGAAACTTGTTGAATCTAAAAATCTTCTCGAGGCTGGCGAGAAGCTCAAGTTCCTGCTTGAACTCGTGTTACGACCAGTCAGCGAGGAACTAACTAAAACAAACTTTCGTGTGATGCCTGCCGTTTCGAAGTCCCGCCCTCGAGGATTAAGTCTTCGACGGTTTGGTAGGGCTCTGGCCCGAAGAGTATCTTTGGCCGCTATTTTTCCAAGCGCCGTAGCGCTGCTTTTTGGACTTATCTTCCTGTCGCACCCTTCCACCCTTGTCAATGGGACGGACGGGTTGTTGTTCACAATCTCCTACCTCCTGGCTGTGATGCTGGCGTCTTGGATTTTCGCCAGGTTCGTTCAAAAGATAAAGCTCCCCTACCTGGCTCTGTTTGTCTTGAATGTTTTACTCGGGG
>CAZKLA010000102.1:0-4820 GCA_964553455.1 uncultured Aquiluna sp. | reverse complement strand
TGTAAAGTGCTCGAAGTCCGGGAACATTCTTCTGACCTGCTAGGACTGTTGCCTCGGTTGCCCAGTTCTTTTGCTTAGGTGCTGGCTCGACAACTCGAGTCATCTCCTCCCGACTTGGTCTCACTGCTTTGCCGTTGCTGTTCTTGACCTGGAATCCGAGAGTTGCAAGTGCTCGCCCGATTGCGCTGGTGGCACAGTTTTCGACTGCGAACTTGACTAGCTGACCTGATGTTCTGCTCTCTCGAGCAAAGTCAATTGCTGCTGGTCGAGCGTCCTCTCGGTCTGTGTAGACACTTGCCTTGATAACAACTTCGTTCTCATTGACTAAAACGATGTCGGTGTGAATCCTGCCTTGAGGATGTTTTGCCCAGAAGCTAGCAATTCGATCTGCAACTGGCTCATAGCTTTCCAAGAAGCTCATTAGTTTCCTTTCGTGAATGTGATGAATGGCTTGCCCTCGCCTCTGACTGAGAGTTGGACAAGTGGCTTGCCGTTATACAGTCCGATTCTAGCTCCGTCCATTTCGTCCATAGCCATTGACTTGTATTTCTGCAAGTTCTTTTCGGCAGCCTCAAACATAACCTTTGCTGCCATAAGCTCCAGCCCACAAGAAAGCTCGACTTCTTCGTCCTTGATTCCTGGGGCAAGTTCCCTGATTGTCTGGTAGGTGCTGTCACTGCCATCGTAGCTCGGAGGCGTGCCTGCCTCTAATAGGTCACAGAACGCCTTTACAGCCGTTTTGACGAGCTGCATAAGGGATTCATCCCATTCGACAGTAAAAGCCCTCAGAGAGCCTCCTGTGACCGCATAGAGGGTAGCAGGGTTTTTGAGACCTGTCACAAACTGATACCAGAGCACCTGGTAGCGATAGTGCTGAGGGATTTCAGTCCAATACTGGCTGGTGTGCTTGATTTCAAGGATTGACAGATTGCCATTCTGATCCTCGATTATGGCGTCAGGATTAGCCCTAAACCGAGGGTCTTCCAAACTGGCAAAGGTTAGGTTCTCATGGTGAACCTTGATTGTAGGGAACTCAACCTTGAAAGCCTCGATGATTCCTGGCTCAAGCAGGTTGCCTAACATCATGGCAGTCGTGGTCTGCTGCGGAGGGATTACGCCTAGCTTCTGATAGAACAGCGTCAGTGCTGAGACATAGGGAGAAAGTCCGAGAATTGAACCGACTTCGCTTCCGCCGATTCCTGATTCCCTTTGAGCAAGCCACTCGGGAGAGCCTGCTGGGTAAGTGCCGATTAGGGAACAATGCCCTAGCGCTTCGATTCGTTCTGCAATTGACATAATTGCAGCCTAGTGGTATTAGAGGACTTTATTGCCCAGGGATTTCAGGCTGCTCGATTTCGGTAAAGTCCTCAATCTCAGCAACCTCATCGTCCTGCACATTAGCTCCAGCTAGCACAGTTGCTCCAAGTGTCAGAAAAGCTGCAACAGAGGACATGATTGCCTGAGACTGCTCGTCAGTAATCAAACCGCCCAGAATTAGCAGCGGAACAATACCTGCAACGGCAGCGTAGATAGCTTTACGGACTTTTGGAGTGAACTTCATGAGTTGACCTTTACTAACCATTTCATCGGATCTGTTGGCTTGACTTTCCAACGAACTTCCCAGTGTAAGTGAACACCAGTGCTCGCACCAGTAGTGCCCATAATACCTAGAACATCGCCTTGCTTGACCTTTTGCCCTGGCTTGACTTTGATTGAGTTTTCTGCTAGGTGCGCCATTAGGTGAGTGAATCCTGACTTGCCTTTGTATTTCACAAAGTATCCATAGCCTCCGCCTTTAGCGGTTGATTTGCGAGCCTCGAGAATTGTGCCGTCCTCTGGGGCAATTATGTGCTCAATTTTGTCAGTGCCAACTATGTCAGCTCCAGCGTGAAGTCTGCGCTTGCCTGTGATTGGGTGCTTTCTGAACCCAAAGCCAGAAGTGACTCGAAACTTTCCTTGAACTGGCGGAATAGCTTTCATCAGCCGACCTGGTTGACTGTCAGGATTACTCCAGGGATTTCAGGTCTGCCATCGGTAGCAGCTCGAGAGTCAATTTTGACAGCACTAGCCTGGTCAACCCACCAATAGAGCTGGACATAATCATCAGCCTCAGCTTCGACAAACCAATTCCAGGCAGTCACAAGCGCAGTGTTGCTGCTACCCGAGATTGAGACGAGAGTGTTGCTGTGAGGCACTGCTTCGCCGTTCTGCTGCAACCAGATTTCAACAGAGTGAGTTCCTCCAGTGAGCTTGACTAATTGAGCCGAGAACTGGACATTGTATTTTCCAGCTTTTCTAAAGGTGATTGCTCCACCCTCACCAATCTCGACATACTTTTGGAAGTTAGTGTGATTGAGCGGAATAGGCGAAACCTCAGTCCAAGTCTGATCTGAACCTCGGAACTCAAAGCTTCCAAAGTTAGGGTCAAAGCAGCCCAAAATCCGGACTTTGTTGACTTGAGGTCGAACAACTACTCTGCTCACTTGACGATCTCCTGATTGACTGTGACAACACCATGAGTCAACGCATAAACTTCCCCAGTGCTCTCGTTGTAGATCTCCAGCCCATAGACATAGTTTGAGTCCGTTAGAAGCTCAGTCTGCTCTGGAGTCCAAGTCATGGTGATAACAAAAGTCTCCTCGTCAATAACTGGAACTGAGGCAAAGACTAGCTCTCTAAATGTTGACTTTCTAACTTGCGCCCTTGCTGAGAATGCACTGATGTCAATTGGAGTTCCCTCGTCAGTTAGGTATTCAAACTCCCTAACGAATGTCGAGCCTGCGTCAATAGTGAAGTCATCTCTGACACTCATTAGATTCCCCTAACGATTACGGCAACTGCAATTGCGGTGATGACTGCTGTCATGATTGACTGCAAGACCGCCCCTGACCAGTGAGCCTTTTCAAGTTGCCTGATTCTTTGCTCGAAATCCTCGAGCTTCTTTTCTATCTCTTGCACGATCCGAAGAACGACAGCTATGTTGCTAGGAGGCTTAGTGCTCACACTAGCCTGCCAAAGCCTGAATCTCTGCCTCGGTGAGACCGAGAGCTGCTAGTTTTTCAAGAGCTGATTGTCTAGCGGCTTCTTTAGCCTCTGCTTCGGCTTTTTGAGCGGCGGCTAATTCCTGGTCGACCCTTATTTGCTTGATTTCTGCGGCGGTCGCCTCTCTTTCGATTTCTTCCCCTGTTTCAACGTTGTGAATATTGATTACAAAATCGGTCATTAGTTTACTCCGTACAAAATATAGCTACCAGAATTAAAAGTAGCGCCATTAGCAGATAGGTTAATTTCATTAGCAGGACTTCCAGGCTTGCTATAAGAACCAACGGCAAAAGAAGCTAATTCCGCTGTTCCAGTAGTTCCAGCGGCGTAAGCGGAAACAATAACATCACCGCTATTGCTTGAATAATTTCTAATATCTGCCCAACCAGCTAATGGATTTGAGCTATAAATTTGAAAAAATGGAATAAAACTAATATTTGAATTGCTACTAACGGAAGTTCCCGTAGTATTTATTCTCGTCCAAGAATAATTTGTTCCAGTATCCCCATTAAATCTTAAATATAAACTTTCGTTTCCGCTAGTAAGAGTAGCATTTTCAAAATACAAAGCCAACGCTTTATAGGTCGTAGGGATAGAAGTAATATTCACAACTGTTCCCGAAAGGCTTCCAGTTTTTAGTTGAGTTAATCCACCGCCGCCGCTAGGAGTCACCCAAGTCGCAGTTGTTCCATTTGATTGAAGCACCTGCCCATTCGTTCCAATACCTAATCGAGTAACCGAGGCATTTCCATTGCCAACAATTAGATCACCAGTTGCAGTCACAGTTGATTTAGGAATCATTGCTGAATTGTCGTTGATGTCAGTCCAAGCAGCTCCAGTCCAAACCTCCACCTTGTTAGTGTCTTCTAGGTAGGTTGTCATTCCCTCGGTTGGAGAAGTCAGTGCAGCAGAGCGAGCAGTCGAGTTGGCGAAAACCATGACCGACTGATTCATTAGGTAAGTGTTTAGATCACTAGCAGGCAGAGGACTGCCGTTGGTGAAAACTTTGTAAGCCATTATGCCTCTTTCCAGACCTCTAGTGTAGTGAGCCAATTGTCTGGGTCTATGAAGTGACTCACCTTTGTAATTGTGAAATAGTCATCTATTGCGATAACTCCCTCGTCATACTTCACTCCGACTAATTGTCCTGGAGTAAAGAAAGCTGCCTCTGTCAAGTCACCTAGTCTGTCTTTTGTTAGTGTCTCAACGCTGTCAACGAGGCTTGTCGGGTATTGCTGAAAGACTAAGTCTGCCCAGCGATTTAGCTCATCGAGGTCAGTTGTATTCAGTGTAACATCTTGAGCGTATTTTCCGTAAAGGTCTATTGAGTCCTGATTCTCTCTTAGTGTGCTGATTGTGTCATCAGACTCCAAAATAACCTTTAGCGAGTTGTAAACAGTGTTTTCAGTTGCACTGGCTTGAATTGCGGTCATGCACAAGTGGTCTGGTGCTCCATGATCGTTCCCGATAACTGGAGTGCCTGACGGAGGAGCTGCACTGGCAGGTCTAGGGATAATCACAAACTCTTGAGTCTCTGGGTGAAGCCAGAAGATTCCAAGTCCAACCTGAATTGCGTCATAGACTAAACGGCTAGGTATAACATCAGTGAGAATCTGTGAGGGTATTTCTCCCCCTGGGTCAATCGAGCTGGAGTGCATGGCAGAGCCAAAGCCCTGAGCGACAAGGTCAAGCTGCTCGTAGGGTGTTACGAATCCTGGGAATCCAGTGTCAGAGTCAAAGCTGTCAAGTCGAGTGTTCATCAGTCGCTTGAAGTTGTC
>CAZKLA010000101.1:3567-4963 GCA_964553455.1 uncultured Aquiluna sp. | reverse complement strand
ACCAACGAGTGCATGATGATCTGCGTTGGTCGCGCTAAGACGCCACGACTTGTTCTAGACCTCTAACCAATAGGAGAAAAATGTTGAGTCAGAAACCAAACCTTGGCTTCACTCTCTCGGATCCAGCATTTTGGGCTCGGACTGATCAAGCCGATGCCTTCAAGTTGCTGCGTGAGCAAGCTCCGGTTTCCTGGCATGAAGAGATCAAGTCTGATTGGTTTCCTGAAGGTGGTCGAGGTTTCTGGTCTGTGGTTCGTCACGAGGACGTCACCATGGTCAGCAAGGATCAAGACACCTTTACATCCGGCCATGGAACAGAGATCTCTGACATGAGCCCAGAGGAGCGGAACCTTTTTGGGGGAATGCTGAACATGCACGCTCCCCAGCACGCCAAGTATCGGGCAATTGTGAACCGAGTCCTTACGCCCCGAACCGTTGAGGCCATGAGCGAAGACATCGATCGTCAGGCAGTTGAAGCAATCAACCGAGTTGTTGAGCGTGGCAGCGCGGACTTCGTAGCGGATATTGTGGGTGACTACCCGGCTCAGATAATCGGAGACCTGCTCAGTGTTCCAGCGCAGGACCGGGCAAAACTTATTGACCTAACGGTTGAGGCACTGTCTGCCTACGGAACCCAACAGGCCTACACGACCTACCTTGAGATCATCGACTATGCCCTTGGCCTGATTGAGGACGTCCGTCGCACGGGACATTCAGACAACTTCCTAGGTCGCTTGCTGACCGCAGAGGTTGACGGAGAGTCCATGTCTGACCAGGACATCGCAGTGTTTTTCGCGCTCTTGTTGACCGCTGGTATTGAGACCACGGCATCGACACTGGCCACCGGCTTTTACGGTCTTAGCCTGAATCCAGATCAGCGCAACCAGCTGCAGAACAACTTTGAGACTGTAGCCCCCGCAGCAGTTGAAGAGATGATTCGCTGGGTGTCTCCCGTAAAGCACTTCCGACGAACTGCTACGCGAGATGTTGAGATCGGTGGGCAGTCGATTAAGTCAGGTGACAAGGTCGTGATGTGGTACAGCTCGGCAAACCGCGACGAGAGCGTCTTCACTAATCCCGACCGACTGGATTTCACGAGAGAGCAGAATCCCCATGTTGGCTTCGGTGGCGGCGGCCCACACTTCTGCTTAGGCGCTGTTCTTGCCAGAAAGGAAGCGAGCTTGTTCCTGAGGAGACTTTTCCAGATCTTGCCCGATATCGAAGTATCAGGGCAGCCGACGTTCGCTCACTCCAACTTCGTCAATGCGGTTAGTTCGCTTCCGGTGACCTTCACGCCAACCCAAAAGTTGGTGCTCTAAATGGCTAACTCCCAAGTTGCAGTGGTTACCGGCGCTTCTTCAGGGATCGGCAAGAGCATCGCTCAAAAGCTTCTGGA
>CAZKLA010000101.1:1989-3467 GCA_964553455.1 uncultured Aquiluna sp. | reverse complement strand
TGGTTACCGGCGCTTCTTCAGGGATCGGCAAGAGCATCGCTCAAAAGCTTCTGGACTCAGGGTTTGAGGTTTGGGCTTTGGACTTAAACGCACCGGAGAACAAATCGCTGAACTATGTCCCGGTCAACCTTGCTGCTCTGGAGACTCTGGCCGATGTGGTTTCGAAGCTTCCAAGCAAGATCGATGTCCTAGTGAACGCGGCAGGAGTTTCAGGTCTGCTGCCGATACCCACCGTGATGCGGGTTAACTTCTATGGATTGCGAGCGCTTACACGCATAGTAGCCGATCGCATTGTGAACGGTGGGGCGGTTGTAAATGTCGCGTCCACCTCCGCTTGGTTCTGGAGAGATCACCTCGAAGATCTGAGACAACTCATTGGAGTCGAGACCTCACAGGAGATTGATTCCGTTGTGTCAGACCTTGTTCCAGACGGATACTCCGCCTATGCGCGAAGCAAAGAGGCTGTATTGGTTTGGAGCGCGATGGCAGCGCAAGAGTATCTGGGCCGATTCCGAGTCAACAGTGTCAGCCCAGGCCCAGTGCAAACTCCATTGCTAGATGAGTTCTACGAGGCAATGGGCCATGAGGAGCTAGATCCTTTGACTGCCAGGGCCGGCGGACGCAATGGGCTTCCCGATGAGATTGCAGATGCGGTCTTGTTCTTGGCAGGCAGTGGCTCCAGGTGGATAAACGGCACCGATGTGCCGGTAGATAACAGTGCAGAAATGTCGGAATTCTTGGCGGCGCAGGGGTTTATCGAAAGATTGGTTCGTCAATGAGTATCGACTTCAGCGCAATCCCAAACCAACTACTCATTGGTGGCAAGTGGGTCGACTCATTTGACGGTGGTGTGCTCTCAGTTGAAAATCCCGCAAACAAATCAACCCTGGGCAGCGTTGCCGCAGCCACCGTTGCTGATGGCCTGCGTGCAGCGAAGATCGCACATGAGGCGCTGCCAAGTTGGCGCAGCACGCCGCCGAGAGCCAAGGCCGAGATCCTACGCCGTTGCTTTGAATTGATGATCGAGCGTAAGGACCTAATCGCCGACCTAATTGTTTTAGAGAACGGAAAGCCTCATTCCGAAGCGGTGGCAGAGGTTCACTACGCTGCGGAGTTTTTCCGGTGGTTTGCCGAGGAGGCAGTTCGACTTCCTGGCCATGTTTCAACGGCTCCAGTCTCTGGGAGAAAGATCGTTGAGTTGTCAGAGCCGATTGGTGTTGCGCTCCTCATTGCACCTTGGAACCTTCCAGCTGCCATGATCACTCGGAAAACAGCCCCAGCCCTTGCGGCTGGCTGCACCGTTGTGATCAAGCCGGCAAGCGACACTGCGTTCACGGCTCTCTACTTGGGTCAGCTAATGATTGAGGCGGGCGTCCCGGACGGCGCAGTGAATATCATTCCCACCAAAGACAACGAGGTGGTTTCCGAGCTAATTCGCGATAGTGAAGTTCGGACTATTTCCTTCACTGGCTCGACCA
>CAZKLA010000101.1:0-1889 GCA_964553455.1 uncultured Aquiluna sp. | reverse complement strand
GGGGTACTACTTCCAACCCACCGTCCTCGCTGACGTCAGCGCGGATGCTGAGATTCTCAAGAATGAAATCTTTGGCCCCATCGCACCCGTGGTGTCTTTCGACACCGAGGAGGAAGCGATTCGGCTAGCGAACTCTGTCGAAGTTGGGCTGGGTTCATACGTCCACACCAAGGACCTCGGGAGAGCAATGCGGGTTGCTGAGGCTCTCGAGGTTGGCATGGTCGGAGTAAACACGGGAATCTTCTCTGACCCTGCGGCACCCTTTGGTGGCGTAAAACAAAGCGGAATTGGTCGCGAGGGCGGTCGTCACGGCATTCTCGAGTTCCTTGAAACCAAGTACATCAACGTTTCGTGGGGTAACTAGATGAACTCGCCCGCATCGAGCGCAATCATTCCTGCACCGGTGAGGAATTGGTTGGAGAAGCTCTCCGCCGGCGAAATGGGGAGCGCCAACGTTGTTTCCTCTAACGAAGAGTTCTTCGATGTGCTTGACCCGGGCAACGGATCCAGGCTTGCTTCGCTTCCAGTGACCTCGGGAGCGGAAGTGAACCAGGCGGTTGCACGAGCACGAAAGAGCTTTGAGTCCGGCACATGGAGGTTCGCAAGTCCAGATCATCGGGAGTTGGTCCTGCTGAGACTGGCTGAACTAGTGGAGCGAGATTTTCAAACCCTTTCCACGATTGAAGCCCTTGATACTGGCAAGCCACTCGAGGAAGCAAAGTTCGATATTCAAGAGGTTGTCACAGTTCTGCGCTACTACGCGGGCTGGGCCAACAAGGTGAGCGGCCAAACTATCGCGACCCCCGCTGAGTTGTCAGCGATGACTTGGAGGGGACCTGTTGGAGTTTGCGCCGCCATCACGCCCTGGAACTACCCGCTGCCAATCTTGATGTACAAGCTTGCACCGGCCTTGGCGTTTGGTAATTCATTCGTCGCTAAGCCATCGGAGCTAGCGCCGCTCTCGGCCATTTACTTTGCAAGGCTCTGCGAGGAGGCTGGCGTGCCGGAGGGAGTAGTCAGCATCGTGCTCGGCGCTGGCGCTACCGGGGCTGAATTGGTCTCTAATCCTGATTTGGACAAAATTGCATTTACCGGCTCTTCGAAGACTGGTTCTGCGATCATGGCGGCTGCTGCAAAAAACACCACAAAAGTCAGCCTGGAGCTTGGGGGAAAGAGCCCCCAAGTGGTCTTTGAATCTGCAGACATTTCTAGGTCGGTGGAGGGCGTTGCACGTGGTATCTGGACCAATGCTGGGCAGGTTTGCGTCGCTGGCAGCCGACTGATTGTTCACCGTGCTATTAAGGATGACTTCCTGCTTGAGCTATCCCGGTTCACCGATGCATACTTCGTGGGCCACTCCTTGGACTCGCGCAGCACTATGGGGCCAATCATTAGTAAGCCGCAACAGGAAAAGATTGAGGCCATTCTTGATGGTGCCACTAGGGAGGGTGGAAACCTGGTTACCTTAGCCAAGCAAATCGACCTTCCTGGCTACTACCAGCGGCCGACCATTATCGACTCCCTGCCTCCTAACCACAGCGTTCACCATGAAGAGATCTTCGGACCAGTGCTCACGGTCAGTTCTTTTGAAACAGAAGATGAGGCCATCGCCCTTGCTAACTCAACACGTTACGGCCTCGCCGCTGGAGTGTGGACCGGAAGGGCAGGTCAAGCGCACAGGGTTGCCAGAAGAATTACAGCAGGAACCGTCTGGATCAATACCTATGGGACCTTTCATCCCACACTTCCATTTGGTGGAACGAAGTCATCGGGCTTTGGCCGTGAACTAGGTGAATCGGCTGTCGACGCCTACACCGAGTTGAAGACTGTGGTTGAAGACATCTCCAGGCTGGAGGACTAATGGAGCTAGGTAACTTCAAGCGCGTGAA
>CAZKLA010000100.1:0-4985 GCA_964553455.1 uncultured Aquiluna sp. | reverse complement strand
TGGAGCCTGGCACTTTGTCTAGCGCTATTCGGGGTCGCCGCAGCTTTGGAGTTGCTGCGTTTGCGCGGCGAGGCAAGACAGCGAGCATTTGATGCCAGTTGGCCTCAGGTCTTTGACTCCTTTCAATCCGGCGCGATAAGTGGATTTGGGCTCAGGGGGCAACTCGAATACTTGGCAATTCAAGGACCTGCGGCTCTGCGCAGCGAGTTTCAGTCACTGCTTACGCTCTATGACTCTGGGTTTGAGGTAGACCAGCTCGCGCCGATAATGCGGGAGCGCTTCGCGAATCGTCACGCCGATCTCTTGGCTTTGTTAATTGAGCTGGACAGTGAACTTGGTGGTCGCGGGATGTCGATCACTTACCAAAGGGCGGCCGTTCAGGTCCGAAGAGAGCAGGGCGAGCTCGCGCAGCTAAGAGCCAAGCAGGACTGGGTATCCGCTAGCGCAAAGCTGGCCTTACTGGCGCCATGGTTGGTTGCGGTCATTCTGATTCAGTTACCACAGAACAAATCGGCCTTCGCCACCGACCTAGGGGCATTGGTGCTCGTGCTCGGGTTGGCCCTGAGCTTGGTGGCTTACGCGCTTGTGAATCGGCTTGGGTGTTTGCCAATGCCAGGGAGGGTGCTCAATGGCACTCAGTGATCGGCTGCTGGCCGCGCACCAACCACCATCGGCCCCGAAAGTTAGGATTGGTGTTGATCAAAGCTGGCGGCGACTTCAGGAGCGGCTGGTCAGGCGCAGCTATTCGAACGAGCAGCTCCAGCTGGCTTCGGTGACAAGTGCTTTTGCCTTGCTCTTGGAAAATGGCCTGCCAGTGTCGGTGGCCATACGCTGGCTCCAGCCAAGACTGAGCGGCGAGTGGCGTGATCAGTTCGGGCTTTTGGTCGCCAACCTAGATTTGGGTGCGGATCTGGTTGAGGAACTTGGTGAGCTGGCGAAGCGAATCCCGCTTCCCGAGCTAAGTGAGCTATGTCAAAAACTTCAAATCTCGATTGAGCGCGGCACCCCAAGTGCTCACCAAATATCCCAGCTGTCTGAATCGATTCAGCAGCAGGTGGTTAGAGGTCTAATTCGCCGAGCTGGCCAAAACGAAACTCGGATGCTGATCCCAACCATCTTTTTGATTCTGCCGATTACGGTGCTGTTCGCCATCTTCCCCTCGCTTCTGGTTCTGCAATCTGGTTACTAACGAAAGGATAAAAAATGAAAAAACTAATCAGTTCTGATCGAGGGGACGTCCCGGGCTGGGTCTTGATAACTCTGATGACCGCTGGTTTGGTTGTTGTGATCTGGGCCTTTGCCGCTCCCGCGCTGCGTGGGGTGTTTGATGAGGCCATGGATCGGGTGGTCTCATTTTGAGCGATCGAGGCAGTGCGGTGATCGCTGCCTTGGTCGGTATTACTGTGACGACAATGGTGACCATCACCACATTCGCGTTAGGCCTATCTGCCTTGAATGTCTTGGTAATCAAAGATGCCGCCATCGAAGCCTCTCAACAGGCTGCGCTGGCTAAATCCTCATCGAAGAACGACTACCTGCTCAAGCTGATCAGAAAACGAGTGCCGTCGATGGTTTCGGTTCGGGTTGTGGAGTTGGCAGAAGGCCCAACCACCGGCTACCGAGTTGAAGGTCAGCTGCCTGGCCTTGGAATCCTTTCGGGGCTTACTCAAGTCAGCGTGGAGGTCTCCGCAGCGAATGAAGCGATTCTCTGACCAAGGATCAAGCCCATTAGAGCTGGTTGCCTTCACTGCGCTTCTGATGCTGCCAATTGGGCTTGGCACGGCGGTCTATGCCCAGGTGTCCAATGAGCTCGCTGCCGAGTCGATAGCCAGGCATGCCTTGCGACTAGCCATGCTTCAGAATCCAACTAGGCCCAGTGAGCAGTTCCAGGGTGCCATCGAGCTCTTTGCCAATAACTGGGGTGTTGCGGTTGATGGCTATAGCTACTGGTGCAGCGCCGGTTGCTCGCTGGTGACCCTTGAGGTTTCGGTCGGCAATGCCACCGCGATTCAGACCATGGGCTTGCCAAGGACATGAACGAGCGGGGGAGTTTGGCGATTTTGGTGGCGGGCTATCTGGCCCTAATCATCACACTGTTTCTCGGTGGCTTCGCGGTCGCGCTCGGGTTGGTTGCGCAAAACCGAATTCAGGGGGTGGCTGACTCCGCGATTCTCTATGCGCATGATCGGGCGGTCACTAAGGGCATTCCCGATACCGGCAAACTTGCCAATGCTCTGGAAAGCTTCCTGGTCCAAGCGCCCAGTGCCAAGCAGCTAGATCTGATCAGCCTCGACTCAAGCGTGACTGGTGTCAGGTCCTCGTTGGTAATCTGCGCTACTCACCAAGATCCAATTGGTCGCTATCTGGCGGGAGTTATCTGTAAGCGAGCCAATGCCGAGAGTTTCCTAGTCGATTGACCTGGGATCTGGTGCGTGTATTGGTAGGTACTTCCAAAACAAATAAGCACCGTAGAAGTTCAAAACTCCCGTGATGGCAAGTGCTGCGGGTAATGCGATTAGGGCGGTAATGGATGTGATCATCAAAGGTGCCAACACCACTCCTCCTGAGGTCATTAGGCGGAACGCTGCCAAGAACTCGCTTCTAGCTCCATCTGGAGCTAGGTCAGCCCCCAAAACCATGTTTATGCCGGCGCTCGCGGCATTAGCAAGTGCGGTTGCGGCTGCCAATATCCAGAATGTTGGAAGGTCTGTGACCATAAAGGCAAATAGATAAGAGATGCCAAGCGCTAAAAGCGTGGGGACCGAGGACCAGAACTTGCCCCAGCGGCTCATGATTAGGCCCGAAACATAAAACAGCGCAAAGTCAATAAATCCAGTCACACCGAATATCAAGGATGCGGTTGCGGCATCTATACCCAATTGAATTGCCAACAGCGGCAGTCCAATCATTCGAATTGTTCTGCCTGCCGAAATAATCGCCGAGGCTAGCCCCAGGGTCAGCAGCTTCGATTTTTCCCGCTTGGCAACTTCCCAAACATTGCCGTGCTGGCCCGAAGGTGAGGATTGCAGCTTTCCTGCCGGCACCAGTGTCACCGCTAGCAGCGCGACAAGACAAAGTGCGCTGGCAACTAGGTAGGCAGCCTGAGTGCCAAATTGTGCGACGGCAGCAGCTCCCAGGATCGGGCCAAGAGCGGCACCACCTCTAAATGAGCCACCAAGCAAAGACATGGCCTTGGCGCGATGCGATATCGGCACCTGAGCCGCCAGCATGGAGTGCCTGGAAAGACCAAAGAGCGAGAACATCGCACCGAATCCCATGGCGATTACCAGTAGTTGCCAGTAGCCCAAATTCAAAAAGCCCAAGAAGCCAAATACCGCAGCCACTGAGGTCGCCACAATCATCGAGCTGCGCTCGCCAAGCCGATTCACAATTGAGGCAGCCGGTAATTCAAACAAGAAGGTTCCGAGCATTGCGGCTGCCGTCACTGCTCCTGCTGCCGCCAGGCCATAGCCAAACTCAGTTGCGCTCGCTGGAAGGATGGGCAGCAGTGCGCTTAGGGCCGCCTCGAAGAGCAAAGAGGGCAGGTAGATCGGAAAAGCTAGGGAACGCTTCTGAAAGGTGCTAGCCATTCTTGGACCAGCTTCGATTGCCAAATACCGCCGCACCGATGATCAGTAAGCCCGAGGCTGCCAGTAGCCAGGTGAGTTCTTTGCCGGTCGCGAGCAGTAACAAAGTGGTCGATAGTAAAGGTGTAAGGAATGAGAGCAGTCCAATACGTTGTGGATCTCCATTCTTGAGTGCGTAATCCCATAGGTAGAACGCTCCACCTAGTGGGCCAAGGCCCAAAACCAAAAGAAGCATCCACTGCACTGGGCCTGGGCTGACTGGAGCTTCGAAAACAAAGTGTGCCCCCAGTGCCAGTAATCCTGAGGCGAAAGCAAAGACACCTACCGCGGAGCTGTCAAAGTGTGGCACGCGCTTGGTAAGCAATGAATAGGTTGCCCAGATGATTGCCGCCAGCAGGGCGAAGAGGTATCCGATTACCCCACCCTCGGTAATCACCCCGCCGGAGGTTATGGCCAGTGCCGCACCGGCAAAGCCCACCAGGGCAGCGATGACGTGCTTGGGACGTAACGAGGTTCCCTTTAGGAACAAAGGCGCAAGCACAATAATCAGCAGCGGCCAGAGGTAATTAATCAGATTTGCCTGGACCGCAGGAGCAAGCTGCAGCGCGGCGAATAAAGCTGCGTGAAAACCAAACAAGCCATACACCCCTATAAGAAGTGTCTTTGGCGGGACCCGAAGGCGAGAAAGCTTCCCTCGGGAGACAACGACAGCTATCAGTGAGCCAACGAGAAGGCCAATGGCGGTCATGAAAAATGGTGGCAAGTCACCCAAAAATGACCCTATGGGAGCAAGGGTTGCCCACAGAACAATGGCGGCTAAAGCGGCTTGATCTGAGCGGGAAATCACAGCCCTGAGTCTAGTGCGATGGCTTCGCTGGTCCCTTGGTAGAAAACGCTTACAGCTACAAGGTAAATAGCCGGACAACAATTCGTGACTAAAAATTACATTTTCGGTTTTCAAACACTCAACTTTCGGTGTAACCTCAAACAAGTTTCCTTCATTAGATCTCCTAATGATTGGGGAACGGTACCTAACTCAAAGGAGAGAAACATGAAGTTCTCGCGTATTATCCGCGCGGTAGCTATCGCCGCTGTAGGTGTCCTCGGCACCTCCGGATTGGCTGTAGCTCCAGCTGGTGCGAACGACCGCACCTTGGTGAGAATTGCGGAAAGCAACGTCCGCACCTCACTTAACTCATCACACAGCGACCACAACTTGGTTGAAAACGGCACCGTGGCTTACTTGACTGGTGCGGGTTTCAACTACTACAACGACAAGTCGCAGCTAGTTAAGGAAACTCGTTTCGGTACCTACCGAATCGTCAAGCAGAAGCCTCTAACCATCGAGACCAAGATCAACAAGGGTCTAGTTTGGTCAGACGGTACTCAGATTGACGC
>CAZKLA010000099.1:0-5026 GCA_964553455.1 uncultured Aquiluna sp. | reverse complement strand
ATCCCCAGGCGTCGAACATGTCGCCGCCCCAGTCGTTCCAGTTTGCGCCGGTGGAATTTATTGATCCGCTGCCTGGCCATGAACCGGCAGGAATTGTGTAGTTACCGGTACCCGCCATGTCGCGCATGTCAAAGGTCACAGCGTTGTTAGGTGCGAGTGTGCCGGCAGATCTCAGAGCGTCCGATGAGCCTAAAGAGCTGCCGTTAGGTATGTAACCCCAAGTTGATGCGACACCCGGTGAAGAGTGGAAGAACCAGTTGGAGCCATTTGCCGAGGTGACGTTTGTTCCAGTGGCACCGGTGTCGGTTACTACGGCACTGCGTAGCGCAGCAGCCAGCGCAGAAATTGTGTTCGAACCGGTTGCCCTCGCGGCCAGCATCATGTGAGTTCCGCCACAGGCACCTAGCACGGAGGAAATGGCTATACCGGTGTCGCCGTAGCCGGACTGGTGACAGAGTTGCCAGCTTCCGGAGAGGATGGTGGTGAGCGACACATTCGACTGTGGACCGGTTGGCAAGTATGACGGGATTCTTGGCCCGGCACTCAAATTCAGGTGGTAACGGTCCTTCGAGCCGTCAAACACTTTCGCATTTGCCAACTCATCCATGTTGTAGATAGCACGAAGACCGCTAATTCGACCATCCGAGTCAAGATCGGCCGCGATGCTCTTAGACCTGAGCACCTCGGTGGCGGTGAGGCTGTTGCCCCAAACCTTTACCTGGTCCAACTGTCCGGCAAAGTATCTGTTATCCGCTGCGAAGTTGCGACCAACGAAGAAACCGGGGGTTACCTGATCGACGGTTGCTGAACCGGAGTAGGCCTCTGAACCATCGACAAAGAGTCGATAGCTGGAGGATCCGTTTCCACCCTGAACGGTAACGGCGACATGGCTCCAAGCAAACGGCAGGTAGACGCCAGTGTTTACATCTGCCGCGTCACCAATCTGAAGCACAACCTCGCGAGTTGAAGAAAGCACGATGCCGAAGCGGTTAGAGGTTGCGCCCGTAGATCCCTGGCTAATGATGGTTCCCGAGACCGAGTAGTTGGCTGCCGGTCTGACCCACGCCTCAACCGTAAAGCTTGTTCCGGTTGGGATGACCTGGGCCGAGATCGAACCAAACTGACTTTGTCCATCAAGGTTTAGGGTTCCCGAATTTCCGCCTGCGCCACTGACTAAACGAATAGCAGCTGGCGCTCCATTGGTAACGGTCAGCTGGGCTGAAGTCGTGGCGATAAGTCCTGAGTAAGTGCTGCCTGTCGCCTCAACAAACAAGGTGTAAACACCCGGAGACGCCGAGATCACTAGGTCAGAGAATGTGGCGACACCATTGACCGCATTTAGCGTGTTGTTGGTCAAAGCGTTGGAGAAGCTAGTCGCACCCTGTCTCAATGTGATGCGCAACGGAATGCTGGAGCCGTCATCAATGATGTTGCTGAAGGTGTCCCGGATCACAATGCCTACGGGAGAAATTGTTGTGGCGGCAGCAACCGATGCACCGGGCTGCTGAGAGATCTGGATGAAGCTAGGAGCCGCAGCACTGATCTGGAATGGTAGTGACAGTGCGGTCTTACCGCTGGACTGCAGTCGGTATTCGATGCGGTAATCGGCACCCGGTGACAGGGTTGTTGTAAACACCTCGCCAAAATCAACCACGCCAGAACTGGTGATCAGAGATGCCGAGTTGTAAGCCGTTGAATCGTTTGGTCGCTTGATGCTGCGAACCACGTTGGCCGTCAAGCCTCTGGAATCTAGTCGGTTTCCATAGGCGTCATAGATCTCGATGGCCCCTGGATCAAAAGCTCTTCCAACCTGGATTGTTCCGGTTGGCTGAGCGGTGACTGTGACGGTGTCGGCCACGCCCGGCGCAAGATTTATCGTGTGGCGAAGTGTTAGCAGAGCACCACGAGCGGTTCTGGCCGTGAAGACTAACGAGTGGTTACCGGCTGTGCCTTCAAGCCTGAAGCTGTTGTCTCCGAAGAAGACAGTTCCTGCGGTGGCTCTTTCGCTCAGGACTCCAGAAAGCACGACCGTAGAGACGGTAGTGCTGATGGTGATGGATGCATCGGGACCAGTGATGACCGGGTTGTTGAAGCGGTCAAGGAGGTTGACCTCGAACCTAGAGCCGCCAGCCATGCTGACATTGATGGTGTTACCCGCCAAAGGCTGCGATAGACCAATCTGGGTGAACTTCATGGAAGCGGCTTCGGCATTTGTGACGGTCAGAGCACTAGTCGTGCTTACGCCGTTTAGCGCTGGGAAGTTAGCGTTGGTGACGGTGAATGAGATTGAGTAGGAACCTGGGATTGCGATGAGGTTCAAGTTGTCGAATGTCGCGACACCGTTCGATGCGGTGGCGACTCTGCCGGAGAAGGTGACGTTCGATCCAGCTGGTGCGGTAATTGTTGCGGTTACAACGCTCGAGTTGTCGCTGGTGACTAGGTTGCCCTGGTTGTCGCGAATTTCAAGCTGAGTCCTCGAGAAGTCAGCTCCTGTCATTACCGAGGTAGGCGGTGGCAATTGCCAAGCGATGGCGGCTGGGTCTCCAACTGTCAACTGGAAAGGCACGGAGGTAACTGGGGCAAAGCTGCCGGCTTGGAATACCAAACGGTAACTTCCCAAAGCAGCCGCGAAGTCAAACTGATCGAAGTTCGCAATACCGTTTTCGTCAAAGACCACGATTGAAGACACCACATCCGGAGACAGTGAGAGTCGGCTAGATGCGGACACAACTGTTGCCCTAACTGTGACCGAGTTGCTCAGAGCAGTTGGGTTGCCAGAGGAGTCAACCAAGCGCACCTGTGGGCTGCCGGTTGGGAAATCCTGACCAGTCTTCTTATCGCTCGGCTGGGTAGATACAACGATGCCCGCTGCCGGTCCAGCCACAATGCTGACCGTGCTTGAGGTCCTCAAGATGTCGGTGCCAATAACCGCAGTGAACTGAAGTGTGTAGGTTCCAACCGGGCCGGTGATTCCCAAACCGGTGCCAGTGAAGTCAGCCACACCGGCCACCGCAGTGGCCGAAGTAGAGCCAACGAGAGCGCCACTCAAAATTGACACCTGAACACTGGCGGTGGCATTGGTTAGGTTGCCCTCGGCATCTCGGATAGTGACCCTCGGCATCACGCCTAGCGGCTGAGTGCTTGGGCTGCCGGATGCTGCGCGGCTAAAGGCAAGCTGAGCTGGCTTGCCTGCGGTGATGTCAAACGCATCTGAATTGCCGCCGAGCGAGGTGAGTGCGACATTTGAGAAAGTCGCTGCTCTGACTCTTAGTAGGTACTCGTTAGCAGGTAGACCAAGGGCGAGGTTGTCAAAGCTAACCACGCCACCAGAGGCACGCTTGGTTACACCCTGAGTGAACGCGGGGGTCACAGATCCGCTGGCGCTGTTTCTAACCTCAAGTTCAACAGTGGTCGAGAAATCACTGAGCACGTGATTGTTGAATGAGTCCAGAACTCGAAGGCTTGGGGCAGTTGGCATCACGGCTCGGTTGGCAACGTCAACTGGCTGGGTGACCCAGACCAGTTTGGATGCGGTCGCAGCCGAGACTTCGAACTGAGCAGAAACCACAGCACTCATGGTGTTAGCACCTACAGTGCGGTCGCGGAACTCGAGGCGGTAGCTTCCAGCTGTGTTGTATTCGAGTGCCGAAGTTAGCGAGGTGAAGCTCGCGACACCGTTGGTTGTCACAACCGCGGAGGTGCTGTCATTGAAAACTGTGCCTCGGTCGGTTGAGACCAAGACCGCTGCGACTGACTTTTGACCTAGCGACGTGTAGTTGCCAAAGGCGTCTAGCAGGCGAATCTTTGGTGAGATCAAGAAGCTCGAACCAGCGGTGCGGTTGCCTGGCTGGTCAACGACTTCGATGGCGGCTGGTTGACCTGGATCCACGAAGATTCCAGTCTGGGTAGCGGTCAAAGTCTGCGAGATGGTGGCCGAGTTAGAAATGGTCTCAACCGTTACGCGGAACTGGATGGTGTAGCTGGTGGAAACCTTGCCACCGATTCGCATCTCGCTGAAGGCGGCAATACCGTTTGACGCTGTGATCTCGTAGGTTGTGGAGCGAGTGCCATTTGGAAGGATGAATACTCCCTCGGTGCCCGAGATGAAGGCCGATACCGTCATAGAAGCAAACTCAGGAGCACTCACGATGTTGTTACCGGCATCACGCAGGGTTAGCTGAGCCACAGATGAGAAGGTTGATCCAGCATTTGCCCGAGGGCTAGTGGTCCAAACCAAACCGAGGCTGTCGGGGCTGGAGCCGCGAATCTCAAACTGCTCGGTGGACTGATAGCTCAGTCCAGGCACTACCTGGTTGTTCAAGATTGCCGAGAAGGTGATGCTGGTGTAACCAGTCTGCGCGAACCTTAGGTTGTTGAAGGTGGCGACCGCAGCTACCGGTGAAACCGTGGTGGTGGCGTTCTGGTGAATGCCCTCCGCCTGCGCAGAAATCTGGTAATCAGCAACCGCGGTGTTGAAAGCGTTGATGTTGTTCGAGTAGGCATCCGCGAAGCGAACCACTGGGGCTGGAGTCAAAGTGGAGTTCTGATAGACCACCTTGTCCTCAACCTCAGGAACGTTGGTTGCGGTTAGCACGGTAGGAATACCAAAGACCGGAGTAATGCCATCTGACACTGTTGGCGAGTACGAGGAGAGCTGGGTGTAGCTCACCGCTCCCGGGCTGAGGTTGGTGCTGTTTAGCGCAACGATGTTTGCTCCGCCGGATGTTCTCGAGCTGAGCAGGTTGATGGTGCCACCGGCGCGAACTGCCAGCTTGCGGATGTTCAACTGGGCGGTGAGTCCGGTTGAGATGCGGGTGCCGGTTTGAACGTTTGACGCACTTCTAATGGTTAGCGAGTCCCTGCCAACCTGGTCACGCACCAAATCGGTGTTGATGGCCACTGGACCAGCTGAATCAGAACCGATGCGCAGGAAGGCCGATGACATTCGGTTGAGCTCACCCGAGGTAATGGTTAGCTTCGAGAAGTCCACGCCAGAGTCACGAAGTTCGATGGCACGACCTGGAGT
>CAZKLA010000098.1:0-5158 GCA_964553455.1 uncultured Aquiluna sp. | reverse complement strand
GACTTGTCGATCAGTAGACCCGACTTGCCATCGAGTGAGGGGGTGAAGGATCCGTAGCGGCGAGGAGCTAGTTCGACTTCAAGTTCCAGGTCTTCAATTATTTGCTTTGGAAGCAGGCTGACCAGATAGGAATAGCGAGAGAGTCTCGCCTCCACGCCCTCGAAGGTTTTGGTTGAAACGGCAGCCCCACCAACCACATCATGCTGCTCTAGAACCACCACAGACTTACCCGCCTTGGCTAGATAAGCCGCGGCAACCAAGCCATTGTGTCCGCCACCGATAATCGCAACATCGTAGTTTGCCTGGGTCATGGATTCAGTGTATTGCTGTGTGACTTTGATGCGGCTCGGGATGAATAAGTGCGGCTTATATCAAAACCGCTTCAGGTATTGCTTAGGCGACTGTTTTTGAGGCGACATGAGCCCTCTACTACTGCTACGGGTACCCGTAGGTTTACCGAATTGGCACTGTGGGCAACGGGTAAATTTATGTTCATTATGGGCGTATTCTCGAATTTTCAGCAGGCAGGGCCAAGCGGCTCTCGCGAGGCTGAAAAGCGCGCGTCCAGATCTTTGATTTCTGGCCTGGTTTCGCTAAGCCTGGCACTTACCGGATTCTTCCCGCTGCCAGCTAACGCATTGGGTACCGGGCCTTGTGAACAGAGCGTCAGCAGCCAAACCGGTGTCACTGTTGTCCAGTCCGGTAACCATTGCTACATCTCGTTCAAGTATGTGAATGATTCTGATGGAGTCCAGGACTTCACGTGGAACAACCCATCGGGCGTAACCAACGTGGATGTTCTGGTTGTCGCCGGTGGCGGTGGCGGTGGATCACGTCACGGTGGCGGTGGTGGTGCCGGTGGCGTCATGGAGTTCACAAACTACACACTTCCAATCGCAGCTATCGCCCTGACTGTCGGTAGGGGAGGTGCTGGGGCTCCCGGAGGCTCAAGTTACATCGGTAGCAAGGGCTTTGACTCTCAGTTCGCTGGAATTCGAGCGCTTGGTGGTGGAGCCGGCGCCAACGGAACTTCAAACTTGGTAAATGGTGGTTCCGGTGGTGGTGTTGGTTGGGGCCAAACTGCTGGCCAGCCTCAGGCTCAGTCCCAGTTCACACTGACCGGAACCAACCTTGGGAGCTTCACCGGCGGTTTCGCGGGAGCTGATGGTGCGCGAGAGAGTGACAGCAACGACTACTGGGCAGGTGGTGGTGGTGGTGGAGCTGGAGGTGCTGGTGCTCGGCCAAGTGCCAACGGCACAACCTTCACAGACTTTGGAACCGGACGTGCCTCAATTGCTCGCGGTGGTGCTGGTGGTGTTGGAAAGATCATCAACTGGATCACCCCTGCTGTGGCTTCATCGCTTGGTGTCGGTCAATCTTCTGCTGGCAGCGTCTACTTCGGTGGTGGTGGCGGCGGCGGTATGGGAGCCGATGGTCTTGCCGGAGGAGCTGGTGGACTCGGTGGTGGTGCTAACGGCACTAAGGCCGACACATTCGGCAGCGACGGAGCGGCCAATACCGGTGGTGGCGGTGGTGGATCAGGATTCGATGACATTCCACCTTTGGCCTTTGGCACCTCTGCTAACCCAGAGGGTGGTGACGGCGGTTCTGGAGTCGTTGTAATCCGTTACCAGTTCGTCCCAAATGCCCCAACCTCGCTAGTCAACTCAGAGATTTCATCAAGCAGCGTAAGGGTTTCCTTCACTGCCCCAAGCTATGTTCCAGGTGGTCCGGGCTACACGGTTGGAGCGATCAGTGCTTACCAGTACTCGCTGAATGGTGGCACCAGCTGGCTGACTGCTTCACAAACTGTGAGCCCACTTGTACTAACCGGACTCTCACCCGAGACCACGTATAACAACGTTCGCATTCGGGCCGTCAATCAGCATGGACCGGGAGATGCGGCAAACGTGCCAACCTTCTCGACACCTAGAGATCCAAATGCTTACTTGCGGTTGAGCTACAACTCAACCGACGTCGATACCTATGACCCAAGTGGCCCTAGCCCGCTGGCTGTGAGAAACCTGGGTTCACTGACCACCTTGAGCGCAACGATATCCAACCAGTCTTCCGGAGCGATCACCCTCAACAACTCCTCTAGAGCTTGGTCGTTCCCCGGCGGCAGCAACAGCACCGGAAGCTTTATCGATGTCGGAGATTTCTCCTACACCCCGTTCCGATCCGGCGGAATCACGATTGACTTCGAGGCCGATTTCGGAAACACCAACAACTGGGAACGACTCTTCGACTTCGGTGAGATGCGGACCTCGACCGTCGGCGAGATGAACAACTTCTTCATCAGCCGTTTCGATGTTTCGAATAACCTCGCGGTCGGCCTTTGGGGAAACAGCTCCGTTATTTCCGAATGTCGAACCACAGATGGCTCGCTTGTTTCTGGAATGGCGCGATGGACTGTGCGCCTAGATGGAACTCGCTGCACTATTTGGCGAAACGGTGAACTGAAGACCGTCGGACGAATGGACGGAACAGGGGCTGCCTCTAGCGTCAGCTTCGGCCTTCTTCCAGATGTCACAGTTACCAACAACTTCATAGGCAAGAGCAACTGGACCGCGGATGCGCAGTTCGAAGGACAGATTCGCTCCATCCGTTTCTACCAGGGTGGCTTCAGCCCCTCAGAAATCCCTACGGTTTCATACAACGTTGTGCAGTTCAACAGAGCTGGTGGAAATGCTGATCCAGCTTCACTGTCCACCTCTGGCAAGATTCGCGTCCCAGCCCTTGGCAGTGTTACCCGAGTTGGCTACACCTTGGCCGGTTGGTCTGATGGCATCACTACTTTCTCACCGGGTGCGATCTACACAGCACCAGTTGGCACCTCTACTCTGAATGCCGCCTGGAGCCCAAATGCCAACACCGTCTCATGGGATGTCAATGGCGGCACCGCCATTGCCAACTCCTTCTTCTTCACCGCCGGCACTTTACAGAAGCCGACCGACCCGACCAAGTCCAGCGTGGTCTTTGGTGGTTGGTCGACAACAGAGACTTCCGATAATGGCGACCTAGCCAACCGCATTGAGAGCTGGCCCTATAACCCGAACACCACATCAGCCATCACGCTGTCTGCGATTTGGCTCAATCCGTGTACCGTAACCAACACGACGTTCGTGGGAACTGGTACAACCAACAGCGCGTCCCCAACCTTTGGAATTACAGGTAGGACTTACACCCAAACCAGAATCAATGCCACCGGAACCTGTGGCTGGGTAGTACCACAGGGTGTTAATGCCGCTGACATCATGATTGTTGGTGGCGGTGGAGCTGGTTCCTACTACGGTCTCGCCGGTGGTGGTGGAGCCGGTGCAGTTTTGGTTAGCAAGCAGCCAGTCTCTCTAAGTCCCGGTACCCCTCAACTGGTTCAGGTTGGAGCGGGCGGCACGTTTACGCTAGTTAGCCAGACGGGCGTGGGCAACACCGGC
This sequence comes from uncultured Aquiluna sp., assembly GCA_964553455.1. GTDB lineage: Bacteria > Actinomycetota > Actinomycetes > Actinomycetales > Microbacteriaceae > Aquiluna. The sequence continues at coordinate 1,721 of CAZKLA010000098.1, read as the reverse complement.
ACCAGGGGTTCGCAGAGTCGTTTCGCAGAATTCATTGCGGCCGGTGGTGGCTTCGGTGCTGGTGGAAATTCCCCTATTCCAGCTGCGACATCCGGAGGTTCTGGTGGTGGCGCTGCTGCCTGTACCCAGCGGACAGGTGCCGCCGCTGGAGCCAACCCGAACTACTCACTTTTCGATTACTTTGCTAATGCTGGCGCTAACGCATCCGGCACTGGTGATTGCGGCGGTGCTCCCGGTGGTGGTGGCGGTGCCGGTGGAGCCGGAAACGGCTTCAATGGTGGAAACTCCCTAACTCGTTTCGGTATTGAGGTCGGTGGCGGTGGATCTGCATTCCAGGTCGGCGCTTCTGGTGGTGGAACAGTGGGCGGCGCCTTTGTTCAAAGCTGCGAACCAACAACCACCAACCAGGCCACCCGCGCCGGCAAGCCAAACACTGGTTCCGGTGGATCTAGCTGTGGAGCTGGTGGATCTGGAACGATCGTGCTTCGCTACACCGCTGAATATCAGATCACTATCGCTGCGGGTGCGAGCGGTTCTGGCACAGCCCTGACCTACACCAAGAGCCAGGCGGCTTCCCTAATCCTGCCGAACACCGCTAGCGCTAACGCAGCGTTTACTCGCTCAGGCTTCAACATCATCGGTTGGTCGACTACCGACGGTGGTGCGCGGACTCACACACTAGGTGGCACATTTACCACTGATGCCAACACCACGCTCTTCCCAGTGTGGGCATCAAATACTTTCAACATCACCTTCCGAGCCGGAACCGGCGCTTCTGGTTCTGACCAGGTGATTGTTAAGCAGCCTTCGCAGAACGCGAATCTTTTGGCATCAAGCCTTGCCAATTTCCACTTCACCAGGGCTAACTTCCGAGTTACTGGCTGGAGCACAACAGACGGTGGTCCGCATGTCTTCGATCTGGGAGCCAGTTACGCCACCGATTCGGACGTCGTACTCTTCCCGGTTTGGTCCTCGCTCTGCTCGCCTAATCGAGTTGGTCGTTATATAGACGGCCAGCCCTATTGGGTTCTGGACTTCACCACGGTCGGATCTTGCGCATGGGAAGTTCCTTCCGGGCTATCAACCATTGAGTCCATGATCGTCGCTGCCGGCGGTGGCGGTGGCGGTGCCTACGATGCAGGTGGCGCCGGCGGTGGCGGTGGAGGTCAAGTTAGGTTCTCCGGAGGGCTTGACGTATCTGGTTTGCCACAGGTCACCATTCGAGTTGGTGCCGGCGGTAGTGGTGGACCCGGCACCAGCACGGGTCCAAGAGAAGATCACGGATCCCGCGGAGGAAACTCCGAACTGTTTGTGACCATTGTCAATAAGTTCCTTTCTCTTGGTGGTGATGGCGGTGCCCGAAGCCGAGGCGATTACCTAGTCTCGGCTCGCGCAGCTGGTATTGGAGGCGCAGCCGCAACCACCTCAGCCGGTGCTCAGGGTGGATCACTCGGTGGCGGTGGTGGCACCGGTGGTGGTGGCGGAGGTGCTGGTGGCCCTGGTGGAACTAGCACGGGCATCGCAAGAGGTGTTGCAGGTCTAGGTATCACCAGCACATTTTCTGGACTGTCACAAACCTTTGGCACCGGTGGTGCCGGTGGTGTTGGAAACTCACCACAGACCGTAGCTGGCGCGGCCAACTCGGGAGCTGGTGGTAGGGGTGCTGGTTCGGCGTCATCCAACCAAGCCACCGGCTCTAATGGAGGCTCGGGTCGAGTAAT
>CAZKLA010000097.1:0-5237 GCA_964553455.1 uncultured Aquiluna sp. | reverse complement strand
GGCACGTTCCGCGCCTTCTCAGCAATCTGCACCCATGCTGGTTGTGAGGTTACCGACGTCACCGCAAATGAATTGGTGTGTACCTGTCACAACTCCGCCTTTTCCACCGCTGACGGTTCAGTGCTTGAAGGACCAGCCCGCAGGCCATTGGCGCAATACTCGCTGGTGGAGCGAGAGGGCCTGCTTTACCTTCAGTAAAGAGCTTGATTATCAAACGTTGGCAATCTGTGACATAAATTGGGAACGGCCTCGAACTTCTTGCTGTTCTCTAGTCAATGGAACTGAAACTAAAGAGCAATTCAGAATTTGCTCAGGTCTATAAAGAGGCCAAGGCTATTGCCCCAGAGGCATTTGGCGAATCCGCTATCAACAACCTCATCGATGGTGAGTGGGTGTCGATCGGCAAGTCCCAACCACACATCAATCCAGTAGATGGCCAGCCAATCATTGGGGCCAGCATGCTCGACCTGTCACAGGTTCAGCATGCTGTGGATCAGTCCGTCAAACAAGACGCTGCGTGGTCTAAGACCCCGCTCGAAGAGCGCAAGCGCAGAGTTGCTCACGCCATTGAACTGCTTCGCGAGAACCGCGACACCATCGCGCGATTGATTATTTGGGAAATCGGCAAGCCTTGGAAGCTAGCTTGCGCCGATGTCGATCGAGCAATAGAGGGCGTCGAGTGGTACCTGGGTGAGATAGATCGTCAGATGCTGGGCCGGACTCCGCTGCCGGGACCGATTTCTAATATCGCCAGCTGGAACTATCCGCTGAGCGTTTTGGTTCACGCCGAATTGGTTCAGCTGCTAGCTGGCAACGCCGTGATCGCAAAGACCCCAACCCAGGGCGGCTTTCACGCCCTGACTCTCTCGCATGCCCTAATGGCAAGAGCAGGACTGCCAGTAACTCTGCTATCTGGTTCAGGAGCTGAACTTGCGCCTGCCTTGGTGAGCTCCAGTGCTCTCGGCGCATTGGCGTTTGTTGGTGGCAGAAACAATGGTCGAGCCGCCGCCAGCTCGCTTACCTCTTTGGCAACCCGACACATCCTTGAGCAAGAAGGCTTGAACTCTTGGGGAGTCTGGAACTATTCGAATTGGAGTGAGTTATCCGCTCACCTAATCAAGGGCTTTGAGTATGCGAAGCAGCGCTGCACCGCATACCCACGCTATGTAGTTCAGCGTCAGCTCTTCCCTGAGTTCCTGGAGATGTATAACTCGGTGCTGAGCTCACTGCGTTTTGGCCACCCACTTGCTGTCGGGGACGCAAATGATGACTACCCAGATCTTCACTTTGGGCCGGTTATCTCTGCCAAGAAGGCGACTGAGCTGCAGCAGGCATTCACCGAGGCCGTCGATAGGGGAGGCATTCCGCTGATTCGCGGTTCTCTGGAACACGGCAGGTTCCTTGCGGGACAGGACCGCTCTGCCTACGTTGCCCCAATGACAGTGCTGGACCCTCCTAAGGCGTGGTCCATCCACCACTCCGAGCCATTCGGACCACTCGATTCCATCGTTCTAGTCGACACCGAGGCAGAGCTTATCTCTGCCATGAATGTTTCTAACGGCAACCTGGTGAGCTCGGTCGCAACCGACGACCTGGCATTCGCAGCCCGAGTCCAAGAAGAGTCGCAGGCATTCAAGTTCGGTGTCAACAAGCCAAGATCTCGCGGCGATAAAGCAGAGATATTTGGTGGTAGAGGCGCGAGCTGGCGTGGCTGTTTTGTGGGTGGGGATCTTCTGGTTCAGTCGGTAACCGAGGGAGATGGCCCGCTGTATGGAAACTTCGCCGATGGTTCGAGGTATCCAGCGGTTGCCTAAGGCAGTTTCTCGGCAAGTTTTGTAAGGGAATTGTGATTCAGAATTTAGGACAAATCGCCACATAAGCCTTAGAATTACGGAAGATTTCCGACAATGAGGTAAAAAATGGAGAGAAAATCCCGAATTCTCATCGATCAGTCCCACTCTCAGGCGTGGACCATCGATTTGGACCTAGCGGCCCAGATGAATCCGGCAAATCCAGCCGATGCCAGCTACGCAAACTTCAAAGTCATTGCCGAGGAGGCCGGTTTTGAGGTCTTGGCTCACAGCTCAGGTGTTATCTCTGCCGAGGTACTTCAGGGCGTTGACGTTTTAGTCCTGCCGCACGCCGCAACTGCGGAGTGGGAGCACACCGTCGGTTATGGCTCTCCGGTGCTGGAGCAATCCGAGATCAGTGCGATTCAGGGTTTTGTTTCCAACGGTGGTGGCCTATTGGTGCTGGGTGAGAACGAGCAAGCCAAATATGGCAACAACTTCAATGAGCTAATTGCTGACTACGGCATCAAGCTGACCAACGAAACGGTTCAAGACCCGACCAGAAACTTCAAGGATGTGGCGTCCTGGCCAAAGCCGGAGTTCCCAACCCTGCTGCTTTCCGACTTCAGATTCATGGTTCACGAGGTGGTGCTTTATCGCACCGGAACGCTAGAACTTTCCAGTGATTTCGCCGGTGAGGTTTTCTTGCGAACTGGCGAGACCGCGCTACCTGCCCAGGCTGCGGTTGCTGCCGCAGTGCGCTCGGGAAGTGGCCAGGTTGTCGTGATTGCCGACTCCGATATCTTTGGCGATGACTCGATCAACGATCTGGATAACTCCAAGCTACTTACCAACGTTTTGGGCTTCTTGGCACTTGGTGCGAAGCAGGGCGGTAGAGATGTAACTGAGGCAAGGCGACAGCTGCTATCGAATCCAGCCTGGCAAAAACTTCAGGCCAGCATCGAGTTGATGCGTCCGCTTCAAAACAAAGACGGTGCCATCGAAGACGCCGCGAATCACCAGCAGGCAGCTGAGCTACTTGCTGATGTGATCGAAAGCATCAAGTCGCTAGCTCCTAACTTTGCCCACCAAGGTGATTACCTAACCCAGGCGGTAAAGGATCTGGAAGCCTGGCAAGCAGCCGGTTTTGCCAAGCCTGACTTCTACCAGTCGCTGGAGCTATTTAGGCCAGACCTAATGCGTAGCAACGATGTCCAGCACCTAGCGGTGTTCTCGATGTATACCCAAAATGGAAATCCAAACCGCAACCTAGAGGCTTTGGTGACCAACACTTTCTGGCCCACTTGGTTGGCTGACAAAGAGAAGAAGTATTCAAACCCAGCCTTTATCCCAATTGAATTCATTGGCTTTACCGCGGGCTACGACACTAACTCCGCGGTGTTCTTCCCAGAGACGGTTGCGGTTCGAGAGGTTGCCACCTATCACTGGGGTGGCATCTTCTGTGATCGCGAGGCAGCCCGCTTCCGCAAGGTGGTGGCTGGAGCCAAGGAACTGCTGCACCTGCCGCTGCCGGTGAATGCCGAGGAGCTAATTTCCGACCAGCTATTGGCTCAGGAAACCTTTGTGCTCTGGGACCTGATCCATGACCGGACTCACTCTCGTGGAGATCTGCCGTTTGACCCATTCATGATCAAGCAACGCATGCCGTTTTGGATGTATGCCCTAGAGGAATTGCGCTGTGACCTCTCTACCTTCCGCGAGACCCTGGTGCTAGAGGCAGAGGGTGACAGGCTAGCCAAGTACATCCGCTACGCCATCTTGTTTGACAGGCTTTTCCGCTTCCCAATTACCGGCGGCAGAACTAGAAACTATGACGGTTTAGGTGGCCAGATTATCTTTGCTCACCTGCACCAGGCCGGTGCGCTGCACTGGAGAGACAACCGCCTGACCTTTGAGTGGGACAAGGTGATTGACTCGGTGGTTGAGCTCAGCAACCAGGTAGATGCGCTTTACCACGATGGCATTAATCGCTCTCGTTTGGCTCAGTGGATCGCGGCTTACGACTTTGTCAAAGCATTGGTGCCTCCGCACCCAGCCTCCAATTGGGCTAAGGGTGCTGACCAGTTGCCAACCGCAGGGGAGCTCAAAGAAGTTGTGAACCTAGTGCTGGATGACGAGTTCCCGCTCAATGTTTTCTATGAGACCCTCAACCGCAAACTCTCTGACTTGGTTTTATCCACCAAGGGAATTACGGCCTAGGGCATACTTCAATCATGGAATCCCTAGACCGACAGATTGTCTTGGCGCTAGCCAAAGACTCGTCACTCTCACTAACTGACTTCGCGACCCAGTTGGATGTTCCAAGCTCCACGCTGCATCAGCGAGTCAAGAAGCTAGAGGCCAGGGGAGTTATCACCGGCTACCGCGCCGAGGTGGATAAGCGTCAGGTTGGGCTCAAGATCAACGCTCTGATTTCGCTCACCCCGATTGATCCTGCTGCGCCGGATGACATTGCCGAGAAAGTCGCAGAGATTCCAGAGATTGAGTCCTGCTGGTCGGTCGCAGGAGTCGAGTCCTACATCGTCAAGGTTGCCGTAGCGGAGCCTGAGGCGCTCGAGGAGCTTCTTGCCAGAATCAGAGCCGCTGCGAATGTTTCAACCAAGACCAGCGTCATTCTCTCCACCCCATTTGAGTCCAGACCACCAGCCATCCCAGAGGAGTCCAATGACTAACCAAAGAGGTTTCGCCAGCGACAACTACGCAGGCATTCACCCCGCTGTTTTAGCGGCAATCGGAAACGTAAACGAAGGCCACCAGGTCGCCTACGGTGAGGACAGCGAGACCGAGAAGTTCCAGACGGTCGTAAGAGAGCTATTTGGCCCAAACGCAGTGGGCTTCCCAGTTTTCAATGGCACCGGTGCCAATGTGATTGCGCTTCAAGCTGCCACCCAGCGCTGGGAGGCAGTTGTCTGTGTCGAGAGTGCGCACATAAATGTTGATGAGGGTGGCGCCCCGGAGAAGATGGCGGGGCTAAAGCTCTGGACCGTCCCTTCCCCAAACGGGAAGCTCACCGTTGAACTTGCCAAGAGTCAGTTGTTTGACATGGGAGTTGTACACCGAGCCCAGCCGAGTGTCATTAGCATCACCCAAACCACAGAGATGGGCACCCTCTACCAGCCAGCGGAGATCAAAGCGCTGGCAGATTTGGCGCACGAGCACGGCCTGCTGCTTCACCTAGACGGAGCAAGGCTCTCCAATGCTGCTGCGGCTCTAGGTCTGAGCTTTGCGGATTTCACCACCAAGGTTGGAGTTGACCTGGTTTCACTCGGCGGCACCAAGATTGGTGCGCTGGCTGCCGAGGCGGTTATCGTCACAGACACCTCCACCCCACGAGGCAAAGTGCTTGCGGAAGCAATGCCATTTTTGAGAAAGACCTCGATGCAGCTGGCATCAAAGATGCGATTTATCTCTTGCCAGCTAAACGCA
>CAZKLA010000096.1:3554-5281 GCA_964553455.1 uncultured Aquiluna sp. | reverse complement strand
CCGTCTTTTCGATAAAACTCCCAGGGACCGTGCATTTCACCAGCTAGGTATTCGCCCTTAAATCGAGGAAGCCCGTTTTCATAAATCGGGCTTCGCTCAGTGTGGTTTTCTACCACTTTGACTTTCCGGCCGAGCCGAGCTGGTTGGCTGCTTCGACCACTCTGGTCGACATGCCAGCCTCAGCCGCCTTGCCCCAGGCGCGTGGGTCGTAAAGCTTCTTGTTTCCAACTTCGCCGTCAATGCGCAGCACTCCGTCGTAGTTCTTGAGCATGTGGTCAACAACTGGTCGGGTGTAGGCGTACTGCAGGTCGGTATCGATGTTCATCTTGATAACGCCGTACTTCACAGCGTCTGAGATCTCCTGCTCGGTTGAGCCGGAACCGCCGTGGAACACCAGGTCAAATGGCATCTGGACACCGTACTTAGCGCCAACCTCGTCCTGAATCTGCTTCAGCAGTTCTGGGCGAAGCTTGACGTTACCTGGCTTGTATACGCCGTGCACGTTGCCGAAGGTAAGGGCTGCCATGTAGCGACCGTTCTCGCCTAGACCAAGAGCCTCGGCAGTTGCCATGCCATCCGCAACAGTGGTGTAAAGGTGCTCATCGATAGCGCCCTCGACACCATCTTCTTCGCCACCAACAGCACCAACTTCGATCTCAAGAATCGAACCGATGTTCTTGGTCCTTGCCAAAAACTCGCGGGCAATCTCTAGGTTCTGCGCCAGTGGAACTTCAGAACCATCCCACATGTGGGAGTTGAAGATCGCCTCGCCACCGGCCTTAACTCGCTCTTCAGAGAGAGCGATTAGCGGCTTTACGAAGCTGTCCAGCTGCTCGAAGTTGCAGTGATCGGTGTGAAGGGCAACCTTGATGTCGTAATTCTTGGCTACTTCGCGAGCGAAGGCCGCAAAACCAAGCGCACCAGACACACGGTTCTTGACCGTCGGCCCAGACCAGTAGTCAGCACCTCCGGTGGTTACCTGCAGAATGCCATCGGAGCCGGCGGCCTGTAGGCCAGCCAGGGCTGCGTTCAAAGTCTGTGAGCTCGAGACGTTGATTGCTGGGTATGCGAAGCCACCGGCCTTAGCGCGGTCAAGCATCTCAACATACTGTTCGCTGTTTACTACACCCATGCGAGCCTCCTTAGGCCTTTGCTGGCTCGCCCAATAGGCGGCTGCGATCTGGAATTAATTCAATTGTTGGGTCTACCAAGTTGTCAATCGAGTGCAGACCGCTGGTTGGTTGCTGAACCTTTGCGGCACCCCACTGCACCGCGGCAGCGATGCCCTCGGCAACGTCGAAGCCAACGCCGAAGTCTTCTGGACCAGCTGGGTGGCTGGTAACGGCCGCTAGGAATCCCGCGATGGTTGAGTCGCCGGCACCCACGGTGTTGATCACCTTCACCGGAGGGGTGTAGGCGTGGATGGCATGAGTCTTTGTGATGGCAACGATCCCGTCGACGCCCAAGGAGGCCATGACACAGTCGACACCCCAGTCGTTTAGCTCGTGGGCTGCATCAATAACGTCACCAATGGTGTTTAGGTCGCGTCCCACGCACTCGGCTAGCTCGTGAGCATTTGGCTTCATGATGGTCGCCTTGCCCTGCTGTGCCCAGTAGCGAAGCGCTGGACCAGAAGTGTCCAGAACAACCTTTACGCCCAGTGCCTTCATGCGGTCAAATAGCGGGTGAAGATCGATTACCTCACCGGTTTCAACAATCTCAGGGTG
>CAZKLA010000096.1:0-3454 GCA_964553455.1 uncultured Aquiluna sp. | reverse complement strand
GGTCAAATAGCGGGTGAAGATCGATTACCTCACCGGTTTCAACAATCTCAGGGTGCGCGCCGGCAACCACAAGCCACTGAGCGTCGTTCTCCAAAACTGTCTTCTCGGTCAATGCCACAACAGCATCCCAGTCGCTCTGCTTTAGCGGGCGAGGGCTCTCGTTGATCTTGGTGGTTGGGCCGTCGTATTCGACAACTGTGGTCGAGACACGCAAGGTGCCCTCAATCCACAGCGGAGTTAGAAATCCAGAGCCAGTTCGCTCAAGTACGCCTGGGTCGGCATTGCCAATTGGCACCACGCCAGGTGCCGGGATGTCTGCCAGCTGCAAGCCGCGAGAAACATTGATGCCTTTACCGGCAAGTTCTTCGCCTACGCGCTCAGCGCGGTTTACGCCACCCTCGACCAGGTTCTTTACAAAATATGTGCGGTCAAGCGTTGGAGAAGGTGTGAGAGTAACGATTGGCGATTTGATGCCAGCCATTAGGGCTCCTAGATGTGAGAAAAAATGATTTAGCACTCACATCGTTGTAGGTACCGCAAACACTATAACCAATAAACCGCTCGCAAGCGGTAGCTCACAATTTCTGGATTGGATTCGTTAATTGGTGCGGCTATTGGTTCAGGGGTTTTAGCGTCTGCTTGGTCGCTGCTAGCAGCTCCTCGAGGCTCTCCGCCTCCTTGCGTTTGGCCATGTGAATCACAATTCTGGCGCAGGCATCAGCATCTGCTAAAGCGTCGTGGTGATTGAACTCCTCATGACCCACCGCATACGCCACAGCATTTAATCGGTAGCTCTCGAGTGCGTAGGTTTTGCGAGCCATTAGCAGGCTGCAGGCATAGCTCAGGTCAGGAAGGTCGAAGTTCACCTCCCCAGCGGCCGCTCTCAGCACCCCCATGTCAAAAGCCGCGTTGTGTGCGATGAACGGCAAACCCTCTGTGAAAAGCAGTAGCTCAGGAAGAACGTCCTCCCAGTTAGGAGCGTCTAGAACATCCTCGGGGTGGATACCGTGAACACGGATGTTGCCTTCGTGAAACCAATTGTGTGGATATGGTGGCTGAAACAGCATCGATAAAGACTCTTGAATTTGGCCATCAACTACCCTTACTAACCCCACCGCACACGGGGATGCGGGGGATCCGTTCGCGGTTTCAAAGTCGATTGCCACAAAGTCCAAGGCCATCAGGCAATTATGAGGCAATAAACTTTCGCGGTGGCCTTAACTATCGGAATCGTGGGACTGCCAAATGTTGGCAAGTCGACCCTCTTCAACGCACTCACCAAGAACAACGTCTTGGCGGCGAACTACCCGTTCGCAACCATCGAGCCAAACATTGGAGTCGTGAACCTTCCGGACGCACGCCTTACTCGTTTGGCAGAGATCTTCGGCTCGGAGCGCATCCTGCCAGCTCCGGTCTCTTTCGTTGATATCGCTGGCATCGTGCGCGGTGCTTCTGAGGGTGAGGGCCTGGGTAACCAGTTCTTGGCTAACATCCGCGAGGCGGACGCCATTGCCCAGGTGGTTAGAGGCTTCTCTGATTCAGATGTGGTTCACGTAGACGGCAAAGTTGATGCCAAGAGCGATATCGAGACCATTAACACCGAGCTAATCCTTGCTGACCTCCAGACTCTGGAGAAGACCAGGCCTCGCGTTGAGAAAGAAGTAAAGGGCAAGAAGGCTGAGCCTGAAGTTCTAGAAACCATCGACGAAGCACTCAAGGTTTTGAACGACGGCACCCCGTTGTCACTGAGCAAAGTAGACCTCGGTCCAATCAAGGACCTGGGGCTGTTGACCGCCAAGCCAATTCTGTTCGTGTTCAACGTCGATGAGGCAGTTTTGACCAGCCCAGAAAAGCGTGCCGAACTTGCTGCCTTGGTTGCTCCTGCCAAAGCTGTGTTCCTGGACGCAAAGGTCGAGTCAGAGTTGATCGACCTGAGCCATGAAGAGGCCCAGGAGCTACTGCTGTCCCTCGGTCAAGAGGAATCCGGCCTAGACCAGTTGGCTCACGTCGGCTTCGAAACCCTTGGGCTTCAGACCTACCTAACCGCGGGTCCTAAAGAGTCGCGCGCCTGGACCATACGCAAGGGCTGGAAGGCTCCGCAGGCAGCCGGTGTGATCCACACCGACTTTGAGCGCGGCTTTATCAAAGCAGAGATTGTTTCCTTCGCAGACTTGGACGCCGCTGGATCAATGGCGGACGCCAAAGCAGCCGGCAAAGTTCGCATGGAGGGCAAGGACTACGTCATGAATGATGGTGACGTCGTGGAGTTTAGGTTCAACGTCTAGTTACCTTTGCTAACGCAGATTTGCCATGATCCTTGGAGAGCTATTCTTGCGGCTCCGCCACAGGGGCAGGTGACTTCCAACCCCTTCGTCCTAACCTCTGCGGATTACCGAAGATTCCAGCACGGGGTGGCAATATCGCCTTTTATCCTTTACGTCGAAAGCATGATCGAAAGAGAAATCAATGCACAAAATCAAACTTGCCGCCATTTGGGCTGCCTTGGCCCTTGTCGCATCGGGAGTGGCCCCTGCGGTTGCCGCTCCAACAAATAACCCCAATATTCAGGTGGGAACCTCTTCCACTTCTGGAGTTCCAAATATCAAGATTGACGTTTCAACTGCTTCCGCTTCGGTGTCGTTGACAATCAGGATTGCCGGTTCGGTAGCCGCCCCAGGCGGCACTTCTGCCGGTTCATACAACATTGCAGGCGGAGCAAAAATGGTGAGGTCACCAGGACCTAACTCTGCAGCGGTCTTTTTCCGAGACCCAGCCAACTCCGGCGCTTTGAACGGCGTAACTCTGGACACTGGCATTGCCTCGGTTGGAAGCGGTAACTTCACCGGCGTTTTTAATGCCGGCAACGTAACCACCAACCCGATCACTTACACCCAAAACACTCTGGGTGGTCAGCATGGTGATGTGGTTGTTTGCGTGCCATTGAACTATTACCACGCCTCGAACACATTTGAGACCATCTGGTACTGCACCGAAACCTTTGCCTGGCCTGAAGCTCCAGACACTACAGCTCCACTAATGATTACCGGTGGAAGCTTCGCACCTGCCATTCAAGCTGACGGTGTAACCCTGAGGATTCGCTTCAATGAGGGGATGTCGGCCGCCAACGCTCCATCCGGCTTTGTTCTGAGACGAAACGGCATCAACGTGGCCATGACTGCGGGGAACATTTCCCTCGGCGGCAATACTCTCGATTTCACTCTTGGAGCCGCTGTCCAAGCCTCTGATACTGGCACCTTCGCGCTTTTCTACACCCAGGGCACAGTTGCAGATGATGCGGCTACTCCCAACTTGCTTTCAAACTTCAGCGGAGTATCCGTAACCAACGGTTCTACTCAGGGTTCTGGAGGTTCTGGAGCTAGACCTTCCGGTCCTAAGTACGAAGGCCCAGAAATCCTTGCGGTTGACACCTTCCGCCCAATCGTTGCTGGTGGAA
>CAZKLA010000095.1:1936-5297 GCA_964553455.1 uncultured Aquiluna sp. | reverse complement strand
AGCGTGCCATCGCTCACGAGGGCGCGACCATGGAGTGGATCGATGGCAACATCGGCTCCAAGGTGACCATGAAGTATCCGTCGGTGATCCTTGCTGGCGAGCACGCTCGCGGTGAGACCCTCTCGGTTGCGTTCGCAGGCGAAGGACAGCACCAGGATGCCGGTGCCAAGATGATTCACCTTGCTCCTTACACCACCAGCTCGATTGTCTCTAAGTCAATCGCTCGTGGCGGCGGCCGCACCTCATACCGCGGTGAGATCCGGGTGAACCCAGGTGCGCACCACTCAGCTAACACGGTTCGCTGTGACGCGCTTTTGGTAGACACCATTTCGCGCTCCGACACCTACCCGGCGAATGACATTCGTGAAGACGATGTCTCAATGGGCCACGAGGCAACGGTTACCGCCATCTCGGCAGAGCAGCTGTTCTACCTGCAGTCCCGCGGCATGGCAGAAGACGAGGCCATGGCAATGATTGTTCGTGGCTTTATCGAGCCGATTGCCAAGGAGCTCCCAATGGAGTACGCGCTGGAGCTAAACAAGCTCATCGAAATGCAGATGGAAGGGGCTGTTGGTTAATGGCACAGCACGGCATCAAGGAACACTCCCACGGTGGATTGATTCCAATTCAGACCAGAAACGAGCGCCCTCGTTCAACCTCAATTGAAGACTTTCCAGAGGTTTCAAAGTTGCAAGAAATCTGGCGCTACCTGCCAATCGACAAGCTAAAGGGTCTAACCCAGAGCGTTATCGGTGAGCTAGGCGACTCTCAGGTTGAATTGAAGTTGGCAGCGGGAATTTCGGCCAACTGGGTTGACACCACCAGCGCCAAAGTTGGTCAGGCTGGCTTGCCAGAGGACCGTATCGCAGCGATTGCCTGGACCAATGCTTCGAAGACCCTGGTTATCGATGTTCCAAAGGACCTGGAGCAGTCTCAGCCGAGCTTCGTTGTAGTTAGACCCAACAGCGACACCGCTTCGGCATCACACGTCCTGATCAACGTCGGCACCCACGCCAGAACCACCATCGTGCTAGACCACGCCGGTCTTGGCGTCTTGGGGGAGAACGTGGAGATCGTGCTGGGCGATGAGTCAGAGTTGAACTTCGTCACCATCCAGGACTGGGACAAGGGCTCGACCCACGTATCCACCCAGTTCGCCAAGCTCGGTCGCAACTCCAATCTGCGCCACATCGTGGTCTCTTTGGGTGGCGACCTAGTGCGCGTGACCCCGGCCGTTGAGCTTTCTAGCCCAGGTGCCGAGGTAAACATGTACGGCGTTTACCTTGCGGACAGCGGTAACTACTTCGAGCACCGCCCATACGTTGACCACATTGCGGAGAACTGCAAGTCCAACGTTGCCTACAAGGGCGCACTGCAGGGCGTTGGTGCTCACACCGTTTGGGTTGGCGATGTACTTATCCGCGAAACCGCGGTTGGCACCGACAGCTACGAACTGAACCGAAACTTGCTGCTCACCGATGGTGCGCGCGCAGACTCAGTTCCAAACCTTGAGATTGAAACCGGAAAAATCGAAGGTGCTGGTCACGCTAGTGCCTCCGGCCGCTTCGATGACGAGCAACTCTTCTACTTACAGGCCAGGGGAGTGAGCGAGTCAGACGCCAAGAAGTTGGTGGTTCGTGGCTTCCTATCGGAAATCATTCAGAAGATTCAGATCGAAGAAGTTGAACAGCGCTTGATTGGAGCAATCGAGCTCGAACTAGAAAGGGTAGGGGTCTAAATGGCATTGCGAATTTGCGCCCTAGAAGACATCAAGCCTGGCAAGTCACTGCGCGTAAAGGTGGGGGAGACTGCGATTGCTATCGTGAGGACCCCAGCTGGTGACGTAAAGGCGCTGGATGACAAGTGTTCACACGGTGAGATCTCGCTATCCGAGGGATTCATCGACAACGAGACCATCGAGTGCTGGGCACACGGTGCCAAGTTTGACCTCAATACTGGTAAGCCATTGAGCTTGCCTGCCTATGAACCGGTCGCCACCTACGAGGTGCTGATCGAAAACGGCGACATCTTTTTAGAAATCGAAGCGTAAGACTTAGTTAGGAAATCATGGCAAAGCTAGAAATCAAGAACCTGCACGTATCGGTCAACACCGACCAGGGCGCAAAAGAAATCCTCAAGGGTGTAGACCTAACCATCTCATCCGGTGAGACTCACGCTGTAATGGGCCCAAATGGCTCCGGCAAGTCAACCCTGGCTTACTCGGTTGCTGGTCACCCAAAGTACGAAGTCACCGACGGTGAGATTCTGCTTGACGGTGAGAATGTGTTGGAGATGAGCGTCGACGAGCGCGCACGTGCCGGCCTGTTCCTTGCGATGCAGTACCCGGTTGAGGTTCCAGGGGTATCCGTGTCAAACTTCCTCCGCACCGCCAAGACTGCGATCAGCGGCGAGGCACCTGCGCTGCGCGAGTGGGTCGGCGACCTAAAGACCGCAATGAAGAACCTTCGCATGGACTCAGACTTCACCGAGCGCAATGTGAACGAGGGCTTCTCCGGTGGCGAGAAGAAGCGTCACGAGATTCTTCAGCTTGAGCTACTTAGGCCAAAGATCGCGATTCTGGACGAGACTGACTCTGGTCTAGACGTAGACGCACTAAAGATCGTTTCTGAGGGCGTAAACCGTGCCAAGGCCAACACTGACCTGGGCGTTCTACTAATCACCCACTACACCCGCATCCTTCGCTACATCCAGCCGGACTTCGTGCACGTTTTTGTGGCTGGCAAGGTTGCCGAGCAGGGTGGTCCAGAGCTTGCCGAGCGTCTAGAGGCAGAGGGCTATGACCGCTACCTGAAGGCAAATGTATGAGCGAAGCCAAAGAGCTAAGCGCTGAGCAGTACGACCGCGTCATTGACGCGATGAAAAACATCATTGACCCAGAAATCGGTGTCAACATCGTTGACCTCGGTTTGGTCTACGGTCTTCAAGAGTCGGAAGATGGCGCACTGCTGATCAACATGACGCTAACCTCCGCAGGCTGCCCACTGACCGATGTCATTGAAGAGCAGACTGGCGATGCGCTGGATGGCGTAGTTGAGGCTTTCCGAATCAACTGGGTCTGGATGCCACCTTGGGGTCCAGAACGGATTACCGAAGACGGCCGCGAAATGATGCGGGCAATCGGATTCTCGATCTAATGAAAAACCCCTTGGATTTCTCCAAGGGGTTTTCTACTTCTTAGTGGCTACTTCAGTAGCTTCCAGGCCACCGGAACCAAAGCCGCTGCGGCCACTGCCTTGACTAGGTCGCCCAGTAGGAATGGCACAACACCAGCGGTTAACGCCTGGGAGAATGTCAAACCAAGTGTGATCATCAGACCGCTAACGCCAAGTGCGTAGATCAG
>CAZKLA010000095.1:0-1836 GCA_964553455.1 uncultured Aquiluna sp. | reverse complement strand
AGCACCGCGAAGGTCTGCAGGGTCATCGGAACAGGGAACATTGGAATCTGGATCTGCGCAGCTAGGGCGGTTAGCACCGCGCCAGAAAACACCAAAACGATGTCGTTGACTCTGGATCTAGGGATAACGCGGTCAACTAGGTTCACTGCGGCAATAGTCATCAGGATTCCTTCTGTGGTTGTGGGGAAATTCTATTGGTTCTGGTCTTCAAAGGCAGCATCATCGCTAGCCTGAGTCCGCTTTTGAGCACGCTTTGGAATCAGTCCCTGCTCTTCCATTCGCAACCTTCTGTCGTTTCGATAGGCCCACCAGAACGCTGCGAAAGCCATGATGCCAAACAGCAACCACTGCAGGGCATATGAGAGGTGGTTACCTTCATTGAGAGAAGGTTTGGGCTGCGGTAGTGGCGCTTCGGCCGGATTTGGAACCTCGGTCGCCAGCCTGCCGTAGAACCTAGTTTCGATCGATAACCCTGGAAGCAATTGGGAATATTCGCCAAGGTCGATTGTGTCCAGTCTTCCTTCGACAGATGCCTTTCCAGAGTCCGCTTCACCCTGGCGTAAACGCACAACCAAGTCTTTGAGCTCGGAGTCTGGAAGTGGATTAAGCAGTGGCTCAGTAATGTTCGATGCTGCTGGTAGCCAGCCACGGTCTATAACTATCACCTCACCGGTCACAGTTCTAAATGGCACCAACTGCAAAAATCCTGGGCTGCCATTTAGTGGGCGGTTGCGAACCAAGATGGCTTCCTCCGGGATGTAGTTACCCTTGATTGCCATGGGGCGCCACTCATCGGCACGCAGGCCGTTGCCAGCGTCTAACCAAGAGACTTCTGAGAGCTCGATTGGCGCCGAATCATAATTCTGGGATACCTGATTGATTCTTTCGACTCGCTCTTCGCGGCGGTCGAACTGCCACCAGCTGAGCAGGGTGGTGGCGATTGCGAAGAGAACGACTAGCGCTAGCCAAGGGGCCCAACGCCTAATCGTCTGAAGATTCAAAGTCTCTTACTCCCAAATACATGCCACGGGTCTGTAGATAGTCAACCAGATAGCTGCGGTGAGAATCGCAGGAAGCCCAAAGCTTTGTGCGATCCGAAGCATGAATTTTTGGGTTACGCCATTGAATCAGCAGAGTCGCCGGTTGAGCACACCCAGCCCTAGAGCACTTATTCTTCATCGACAATTCGGATTTTGCTGGCTGGAATCGATACCGCTGGAGCCACAATCTTGGTGGAGTTGTCCTTTGGATTACTGCCCTGCGAGTTAGCGATGATCACAGCAAAGTAGGGCAGGAAGATCGCCAGTGCGAAGAAGATCCACATCAGGATTCCGGTGGTGAAAACACCGGCCACGATGCACACCATGCGAACGCTCATCGCGATTGTGTACTTGCGCATGCGAATCTTGCGCTCTTCGTCAGGTGAGAGCTCCAGAGATGTGGCGCTTTGCCGCTTTGCCATTTGCTTACGCTTCTTCCGCTAGCCCAATTGCTAGGCTTTGGTATTCATAACGCGATTGCGTCAATGGTATTCCCGCAAGGAGCATAAATGGAAAACTCCCGCACAGTTCTAGTCACCGGTGGCAACCGCGGAATTGGGTATGCGATTGCCGAGGAATTCATCGCAAAAGGCTACCGAGTGGCGGTAACAGCCCGCTCCGGGCAAGGGCCAGAGGGTTCACTAACGGTTCGTGCCGACGTTACCGATGGGGCATCGTTGGATGCCGCGCTTCTCGAGGTTGAACAACAGCTGGGCTCGATTGAAGTTTTGGTCGCCAATGCTGGCATCACCCGTGACACGCTTCTGATGCGAATGACCGACGAGGAGTTTGAAGA
>CAZKLA010000094.1:0-5377 GCA_964553455.1 uncultured Aquiluna sp. | reverse complement strand
ACCGACAGAGAAGGAGTTATTACAAAAGTTATTTGGAGATAAAAATGAAAAAGAACGTTATATTTTTTACATCGATGGACAAAGCTCCAGATGTATTAGACTACAAAGAGTGGTGCTACAAGTCTTGGGAGGTTTGGTGCAAGAAGCACGATGTTGAAATTTTTATACTAGAGGACGAACTTGTAGATAAATCTCTAATGAAACCAACCTGGCAGCGTTGGCACGTATTAGAAATGTTAGAGCATAATGAAATCGAATATGATCAAGTAGCTTTGGTAGATGTTGATACTATGATTCATCCTGACGCTCCTAACTTCTTCGATGAGACTAATCACGAGTTTGCTGTCGTAGGAGAAGATATGATGGTAGAATGGATACATAACAGTATTAGAGGCTACCAGGATATGTTTCCGGATGTTCATTTTGACTGGACTACCTACTGGAATAATGGCTTCATAGTTATAAACAGCAAGCATAAAGATCTTTGTAAATCTATTACGGACTTCTACTACGCCAATAGAGAAGAGCTGCAGAACAGACAGCATGTCACTCTGAAGAAAGGCTCAGATCAAACTCCGGTTAACTACCTAGTACGTCAGTCAGGAGTACCTATCACCTACCTAAATAAGTATTGGAACTTTACTCACATGCATATGAGAGGAGTTCTAAACAATGCTCTGTTCTTAGATTGTGCCTGGGTTTACCATTACAACGGCTTTGAAAAGACTTTGCGTAATGATTTGATGAAGCAGACCTGGGATGTAATGAAGCAAAAGTTTAACCTATGAGCACAAAATTTGCTGTAGGATGTTTGGTACAGTGGTATGAAGTTAGTATTATAGAAGAATACTTATCTACTCTTCATTCAGCTATCGAGCAGTATCCAGGAGAGGTTCAAGTAGATATACTTCTCTGCACCAATCAGGATCTAGAAATAGCTGAGGAAGGTAAATTAGAAAGCTGTGTAGACACAATACAGCAGCTTGTAAACAAATACAACTTCACCTGTACAACAACCTCAGAGCTGGTAACAATTGCTCAGTACAGAAGACAGTTTAATAACGACTACTGTACTTCGGCAGATGTACTGGTATGGGGTGAATCAGATATGCTAGTACCTCAGCAAGCATTCCTAGTACTAGACCTTCTTCATCAATCTCAAAGTAAAAAAACTCCAAAGTACCTAGCTACTTTTGGCATTTGTAAGATGTGGGATAAAAGCTGGGAAGTTTTAGAGCATCCTAATTTTACTATCAAGCAGCATTCTGATTCTAAAGATGATTGGTGGGGTGTAAACTACACTATGAATGCAAATGAGATGAATACCATCAACGATACTGTTGAAGATCTTTCAATCAGTGTAGTTAATCCTCATAAGTTTAATGGATGCGGATTAGTAATATCTTCAGAAGTTATTAAAGCAGGTGTTAACATTCCTCAGTCGGTGTTCTTTGTACACGAAGATACAGCGTTTATGATGATGACTCAAAAGGTGCTAGGTAACATCCCGCAGTACCACATCTCTAATATATTAGTTGTACACAATAGAAAACATCCTAAGAAGAGGATGTACATAAAAGACGAAACAGGAAGTACTATTGGGGAGAAAAGAAAGTCTCAAAACTGGTACACACCTGCTAATAAGCTCTGTGAGCAGAACTGCCACAACCTATTTAATCCTGCTCATAAAGCTTTCACTTGGGAGGATGTATTTAAGTTGGTTAATTGAAAAATACTTCGTACTTTATTAATATGTCCCAACACAAGATCACAACCTGCATCAGTACAAATAATAATTTGAACTACCTGAAGCTTGCAGTTAAGTCTGTAAGGCAGAATGCTCATTACAAAGACCAACCTATTATAGTATTTGCTGAGAATTGCACCGACGGTACTAACGAGTGGTTAGCTGAGAACGAATACGGAGTTGAATACTACATTGAAAACAATCTAGTAGAGAAAGGAATCGGAGGAGGAATGAACTTCTGTGTAGATAAAGCACAGACAGAGTTTGTAAATATCATTCACTCTGATATGTGGATAGGTCCTAATCAGGACTTAGAGCTGCTTAAGTTATTTGATAATTACGAAGGAAAGCTTATCGCTTCTTCTTACAGAATTCAACCTAAGATCTTCCCTAACGACCCCTGGCAAAGACCGGGTGCTATTTTCTTCGCACCAGAAGTCTTCGGGGAGTATCATCACAATTTTAACTCCGACTTATTTGACCAATGGTCTACAGAGTTCTCAGCTGAGAATAATGTACTAGTACGTAAAGGAGGAGGAGCTGGATTCTTTTGTAGAAAAGAAGATTTTGTTTATATTGGTGGTAATGATCCTTTATTTGCACCTGCTTCTTGGGAAGATATGGACCTCTTTATTAGAATGCAGCTAGAAGGTTTTGAGTTTAAAATGACAACTAGATCTACAGTCTACCACTTTAGTGCAAGAGGCAGTCACTTTAAGGATGATAACCTCGGTAAGAAGTCAGATAGACAGGTTGTAGCTGAGAGTAATAATATTCAAAAATTTATACGAAAGTGGGGACGACTTCCTGAGTATGATGATGCTACTTTTGTAAAACCCATCACTAACTCAAACGTTAATCCAGTAATGGACTTTAAAGCAAACCTAATCGTACAATGAAACAGATACCTTTATTTAAAGTATACATGAGCGAAAAAGCTCCTGATGCAGTAGCAGAAGTACTGCGCAGTGGCTTTATTGGAGAAGGTCCTCAAGTAAAAGCTTTTGAGAAAGAACTGCTAGACTACTTTCATGCAAGCAAGACTAACAGTAAGCTCGTACTAGTCAACTCAGCTACCTCAGCTGAACACCTAATCTATCATATGCTCAAGTCAAATAGAACTTTGACAGAGAATGTGGAATGGGGAGCAGGAGAAACTTTCTGGCCTGCTTTAAAAAGCACTGATGAGGTCTTAACTACAGCTCTCACCTGTACCGCTACTAACTGGCCTATCGTTCATAACGGGCTTAACTTACGATGGATTGATGTTGATCCGCTCACTCTTAATATGTCTCTAGAAGATTTAGAAAGAAAGATCAACGTTAATACTAGAATTATTACAGTAGTACATTGGGGAGGTAATCCAATCGATATGGATAAGCTTGAAACCATTGTACGTAATGCAGAGAAGATGTACGGACGTCCAATTGCAATTATCGAAGATTGTGCTCACAGCTTTGGAGGACATTATCCAGACGGTAGACCGATTGGCTTTAGAGGTAACTTTGCAACATTTAGCTTACAAGCTATCAAACATATTACTTCGGGCGATGGAGGGTTCTTTGTTACCCCGTTAGATTCTATAGAGAAAGAGGCCAAGCTACTACGCTGGTACGGTATTGATAGAGAAGGTCCAAGAGCTGATTTCCGTTGTGAAGCTGATGTACCTGAGGCAGGTTTTAAATTCCATATGAATGATATCTCTGCTGCTATTGGAAGAACTAACCTAGCAGAAGCAAACCACGTTACTTCTTTCAATAAAAGTAACGGAGCATTCTATAATCAACACCTTAATGGAGTCGATGGCATAACCCTCATTCCAGAGGTAGGTAAATCAGCTTACTGGCTTTACTCCTTCCATGCTGAACGTAGAGATGATCTTATGAGGTATCTAGGAGAGAATGGAGTAGCTTCTTCTCGAGTACATGAACGTAACGACAAGCACTCTTGTATGTTACCCTACTGGTCTAAGCTACCAGGAGTAGATCAAGCAGTAAAAACTATGCTAAGCATTCCAGTAGGCTACTGGGTTACTGAAGAAGATAGGCAACATATTGTTGACTTAATCAAAAGAGGATGGTAGAAATAGATCTTAAATCTTCTGTTACAGAGATAGCAGGAGAGTACGTAACCCAGATTATTCATTTTGTAGGAGGAGAGAAAAGAACCTTTAACGATATTGAAGCTAAAAGTATTCGTCAAGGTCAGTTTACAAAGTTTAAACAGAAAGACGGTACCTGGATTATGATTAACGATAAGAATGTTCTCTGTATTGAAGTATTTTCTCAGCAATGAAGTATTTAGATAAATTACCCTCTCATAAGTACCAGTGGATACCCCTACTGTACTCTATTATATACAGCCTAAAACCTAAGAAGATTATCGAGTACGGAACCGAATGGGGCGGTACTGCTATTACAATGGGGCTGGCTTTAAAAGATCTTTACGAGACAGAAGGACATATAGGTAAAGTTTTTACCTACGATACCTTTGAGGTACAGTCTAAAGGGGAGATAGGATCAAGACCTCAATTTGAAGCAACTGTTCAAAACATACAACAGTTTGGAGTATCAGATTTTGTAGAAGTTAATAGAGGAGACTTTTTTGATTTCTGTGCACAAGAAGAAAAAGACTTTGATCTACTTTACTTTGATATCGATAATGACGGAGAAAAAGTCTTAGAGATGTATGAAGGATGTAAGAAGCAGATTGAAGCTGGAGGAGTAGTCTTATTCGAAGGAGGTTCTAAGACTAGAGATGATGTAAAGTGGATGAATGATTACAATAAGAGAAAAATGGAATCTATTAAAGACATTACAGGATACAAATTACTAACCCCAGACACAAAGTACAGTGTCAGTATTATTTACAATCCCAACCTTTACAATTTAGATCTATGAAACTACAATTTATAATTGTTGGCTGGCACTTTGAGAACTTCCCAAATCTAATCTCAGAACTCATTGAACTTAATAAAAATGAGGAGATAGATATCTTCTGGTCTTGCCACAGAGAGCCTTCAGACAGAGTTAAAGAAAATTTTAACTACAAAGTATTTCCAAACTTAGGACTTGAAGATGGAGCTTACCAACAAGCCCTTGACCACTTAGAGCTTTCAGACGATACTATTCTATTCTTGATGCATGATGATATCGAAGTTAAAGATTGGAATTTTATTAATGAGTGCTTAAGCAGACTCCAGCAAGGTCATGCCTTTATCGGTAACGGAATTAACTACCCAGTTGTAATAGATCCTCAAGCAGAAGTTGGAGGTAAAAAGACTATGGACTATATTAAGGAAGAATCAAGGTATATGTTTGATCAACCTATGCATAGTCTAACGCTACGTGAGAGCTTTATCTGTACTACTCGTAAGTACATGAGAGATATACACGACTTCGAAGTAATCTGGGAAGAACCTCAACCAGATGAGAACGGCAACTACCACATTGGAGCTATTGGAAACTTACAGCAATCCTTACTAGGTTATAAAGTTACTAAGAAGTTTGGCAATAGAGTATCATACCTTTCAAACACCTATCAAGATAGCGATTACTTATACGAATACGCAAGAGGAAAAAAATGAAAATACTAGTTACAGGAGGAGCTGGGTTTGTGGGAACGAACCTA
>CAZKLA010000093.1:0-5494 GCA_964553455.1 uncultured Aquiluna sp. | reverse complement strand
TAGAGCAGCGGACTCATAATCCGTCGGTCGCGGGTTCAAGTCCCGCACGCCCCACCAGATCCGAACCTTACTATCCGCCATCGTTTCGCGATTGCCCAACTCACAACCTCCGTAACTTGTAGATTCTTGCGATGTGCGCAGGGCTCCATTCCTTGCTGAATCAAGAGGCTAAAGCAAAACCCCCACTCATTACTGAGTGGGGGTTTCTATTACAGCTTGTATTAGTGAGACACGGCCTTGCCGATGCCTGCGCCAGTTAGGCTGCGAACCTCTAGCTCTGCGTACTTCAAAGAGTTGCGCTCACTTGAGGTGATTGTGCCGATCCAGCCCATCAAGAATCCGAATGGAATCGAGATCAGACCAGGGTTTCTCAGAGGGAAGTAGTTCAAGTCAACACCTGACTCAAGCGGGAACAAGCTGTTGGCAGCTCCGCTGAAGTTTGGTGATAGGACTAGAAGCAACAAAGCCATTCCAAGACCGCCGTAGATTGCGAAGACCGCTCCTCTGGTGTTGAAGCTCTTCCAGAACATGGTCAACAGCACAGCAGGCAGGTTCGCACTTGCCGCAATAGCAAACGCTAGACCGACCAAGAAGGCTACGTTGAGCCCCTGGGCCGGAATGGCGATGGCGATTGAGACCAGGCCGATTACCACAGCTGCGATTCTCGCAACCCTGACCTCCTCGGCTTCGGTGGCCTTACCGTTGCGGAAAACTGCTCCGTAAAGGTCATGCGCGAACGAGGTTGAGCTGGCCAGGGTAAGGCCGGCAACGGTAGCGAGGATCACCGCGAATGCGATTGCGCCGATTACGGCAAGCATGATCGCACCGCCGAGGCTGCCTTCGCCACCGCCCAGAACCTGAGCAAGCTGAGGAGCCGCAACGTTACCGCTGCTGTCTACCAGAGATCCGTCTTCCTTGAACCCTCTACCGAGAACCTCTCTCGGAACAAGTGCCGCAGCACCAAATCCAAGAGCAATGGTCATTAGGTAGAAAGCACCAATGTTTCCAATGGCCCAGTTGACACTCTTGCGAGCCACCTTTGAGCTTGGAACTGTGTAGAAGCGAATCAGAATATGTGGCAGACCAGCTGTTCCAAGCACAAGGGCAAGGGCCAGCGAGATCAGGTCGATCTTTCCGATCAGCGTCGCTATCGGGTCACCCGCGATATCTGGTCCGAATCTTCCGCCTGGCTCTAAGAACGCAAGTCCGGCACCGCTCATCTCACTTGCCTTAGCAAGCAGTGAGTTCAAGTCGAAGCTAAAGCTTGCGAACACCATTACTGTGAGCAGGGTCGCTCCACCAATCAGCAAGAACGCTTGGACGATCTGCACATAGGAGCTGCCGCGCATTCCACCAACCACCACGTAAAGGATCATTAGTAGGCCAACGCCCGCAATGATCCAGTTCTTGGCTGCTGGGTCAGTTAGACCCAGTAGCAGTGCTACAAGCGCACCCGCTCCAACCATCTGAGCTAGCAGGTAGAAGATGCTGACGACCAGGGTAGAGGTCGCGGCCGCAGTTCTCACTGGCTTCTGGCTCATTCGGAAAGCGACTACGTCGCCCATGGTGTATCGACCGGTGTTTCTCAGCGGCTCAGCAATGAGAAGCAATGCCAACAGCCACGCCACCAGGAATCCGATTGAGTAAAGGAACCCATCGAATCCAAAGAGCGAGATCAGGCCGGCGATTCCTAGGAAGCTGGCGGCTGACATGTAGTCGGCAGAAATAGCCAATCCATTCTGGAAACCGCTTAGTGAACCACCTGCGTTATAGAAATCGGCGCTCTGTTTGCTCTCGCGGCTTGCGCGGAAAACGAGAAACAGAGTTCCGATGATAAATACGCCGAAGAGAATCGCGGCGAGGGTTGCGTAATCAAGGGTCATTTCTTCAACTCGCTTTCAATTGCCATCTTCAGCTCTTCAGCAGGGCCGTCTAGTTTTCGAGTTGCATAAACGTCGTAGAGCCACATGATTCCAAATGTTGTGACGAATTGAAGAATCGCCAGAACGAATGCGACGTTGATGTTCCCGAACACCGGTGTGCTGACGAAATCGCGAGCGAATGTCGTCAACAAAATGAAGGTGAAGTACCAAACGAGAAATCCCACTGCGAATGGGAATGTAAAAGACCTAAATCTCTTACGGTGTGCTTTGAACTCTTCGGAATTCTGGGTTTTAACCCATACGTCCGAGGATGTGTTCGTATCCATAGAACTCCTTTGTTCTCTATTGCTTACTCCAGTGTCCGCAATAGGGGCTTGTGTCCCATAATCACACTAATGATGAAATTGGTTTCATGTGTTAGGCGTGACCAAATTGAGATTTCAGAGGTATCCTGTGTGGGTTATGTGGGCGCATGTCGGTCCGCAGAAGCAACGGATTCAGAATCCCCCGGTGGCCGATTCGGGACTCGTACGGCCCACCACCAAGTCGGCTTTTACATACCAAAGGACAAGGCGTGCTGGAATTCTCCCTATCGGTCATTGAGACTATTGGGCTGTTCGGCGCCGGTCTCCTAATCGCAATTGAAGTTATAGTGCTGCCGATTCCTTCGGAGTTGGTCTTGCTTCTCACCGGCGTAAATGTAGGCCTGGGAACCTTCACCTTCTGGGGAGCAGTTCTAGCAACCACATTGGGCTCCTTGGCGGGCGCCGCAGTCCTTTACATGATCGGTTGGTGGGTGAGCGAGGAGCGCATCCGCTCTTTGGTTATCAAGTACGGCAAATATCTGGGTTTTCACGTCAAGGATTTCGACAAGGCCACCGACTTCTTTGACCGTTATGGCGTGCAGATTGTGCTATTTGGGCGGTTGATTCCGGTTGTTAGAAGCTTGGTCAGCATTCCAGCGGGGCTGACTCGAATGAACCCATACAAGTTCTTCCTATTCACGGCTGTCGGCAGCCTAATTTGGAACACAGCTTGGATAACCGTCGGTTTTACCCTGGGTGAGAATTGGGAAGTCGCCGAACAATTTAGCTCGGTGATTGATTACGTTGTCTATGCTGTCCTCGCGTTCATAGCGATTCAGCTGGTTATTCGATTCTTCAGGGCGAGGAAGTCCAGGAGCTAAGGCTTCTTGGAGAGGTAGCAGCTGGCACACAGCGACTCGTAAGTCACCTGATCACCGTCAATTGCTACCTGTTCGCCGTCGAACGTGAATTGGCCATTTACTAGCCTCGCGTTGAACATTGCCTTACGGCCACAGCGGCAGATCGTTTTTAGCTCCTCAAGCGAGTGAGCAATCTCCAGCAGGCGCATTGAGCCAGGGAAGGCCAGGGTCTTGAAGTCGGTGCGGATTCCATAGGCCAACACCGGAATGCCATCAAGGACAGCAATCTCAAGGCACTGGTCGACTTGTTCCCGAGTTAGAAACTGAGCCTCATCAATAAGTAGGCAGGCAATCCTGTTTCCGGTTTTGCCCTCAAAGGCTATGGCATGCTCAGCGAGCAATGTCCGGAGGTTGACAGCTGGCTCCACAAGGAAATCAACCTGTCTGGTGACCCCAAGTCGAGAGACAATGCTCCGGTCACCCTTGGAATCGATAGCTGGCTTAGCCAGCAAGACGTGCTGGGAGCGTTCTTCATAGTTGAAGGCCGCCTGAAGTAGGGCGGTGCTCTTGCCAGAGTTCATGGCGCCGTAGCGGAAATAGAGTTTGCTCATCGTTAGAAATCCTAGGAGAGATAGCTAGTTTTGTTTGACAACTCTCAGGGTTTGGGTTTATCGTTCCTAAACCGGTTCAGAACGTAGGGGAAGACGGATCTGCATCGGAGGAAAGCTGCCAAACGTCGATTTGTGGGTGTTTAGCGCACCCGTCGAAGCGATGGGCCAAATCAACTGTATTTTGGCCCCATTTGGCGCACCCGTGAGCTTTAAGGGGCAGCCCCTGGAGGTTGACACAGTCCAACTACGATCCATGCTTGAGATGTCAGAGCATCAGATTCCAGAACTTGTTTCTGAGCTAGCAAAATCAATGGCCACTTTTGAGCTGAACACCTTTTCTGAACACCCGCAGCGGTTCCTGCATCACCCGTCACTTGGCATCTGCCGAAATGAGTTTGATGAGGCAGGCGAGGTGGTTTTGCGCGCGGGCCAACTTGAGCAACTTCTGATGGAGACTCGTGGGAATCTATCCGACTTCTCGCGCGGATTTAGAAGGCTGACTGGAGTTCCGTGGCTTGACTTGGTCGAACCCTATCGAAAGGTAGCCGAATACGCGGTAGCGCTGCCTAGGGCCGTCTAGAGGTTTCTGAACGCTAGTACAGCGTTGTGTCCACCAAAACCAAAGCTGTTGCTGATTGCCACGGCATCTGGGCGCGCAAGCTTGGTTGGTGTTCTTGGAACGTTCAGGTCGATAGCAGGGTCTTGGTTGTCCAGGTTGATGGTTGGGGGAGCGGTCTGCTCCTTGAGGGCCAGAATTGTGAAGATTGCTTCGATAGCCCCGGCACCACCTAGCAGGTGGCCGGTCGCTGACTTGGTGGCGGCCACGATTAGGTTCTGAGTGTGGTCACCGAATACTCGCTTGATTGCGGTGTATTCGGCGATGTCGCCTACTGGAGTAGAGGTTGCGTGAGCATTTACGTGCTCGACATCCTTGATGTCAGCACCGGCCTGCGCAAGCGCAGCGAGTACTGCTCTTGCGGCACCTGAACCCTCTGGGTCCGGAGCAGTGATGTGGTAGGCGTCGGAGGTTACACTGCCACCGACAATCTCACAGTAAATCTTTGCGCCGCGGGCCTGAGCGGACTCTAGAGTCTCAAGAACTAGTGCGCCGGCGCCCTCACCCATGACAAAGCCATCGCGATCCACGTCATATGGCCGGGATGCTTTGGTTGGGTCGTCGTTCCGCTTTGACAGGGCGTGCATCGCCGCGAAAGCTGCGATTGGCATCGGGTGAATTGCGGCTTCGGCACCACCGGCGACTACTACGTCGGCTTCGCCAGTTTGGATTCGGTGGAAGGCGTTTGCGATTGACTCGTTTCCAGATGCACAGGCGGAAACTGCTGTTCTAACACCAGCGCGGGCGCCAATGTCCATGCCGATTGCCGCTGCCGGACCGTTTGGCATCAGCATTGGAACCGTCATTGGCAAAACTCTTCTCGGACCACGCTCACGCAGCGTGTCATACGCGTCCAGCAGGGTCCAAACACCACCGATACCGGTGGCAAAATCTACGGCCAGTCGCTCTGGCTCAACCTCAGGAGAGCCAGCGTCTTGCCAGGCCTGACGGGCCGCAATCAAAGCAAACTGGCTTGATGGGTCGAGGCGTTTGGCTTCTTGAGGGGTCAGAATCTCGGTGGCGGCAACTTTGGCCTGCCCTGCGAAGGTGACTGGCAGTTCGTGCCTTGCGACCCACTCCTGCTCGAGCGTTGAAATACCGGACTTGCCGGCTAAAAGGTTGGCCCAGCTGGACGCGACGTCGCCACCCAAAGGGGTAGTAGCACCAATTCCGGTGACGACGACGCGACGCATGCTGTTACTTAGGCCTGTGCTGCGGT
>CAZKLA010000092.1:0-5569 GCA_964553455.1 uncultured Aquiluna sp. | reverse complement strand
TGTAGACATTCATGGTCATTAGTGGATCGATTGGATCCGGGTAGATCGAGGTGTACGCACCGGACTCCAACTTCTCTGCGGTTGGGTAGAAGAATGCGATGATTCCAATTTGCTCAGGCAGCGCATCCGGCACCTTGATAACGCCAAGTGAAGTCATATTCGAATCCTGCGGCAAGAAGATGCTTGGTCCTGAGAAGGCGATGTTGCCCTCGCCATCGAAGACTGTGATCACTGGAGCAAAGCCATTGCCGGTTAGATAAAGGCTTGCCCCCTTTGCCTCCAGCGGGTAATTCACTCGGACCTCTGATTGCTTGCCGCTTGAAGTTACCGTGGCAATGAAGTCGATTGGCTGGCCAAGGTTGTTTGGGTTCTTTAGGTCATAGAGCACCTGGAAGTCGTCCAGCGTCACGCTAAAAGGCTCGAGCTGAGACTCGTCAAAGAATGTTCCAGGTGAGAAGGAGTCGTAGCTTGCGAGGTTATTCACGAAGCTGTCCCCGACAACCAAAACTCGCTGCCCACTAAAGCTCAAACCACCGCCGACTCCAACCGCAATCAAGACCCCGATTAGCGAGAAGTGGAAAATCAAGTTGCCGGTTTCGCGGATGTAACCCTTCTCCGCTGAAACCGAGTCTCCTTGAACGGCGACCTTGTAGTGCTTTGAGCGAAGGACCTGGAAAGCCGCCTCAAGGTAGCCAGGCTGATCTTTGGTTTCGTGGTGAACCGGCATGCGCTTTAGGTTCTGTGGTGTCTGCACCGGCTGAGCTCGCAGAGCCTCGTAGTGGACCTTGGTGCGCGGCACAACACAGCCCACCAGCGAAACAAACAGCAGGATGTAGATGGCGGAGAACCAGACCGAGGTGTAGACATCGAAGAGCTGGAAGTCATCCATTAGCTCTGCGGTGTCAGGGTTGTTCTCGAAGAAAATACGCACGCCGTTTGGATCGGCGGAACGCTGTGGATAGACCGAACCTGGAACCGCAGCAATTGCCAAGAGCAATAGCAAAAACAGCGCGGTGCGCATCGAGGTCAGCTGGCGCCAGAACCAGCGTGGCCAAAACATCAACTTAGAGAATGAGTTCGAAGCCACTGTTCACCTCCTGAATCCAATTCATAAAGCGTCCCCAAAGTCCTGTCATCAGCAATAGGCCAATCAAGACCAAAAGACCTCCACCAAAGAGGTTGAAAGCCCTCAGGTGTCGCTTGACAAAGGCGACGCTCGAAACTGCCCACTTCATTCCCATTGCGATCAGAACAAAAGGAATTCCAATTCCAAGGGAGTAAACCGTGGCCAGGATTCCGCCTCTAACTGGATCACCAGTGGTTGAGGCCAAAGTCAATACCGCCGCCAGGGTTGGACCAATGCACGGAGTCCAGCCCACGGCAAAAATCACACCCAGCACTGGAGCTCCAGCTAGACCCAACTTAGGGCTGTAAGGGATCTTGACCGTGCGCTGCAGGAAGCCAAACTGCCCGATCATCGCAAGTCCAAGGACCACGACCATTGCACCAAGAATCAGTTGAACCCAGAAGTTATTGGCAAGAAAAACCAAGCCCGCCGAACCGGCAATCACACCCAGGGTGACAAAAACCAAAGTGAAGCCCAGCACAAACAGGATTGCTCCGAGCACAATCTTGGTCTTGCTCTGAGCAGCTCCGGAGACGTAGCCGAGATAGCCGGGCACAAGTGGCAGAACGCAGGGCGAAAGAAATGTAATCAAACCAGCAAGCAGTGCTATTGGCATTGCTGCCAATAGCGATCCGTTTAGGACGATTTCTGCTGGGTTCACTCGGCTACCACGGTCTCAATCAGGGTTCTGAGAATTGAGGGGTCGATACGACCAAGAATCCTGGAGGCAACGTTGCCTTCCTTGTCGATGACCAAGGTGGTTGGCACTGCCTGTGGGCTCACCACGCCCTGAAAAGCTAGCGATACAGATCCGGTCCTAGCATCCATGATTGAGGGGAAACTGATGCCGAATTTGCGGTCAAAAGCCAAGGCGGTTTCCGCGGTGTCACGAACATTCACTCCGACAAACTGCACACCCTGATCTTGGAATTCCTCATAGAGCGCTTGCAGATCCGGTGCCTCCGCACGACATGGCGCACATGCTGCGTACCACCAGTTCATCACCACAACTTGGCCATCGAGAGCCTTTGAGTCAAGCATCTGACCCGACTCGGTCTCACCGCTAAATGGCAGGAAGTCTGGTCGCTGCTCGGAGTCAAACTCGGTTACCGTGCCATCACCGGCGATGTAGTTCTTAGAGTCTCCGGAGCGGAACTGCTCGGCCAGTGGGTCTGAAGAGCAGCCTGCCAGACTCAAGGCGATGGTTCCGACTAGAAAGATGACCAGGGTAAGGGCGATTGCCTTCTGGGTTTCCTTTTTCACACTGCACCTCCGTCTTTAGCCGCCTGGCTTCTTTCTCTTGCCAGCTCTAGCCCCGGCTCGCGATAGTCCACCTCTACCAACTTGCCATCCACCACCTCGAACGAGGTGATCGAGGAAAGCGAACACCTGCGGTTTCTTGGGTCGTGCGGTAGAGCTAAACCTTGGCTGGAACGATAGAGCATCCAGATGGGAAGTTGGTGTGAAACAAAAACCACATCGCCAGAGTCAACGCTGTCCCAGGCTGACAGTGCGGCATCCTGCATGCGCTGGGCGATTTCCCGGTACGGCTCTCCCCAGCTTGGCTTTTGCGGGTTGTAAAGATGTAGCGCGAGCGAAGGCTTTTTTAGAACTGCCCTGCCACCCATTTTGTGGCCAGCGAATTTGTTCCAGGGTTCGATAACCCTGTGCTCATGCTCGATTTCAAGACCAAAGGTTTTTGCCACTGGCGCTGCTGACTCTTGAGTGCGCTGCAGTGGAGAGGCCAAAAGCTTCACAATTTCACGGTTCTCGGAGGCCAATTGCGCGGCGGCAGCAGCGGCCATTTCATGACCTAGTTCGCTGAGGTGAAAACCTGGAATCCGCTCATAAAGTACGCCTGTGGGATTGAACACTTCCCCGTGGCGAACGAAGTGAAGGCGGTTGGCAGGCATGGCTTAAGTCTACCTTCGCTAAACTTCTCATTACGTAACTAGACGCCCACCACCATCGAGGTAATCACATGCTTAATCGCCACACCATCGCTTCGCTTGCAGCCCAAGCGGATGGCCCTGTAACCATTGGTGGTTGGGTGGAAACCCTGCGCGATCAAAAGCGGATTCAGTT
This sequence comes from uncultured Aquiluna sp., assembly GCA_964553455.1. GTDB lineage: Bacteria > Actinomycetota > Actinomycetes > Actinomycetales > Microbacteriaceae > Aquiluna. The sequence continues at coordinate 2,358 of CAZKLA010000092.1, read as the reverse complement.
CATCATCATCCGCGATGAGTCAGGCAGCGTCCAGGTCACCTACCCGCGCCCAGCCGACGAAGATGCGCTAGCAGACCAGGTGTCGAGCCTTTCGAACGGGTCCTTTGTTGAGATCACCGGAAACCTAAAGCACGACGAGCGCGTGAAGCTTGGCGGCATTGAAATCTTGTTGACCGGCATGAAGATTGTGTCGCTTGCTAACCCAGACAGCCCAATTGCCGATGACACCTCAATCGACAAGCGTTTGGACTGGAGATTCATCGACCTTCGCCGTCCAGAACTGAACCTAATGATGCGTGTTCAGACCGAGATCGAGAAGACTTGGCGCGAGGTTTGGCTGGAGAACGACTTCATCGAAATTCACTCCCCGAAGCTAATGGCCTCTCCTTCTGAGTCCCACGCTGAGCTTTTCAAGCTTGAGTACTTCGAGACTCACGCTTACCTCGCACAGTCTCCTCAGTTCTACAAGCAGATGGCGATGAGCGCGGGTCTAGGTAAGGTCTTTGAGATTGGGCCGGTGTTCCGTGCTGACCCATCCTTTACCTCTCGCCACGCAACCGAGTTCGTCTCGGTAGACATGGAGATGAGCTGGATTGACTCTCACGAGGACATCATGCAGTTCCAGGAGCAGCTCTTGGTTCGCGCGATCACCGCGGTGAAGGCAAAGTACGGCGAAGAAATCCAGAAGCTTTACGGCATCGACATTCAGATTCCGACCACCCCGTTCCCTCGCATTCCGCTGGCCGAGGCTCACAAGATTGTTGAAGCCCGTGGCTACAAGGTGCCTCGCATGGATGGCGACCTAGACCCAGAGGGCGAGCGTCAGATTCACCAGCACGTGATGGAGACCTACGGTCACGAGTTCGTGTTCCTAACCGACTACCCAAAGAACATTCGCCCGTTCTACCACATGCGTCACGCCGACAACGACCAGCTCACCAACAGCTATGACTTGATCTGGAAGGGCACTGAGATCACCACCGGAGCTCAGCGTGAGCACCGCATCGAGATCTTGGAGAAGCAGGTTTTGGACAAGGGTCTTGAGCTAGAAGGTTTGAACTTCTACCTGGACTTCTTCCGCTACGGAGCTCCAAGCCACGGTGGCTTCGGCATGGGTCTAACCCGCGTTGTGATGCTACTGCTAGACCTGCCAAACATCCGCGAGGCCAGCTTCCTGTTCCGCGGTCCAAACAGGCTGCAGCCCTAAAGCCAGTTTTCTAGCTTGAGACCGGGCACGTTTTCAAAATGCCTGGTGTTGTTGGTGACCAATGTCGCATCGAGTGCGATTGCGTGTCCGGCAATCAGAACATCGTATTCCCCAGCAGATTTGCCGCTTTTGCGCAATTGCGCCCGGACCTCAGCGGCAGCGCGAGCAGCTTCAGATTCAAAAGCCAGGCTGCTCGCGGCCTCAAGAAACCTCTTTACGCCCACCACTGTTCGATCGGCGGTCCCAGGCAAGCTGATACCAAAGAGCAGTTCGTAGTTCGTAATCATCGAAATCGCCCAGCCGTGTGTCCCAGCTAACAGGAGCTTTTCGGCGATACCGTGCTGAGATCGAATAGCGTAACTGCAGATGTCGGTATCAATTAGCAGCATCTTCATCCTGCTGCTCGAAGATACTTCTCTGGTCCCTACTTGCTTCTCGAATCAAGGCCGACCCAAACACGTCATCCTCATACGGTTCGGCGGCAACGAATTCCTCGAGCAGTTGCTTCAGCCTCGCGGTCCGCTGACTCACTGATATCTCACCGGTCTTTGGGTCGCGAGAGAGAGTCACCTCGCCATCGCTCACCCAGCCGGCGGGAATTCGAATCGCTAGAGAACCGCCATTTCGAAATGTCTTAGTAGTCACCACGTCAGTCACTCTGCCATCTCCCTTTTTGTATAGATAAAGTATAGATAGCAGATCTGTGGATAACTAGATGACTTTTACGCCTAAGGAAGCAACGCCAACGGCGATTACGATTGCCCAGATTGCCATGCTCGCAGTAATGAGTAACGAGACTTTCAATGGCTTTACACCGGCTGCGACAGAAGCTGCCGCTGCGAACTGAGTACCGATGAGAATTGGTCCAAGCGCAGCCATGCCCCAGATTCCGTACTTATCATATGCGGCGATCGCCTTCTGATACTTCGGTGAATCTCCGGTCTTGCCTTTGGCTTCGCGACGCTTGATCAACCAGCTCCGAATGCTCGAGCCGGCATACGCAAACAGGAAGATAGTGATGGCGTTGCCCGTCACGGCGGCAATAACAGTCAGGACTGGATCGAGCCCAAACAGGATGCCGGCAGGAACCACCGCAATGGCCTCAAACCATGGAATAGCGCCGGCGATGAAGATGCCTAGTAGTCCAAGTT
>CAZKLA010000091.1:3066-5570 GCA_964553455.1 uncultured Aquiluna sp. | reverse complement strand
TTAGCTTCGAGAAGTCCACGCCAGAGTCACGAAGTTCGATGGCACGACCTGGAGTCAGCGAGGAAATCTCAATCGCTCCGGCAATGGCGCTGAAGGTGTTAGTTGAACCCATGTAGAAGGTGTCGGAGGTGATCTGAATGTTTCCGGCATCCGCCCCAATGAAGCTACCCGCGGTCATATCCTTCGCGATGATTCTCACGTTGCCCGTTGAGCTTTGAGCTCTACCCGCGGTAGCGAAATCAAGTAGACCCCCGTAGAGCTCAATGTCTCCGACAGCACTAAAGCCAGATAGGAAGTAAATCGGTCTTGGGTTAGCCAAGCTCGGGGTTGTTGCCTTACCGATACGAACCGAGGCCAAGCGACCGGACGCCTGGTTCACTGCCCAGTTGAAGCCATTCGCAAAGTCTGCCGCTACCGGTTCAACCACCAGGTTTCCGGTTGAGCGAATGCTTGCGGAAGACGAAGCGACGATGTCCTCTGCCAAAATTCGAATGTTTCCTGAAGAAGTAATAAGTCTTGGACTGTCGGCACCGAGCCTTCCACTACCGAGGTTCACAGAGCCACGAAGCGCATTGAAGAATGTATTTCCGGCAAAGCTACCGACCGAGGCACTGCCCAGGGCAATTGCTGGCTGTCCAGTCTTGGTCTGACCACGAAGTTCAATGTTTCCGGTGCCGGTGGTCAATACCGAACCAGAGCCGAGCGAGATACCGGACTGGTTCTGAGAGCCCTGGAAGTCACCATTGAGCAAGATGTCACCGTTTACCGAGCGGATATCTACGGGGTTGGATCCGAATTCAATCGCGGTTGCGGCATAGGTTCCAGCCGGGGTCACTGCGTTGATAGTGATCGGACCCAAAGTGGTGTTGATGCTGGCTCGACCGCTTGCGAACATTGTCGCCCCTGTGAAGCCGCGAGCGTTCACGACTATCTCGCCAACACCAGCGCTTACCGTTGCGGAGATAGTTGAGCTGGATCCAAACACAACCGCAGCCATAACGTTATTAGCCTGTACGTTTCCAATTGGCGCACTATAGCTGACGCTGTTGAATGCCCTGGTTGTTGCCGCACCACCACCGATGATTACCGGAGCGCCAGAGGTTGTTGATGTTGGTCTACCTCCGGTGGAGTCCACCGTCGCACCCGCGTTGTGCCTGAAGTACTGGTTAGCCCAAAGCACGATTGGCCTGGAGTTCGCAGTCACATTCGAGTTGATGGTTAGGTTTCCAGTCTCAGCCCTGAGCAGCACCTGTCCGCTGCCGGTCGAGTTCAGCACATTGACCGAACCATCGAGCTGCCAGTTGGATCCGTAAACCTCAATGTTGTTTGAAGCACTGGTGGGCTTGTTGAATATCAGGCTCGAAATGTTCGTGGTTCTGCCAACTCGAACACTAGAAGGGGTGCTGCCAACAACATTCTCGATGTGATCCGCAGACCATTCGAATGTGGCTGGCCAAGTGTTGGCAACCGATTCAAATACGACTGGTCCGTCAATCTTCATCCAGAGCTCGGCGTAGTTGTTAGTTCCCCACTCAAAGGAATCGGCCTGGAGCAGGAAGCCACCGCCATTATTGCTCTCAACCTTTAGACCGTCGTAGTTTGCGAAACCAGCCTGGCCGGCAAGACGATTCTCAGCGCGAATTCGAATTGAGTCGGTTGCTGGGTTGTTTGAGATGAGCTTGAAGTTGTCTTCGTTTCCTGCGCCCCAGGCATTTAGTTGCACCGCACGACACATGGTGGTGGCAACTGGAGCGTCACACCTACCGAAAAGGTCAATCTTTCCCGCACCCGCGTTGATCTCTCCGCCGGCAATGGTGCCACCAGCGAAAATACCCATGGCGTGAGCTCCAGCACCAGTGGCTGTTGAGTAGCCAGAGTTGTTGGTGCTCTTTCCATACATGCGGATGTCACCGCCGCCGGATCGGACCTTTACGTTGGAGCCGTTGTAGCCGTGACCGAGGTAGATACCGGAGGTGCGGCCGTTGCCGTTGAAGTTGCTGCCGGTGTAGTTGAAGAAGGCGCTGCTTCCCCAGCCGGAGGCGAAGCCGGTCGGCATGGTGCGGTTGATGTCGTAGTCGTTGGACTTGGTTTCAAAGGTCGTGCCGCCGGCAAAGACGATCTCGGCACCGGAGGTTGACTGACAGCTAGAGGTAAATGCTGAGCAGACCTCATTGTTGTGGTGCAGCTGAACGGCACCATCGCTATCACCGTTGGCATCCGACCAAAGCACAATTGGCGAACCGTTGGTGCGGATGTTGTCATCGGTGTCCAGGTAGATGTCCTGCTCGGTGACAATTCGCACACCACCGGTGGTGCCGTTTCCGGCATCCAGAGTGCGGATGTTGTTGTGGATGTATGCGTTTCGAGCGTAGAGCTCTACGGACTTGCGGGCCACCAGTGGCAGGTAGGAATTGATGTCGATGGCTGAAGATCCAACCTGAGCGTTCTTACCGAATCGAATTGACTCCGGTACTACCCCACCCCAGTTTCCATACCAGTTCAGG
>CAZKLA010000091.1:0-2966 GCA_964553455.1 uncultured Aquiluna sp. | reverse complement strand
GAACCGAACTTGTTTGGGATTATGTATCCGCCATAGTTCCCGCTGAAGCGAACGCCCTTACCAATACCGTCGATGTTTATGGCACCTTCACGAGAGAGCACCGTGGCGGCGTTGAACTCGATTGAATACCAACCCGCAGTCGATGGGTTATCTCCGATCAGCGAGATTCCTCCGGTACCGGTGGCCTGAATCGCATTGTCGAAGCCGTAGTGGTCCGAGGTGAAGAAACCAAATCGGAGTCCAGGCCAGGTTGACACAGTCTTACCCAAAAGCACGATTGCCGATTCACTGGCCACTGCGTTGTAACCACTTCGAATTGCCACGCCACCATAGCCGTATTCGCTAAGCGCTAGACCGATGCTGTTGGCCGCTAGGCCCTCACCCTCGATGACGATGCGGCCCCTACCGGAGGCAATTAGCTTGCCCTCGCTATCTGTGGTGTGGGCATTGGAGAGATTCGTACCCGAGGTGCCGCCGTTGATGCAGACACCGGTCATGTTTGCGTTGTTGGACTTACCCTTGATGGTGATGTCGCCACCACCGGAGTAAATCGTGTTCTCAGCGGTAGAAGAACCAATTCGGACACCGCAGTAGCTAGTGCCCTGGCCCCTGAGGACAGCGCCGTCGGGCAGGCCGTCGCTGTTGGCATCCTGACCACCGGCAATGGTGATGTCTCCGCCACCGGTGCGGTTTTGGCTGGCGGCGGCATTTGCGAATCTTGGGTTGTAGCCGTTGTCGGAGTTTAGGTTGAAGCGGTCATTGATCTGGACCAAGCCATTATCGAATGTGCCTTCGTTTGCCCATATCAAAATGTCGCCCTGGTTGGTCTGAAGTCCCGAGTATGGAAGGTATGAGAATCCGTGTCCGGTGTTTAGCTCATTACCCCAGAAGTAGGAGGCGGCACGGATAGTAATTCCAGCTCCCTGTCCCCTCGCAACTATCGAACCGGCAACCCAAATGTTTCCACCTGAAATCTGGTGTGGACCCTGACCGAAGAATTCGCCCGAAACTCCAAGTGCTCGGTACTTGTTGGCACTCACCGAGGAATCAGCGGTTGAGTTACCAATCGTCAGCGTGCCAAAGCCACGAGCGCGACCATACATGTAGACGTAGTCGGTAAATCCGGTCAGAGTAACTGGCCTAACCGAAATGTCGCCAGTGGTGTTGATGGTCTGGAAGTTGTGGTCGAGGTAGTAAAGCGAGTCAACGAAGTACTTGATGTCTGCCGATGAGGTGGTTACCTGCAGTGAGGAAGGTAGGCCGCTCTGGTTGAAACAGTTGGACTGGAATGCGAACTCGGTAGTGGTTCCCGAGTGACAATGACCTAAAACTACCTCGGCAGCACCATTGAAGTTACCCATGTAGGCGCGCTTACCAGCGTTGGTCCTAATTTCAATATCTGCGGTTGCCGATAGGAGCGACATCGCATCCATGTTGATGGCATCTGGACCTGACCCGAGACTGCGGCCATCAATTTGAATTCCACCATCGCCAGCAGTGATCATGTTCAACTGGTTTTCGACGCTGCCACCATTCCAACCAGCGGCAATACCGTGGGCATTACCCGAAGTTTCTCCGTAGATGCGAATCGCAGGGCTCTGTGATGATCCACCTCGAGCGACCAGGGTGACGATGTTGGACGCATTCTGGTAGAACTCGACACCGTGTTGATTGTTAATGGTGCCAATTGAGCGACCCTCAACCAAGATGGTGCCGTTACCAGCGTTGAACTGGCCGCGCTCGATTAGAACACCGTGCGCATAGACAATTAGGTTGGTGCGACCGGTGTCACCGCGGAGGGTGATGTTGCCGCCACCGGAAAAGACTCGCGTGTCTCCACCTCCCCTGAACCAAACACCGTGCTGGTTATGCGTTGTGGTCTCGGCTGGACGGGTCGGTCGACCATTCGCGTCAGAACCACCACCGAAGACAATCTCGCCACCGCCGGAGAGCGCAGTTTCCGATCCGGTAGAGCTTCGAGAGTTGAACTTGGTGCCGGCACCAACTTCGATAAAGCCGCTCAGGCTGCTGGTCTGATTGGCTGCCAGGTAGATGTTGCCACCAGCGGTGTAAAGGTTGCCACCGTAGGTGTAGATGTGGTTGTTAGCACCGATTCGAATGTCACCTTGACCCCTGGTGATAAGGCTGCCCTGCAGCAGCGCATTGGTTCGGCTGTCAACCCGGATAGTTCCAGAGGTGGAATTGGTAGCGATGGTCTGGAAAAGAGTGACCAATCCACCGTGGAAATTGACCGGACCCTGAATCTCAAAACTTCGGTTCGAAACGATGTTTGCGGTATTGCCTGGCTTGCCCAACCTAAAGCTAGAGATTCGAGGGCTGATGCTGGTGAATGAATCCGGGAAGGTGACCGTGGTGCCAAAGGACGCAGCTTGAGGCTCAACTGAAAGCGCTCCAGTGGTGTCAAAGGTGGCATAGTTCGGGAAATCAAATCGCTCCGTGAAAATCCTGATATCGGCCGAGCTGGTGGTGATTGGGGACCCCGGCATGGCACCGATGTTGAGCGGGTAGCCAGGGTCATTGGCAGTACCGTAAATTGCCTTGGTGCCAGTGTTGATATTGATCTCACCCTGGGCGGCCAAGATGTTGGTGTTACGAAGCCTTGCCGAGTATAGGTAGAGGTTGTTGGTGGCATCGAGATCCACACCACCTCGACCGATTAGGTTAACCATCGTGCCGTAGGTGGCACCACCCTCATCGATGAATAGGCCCCAGGTCGAAACTCCAGAGGTGTTTGTTGCCTGAATTGACAGTGCCGCTGACTGGGTTGAGTCTGAGATGAAGTAGGAAGGGATAGTTCTGCCACCGCCGATGCCCAGGCGCATACTCTGCTGGGCGGAGTTGCCGTAGATATTGGAGTTGACCTTCAGGGTTCCGGTTCCGGAATTCACATCGGTTCCGGCATAGGCAATCAAGCCCCAGTCAAACTGGCTGCGACCACTGATGAC
>CAZKLA010000090.1:4086-5632 GCA_964553455.1 uncultured Aquiluna sp. | reverse complement strand
GAGATGCTTCGCGAGGTACTTCGCAAGGGCGTGCCATTCTTTGGTATCTGCTTTGGAAATCAGCTACTTGGCAGAGCGCTTGGATTTGAAACCTACAAGCTTGCGTTTGGACACCGTGGCATCAACCAGCCGGTGATGCATGCCGAGACCGGACGCGTCGAGGTTACAGCCCACAACCATGGGTTTGCCGTTCGCGTTGACGGTGATGAACAGGATTCACCGCAGGGCTTTGGAAGAGTGAGGGTTAGCCACCGTGGTCTGAATGACCAGGTGGTCGAGGGCCTTGAGTGCCTAGACATCCCAGCCTTCTCTGTCCAGTACCACCCAGAGGCTGCGGCAGGTCCTCACGACAGCCACTACCTCTTTGACAAGTTTGTTCGCATGATTCAGGAGAACCGCTAATGCCAAAACGCAGCGACATTAAATCCGTATTGGTAATCGGTTCTGGTCCGATTGTGATCGGCCAGGCCTGTGAGTTTGACTACTCCGGCACTCAGGCCTGTCGAGTGTTGCAGGAGGAGGGAATCAGGGTAATCCTGATCAACTCGAATCCAGCAACCATCATGACTGACCCGGATTTCGCGGATGCCACCTACGTCGAGCCAATCACCCCTGAGGTAATTGAGGCGATTATCGAGAAGGAAAAGCCTGACGCGATCTTGCCAACCCTTGGAGGTCAGACAGCTCTGAACGCGGCCATGTCGCTTTACGAGCGCGGTTCGCTGGAGAAGTATGGCGTCGAGCTAATCGGTGCGAATGTGGCCGCCATTAACGCCGGTGAAGACCGCCAGATCTTCAAGCAACTGGTGCTTGATGCTGGCGCAGATGTAGCGAAGAGTGTTATCGCGCACAACATGGACGAGGTAATGGCTGGAGCCGCAAAGCTCGGTTACCCAGTGGTGGTTCGCCCTAGCTTCACCATGGGTGGTCTCGGCTCAGGCTTTGCCTACAACGAGACCGACCTCAGGAGAATCGCTGGTGCCGGACTACAAGCTTCGCCAACGACTGAGGTTTTGCTTGAGGAATCCATTCTGGGCTGGAAAGAGTACGAGCTCGAGCTGATGCGAGACAAGCACGACAACACTGTCGTGGTTTGCTCCATCGAGAACTTTGACCCGGTAGGCGTTCACACCGGAGATTCAATCACCGTCGCACCAGCCATGACGTTGACTGACCGCGAGTACCAGAAGCTTCGTGATATCGGAATTGAAATCATCCGCGCTGTCGGTGTCGACACTGGTGGCTGTAACATCCAGTTCGCAGTAGACCCGGTCGATGGCCGAATCATTGTGATCGAGATGAACCCGCGCGTATCCCGTTCCTCGGCTTTGGCATCAAAGGCAACCGGCTTCCCAATTGCGAAGATTGCTGCCAAGTTGGCAATCGGATATACCCTGGATGAGATTCCAAACGACATCACTGGTGTTACACCAGCATCCTTTGAGCCAACCTTGGATTACATCGTTGTCAAAGCACCTCGATTTGCGTTCGAGAAGTTCCCAGCGGCTGACCCAACCCTCACCACAACCATGAAGAGCGTGGGCGA
>CAZKLA010000090.1:0-3986 GCA_964553455.1 uncultured Aquiluna sp. | reverse complement strand
GCTTGATAGAGATTCACTCAAGCGAGCCAAGCAGCACGGATTCTCTGACGCGCAGATTGCCCAGATTCGCAACCTAACCGAGACTGAGGTTCGTGAGTTGCGCTACAGCCTTGACCTCAGACCGGTGTTCAAAACCGTGGACACCTGTGCTGGAGAGTTCCCGGCGCTCACTCCCTACCACTACAGCTCATACGAGCAGATGACCGAGGTTAGGGCTTCAGAGCGTAAGAAGGTAGTGATTCTTGGCTCAGGTCCAAACCGTATCGGACAGGGTGTTGAGTTTGACTACAGCTGTGTCCACGCCGCCTTCGCACTGCGTGATGCTGGGTTCGAAACCATCATGATCAACTGCAATCCTGAGACCGTGTCAACTGACTATGACACCTCGGATCGGCTCTACTTTGAGCCACTAACCCTCGAGGATGTGCTTGAAGTCATTCATGCGGAATCCCAGTCGGGCGAACTGCTCGGAGTGATGGTTCAGCTCGGTGGCCAAACGGCGCTTGGGCTTGCTAAAGGCTTAAAGTCCTATGGCATTCCAATCCTGGGCACAACTCCAGAGTCGATTGACCAGGCCGAAGAGCGTGGTCAGTTCCAGCAGATTCTTGACGCCGCAGGCCTGAGGGCACCAGCCAACGGAATGGCAACCAACCTTTCTGAAGCAGTTGCGGTGGCTAACCGAATCGGATACCCGGTTCTGGTTCGACCATCCTTCGTTCTTGGTGGTCGAGGCATGGAGATTGTCTACGACGAAGCAACCCTGAACGGATACTTCGACCGAATTGCTAACCACGCTTTGGTTGATGCTGAGCACCCGCTTTTGGTTGACCGCTTCTTGGACGATGCGATTGAGATTGACATTGATGCTCTCTTTGATGGCGAGCAGCTATTCGTCGGTGGCGTTATGGAACACATCGAGGAGGCTGGTATTCACTCCGGTGATTCAAGCTGCACGCTTCCTCCGATTACCCTGAGTGAAACCCAGATTGATCGAGTTGCTAAAGCAACCGAGGAGATCGCTCGTGGCCTCAAGGTAAAGGGCTTGCTCAACGTTCAGTTCGCTCTGGCCTCCGATGTGCTCTACGTTCTTGAAGCAAACCCAAGAGCATCGCGCACCGTGCCCTTTGTTTCAAAGGCGCTAGGCATCACCCTCGCTAAGGCTGCAGCGTTGGTTATGGCGGGTTGGAGCATTGAGCGCCTGGTGGCGGAAGGCCACCTCCCAGCTCAGGACGGCAGGCACCTACCGGCCGGAACTCCGATCTCGGTCAAGGAAGCAGTCTTGCCATTCAAACGCTTCGCTACCAAGGATGGCCGCTTCGTCGATTCACTACTGGGTCCAGAAATGCGCTCAACCGGCGAGGTCATGGGTATCGACGTTGACTTCCCGACAGCCTTCGCAAAGAGCCAGGCCGGTGCTGGATCAGCATTGCCGGCAAGTGGAACGGTCTTCGTATCTGTTGCGGACCGTGACAAGCCGCAGCTCTTACTGCCGGTTAGACGCTTGGCGCAACTTGGCTATCGAATTCTCGCAACCGAGGGCACGGCGAAGATGCTGGGTCGACACGGCATTACCGCGGAAGCAGTGATCAAACACTCAAAGGCGAAGGATGGTCAGCGCTCAATCGTTGACATGATCACCGCAGGTGAAGTGGATGTCGTGGTGAACACACCAAGTGGCGCCGATGCTCGTATCGATGGATACGAGATTCGCGCGGCTACTACCGCGGCGGATAAGCCAATCTTCACAACCGCAGCTCAGCTCAGTGCGGCAATTGGTTCCTTTGAGGTTATTCGCGAAGGAAAGTTCAAGGTCAAGCCGCTTCAAGAATATGCCAGGGAGCGAAAGGCGATGATCGGTGGCTAAATTCTCTATTCGCCTCGAAGAAGCAGTCTCGAAGTACTCACCAATCTGCGTCGGCATTGACCCTTCGGAAAGTGAGCTGGATAACTGGGAGCTTCCCGATTCAGCAGCTGGCGCGCGCGAGTATGGTCTGCGCATTATTGACAGTGCTCAGGGTAAAGCTGGAATCGTCAAGCCGCAGGTTGGCTACTTCGAACGCTTTGGTTCACTGGGATACCAAACCCTTGAGGAGATCATTCGCGAGGCTAAGGACGCGGGCTTCCTCGTAATCGCAGATGCGAAGCGCGGCGACATTGGTTCCACGATGCTGGGGTATGCCTCGGCCTGGTTTGGAGATGATTCGCCACTTCGCTCAGATGCCCTTACGGTGAGTGGTTACCTCGGCCCGGAGTCGCTTCGGGAAACTTTGAACCACGCACAGGATGTCCAAGGTGGCCTCTTTGTCCTAGCCGCGACCAGCAACCCAGAGGCGGCATCACTCCAGCAGGCGCTTATCGGCGGTAAAACTGTGGCCCAGAGTGTGATCGATGCGGCCAGGGAAATTGGTCAGGGTGAGATGGGTGTTGTTATTGGCGCCACCCAAAACCTAAAGGAATTTGGAATCCATGGACTTGTGGAATCCGACATCGGCATCCCGATTCTTGCGCCGGGGTTCGGTGCTCAGGGAGCTCGACTTGAAGATTTGGCAGAGACATTCGGAGCGTCATCGAAGCGAGTAATCGCAGCAATGTCACGTGAGCTAACCAAGAGCGGTCCGGAGCAGGTCGGCCATCTAATTGACAAAGCGAAGGCGAAACTATGAGTCTGATTGTTTTGGCTGGACCCGCCGGTGTTGGCAAGGGCTCGATCGTGCGCTGGATCTTGGATAACACCGATGACTTTATGCTTTCGGTCTCAGCAACCACACGTGCTCCAAGGCCCGGCGAGGTTGACGGAGTTCACTATCACTTTGTCTCCATGGAGACTTTTGAAAAGCTAGTGGCCGACAGTCAGATGCTGGAGTGGGCCACTGTCCATGGCAACAACAACTATGGCACCCCGCTAAACGAGCTGACGCGCGCGGAAGCGCTAGACAAGCATCTACTGCTGGAGATTGATCTTCAGGGAGCCAGGCAAATCCGCGAGAAGATACCCCAGGCGCTGATGATATTCATCAACCCACCAAGCTTCGAAGAACTCGAGCGCAGGTTGAGATCCAGAGGAACCGAGACAGAAGAGCAAATTCAAACTAGACTTACTACAGCCCGCACAGAACTTGCAGCTGCGGGGGAGTTTGATTACCAACTAACTAATTTGGACCTAGAGACCTGCGCACGTCAGGTCGTAGGATTGGTTCAGAAAGCCGAAAGAGGATCATGAGCGACAAGCTTGAAGGAATTGTTTACCCACCAATCGATGAGTTGCTGGGCAAGGTTGGCTCGAACTACGAGCTAGTGATCTTCGCATCAAAGCGTGCTCGTCAGATCAACGAGTACTACAGCGCACTTCACGAGGGCAGCCTGTTCAACTACGTTGGACCACTGGTTGACTCCTCGATCGACGACAAGCCACTTAGCATCGCGCTTCGCGAGGCATACGAGGGCAAGCTCGTCAAGAAGTCAGCTAACTAGTTTCTTCCGATGCGCATTCTGCTTGGCATTACTGGCGGAATCGCTGCCTACAAGGCTGCCAATCTAATTCGTGGCTTTAGCGAGCTCGGGCACCAGGTTACGGTTGTCCCTACCGAAAACGCGCTTCGTTTCATCGGGAAACCAACCCTCGAAGCGCTCAGTGGCCACGCCATTGAAACCGACATGTATGAGGACGTTTCTCAGGTTCGTCACGTAGAACTTGGCCAACAGGCCGATCTGATTCTGATCGCCCCGGCTACAGCTTCATTTATCGCGCGATTCGCTGCAGGTATCGCTGATGATCTAATGCTGAACGCGATCCTCGCCTCAAACGCTCCCGTGATCGTCTGCCCAGCCATGCACACCGAGATGTGGCTCAACCAGGCCACCCAGGACAACGTCAGCACCCTTTCGGCTAGGGGAGTAAAGGTTATGGAGCCGGCCTCTGGACGGCTAACCGGAGATGATTCAGGACCGGGACGGCTTCCGGAAACCGAAGACATTATTGCTTTCGC
>CAZKLA010000089.1:3408-5653 GCA_964553455.1 uncultured Aquiluna sp. | reverse complement strand
AGAAGTACAAGAACAAGACCGGTTACAAGAAGCGTCAGGGCCACCGCCAGGACCTAACCCGTGTCCAGGTCACCGAGATCAAGTAAGTAGGTAGAAATGGCATCCAAAAAGGGAGTTAGCTCCACCCGCAACGGTCGTGACTCAAACGCCCAGCGTCTAGGTGTAAAGCGCCACGACGGTCAGGTTGTAAACGCCGGTGAAATCTTGGTTCGTCAGCGTGGAACTCACTTCCACCCGGGCGTGAACGTTGGCCGCGGCAAGGATGACACCTTGTTTGCTTTGGCTGCCGGTGCCGTCGAATTCGGTGCGAAGGCTGGTCGCCGCGTAGTAAACGTAGTTACCCAGTAACTAAATTTTCTAGAGGAGGCGGGCCATGAGGTCCGCCTTTTTCTTTATTAGGAGTAGTTCATGATTACATTCGTAGATCAGGTAACGCTCCATCTGCGCGCCGGTAACGGCGGAGACGGCTGTACTTCAATCAAGCGAGAGAAGTTTAAGCCGCTCGCTGGACCAGACGGAGCCGATGGTGGCGATGGTGGTTCAATTACCCTGGTTACTGACAACAACGTCACAACTTTGCTGGATTACCACCACCGTCCGCACCGCGTCGCCACCTCAGGCGGCTCAGGAGCCGGTGATTACCGCAATGGTGCGAAGGGTGAGGATCTCAGGCTTCCAGTTCCAGTTGGAACTGTTGTAAAGGACGCCAACGGCAAGATTCTGGCTGACCTGTCCGAGCCCGGCATGGAGCTTCTGGTTGCGGAGGGTGGCCAGGGCGGTCTGGGCAACATGACGCTTGCCAACCGCATGCGAATTGCCCCTAATTTCCACCTGCTTGGTGTTCCTGGCTGGGCTGGAGATGTCATTCTCGAGCTCAAAACCGTTGCGGACGTTGCGCTCGTGGGCTTCCCGTCGGCAGGAAAGTCATCGCTGATTGCCGCGATGAGCGCTGCCCGTCCAAAGATTGCCGACTACCCGTTCACCACCTTGCACCCGAACTTGGGTGTGGTTCAAGCCGGTGAAATGCGCTACACAATTGCCGATGTGCCAGGACTGATTGAGGGCGCAAGTCAGGGTAAGGGCCTAGGTCTTGAGTTTTTGCGACACGTTGAGCGCTGCAGTGCTTTGCTACACGTCATCGACTGCGCGACCATGGAGCCGGGCAGAGACCCGATTAGCGACCTAGATGTCATTCTTGCCGAGCTTGAGGCTTATCAGGTGCCAGAGGGTCAGACCCCGCTAATCGAGCGTCCTCAGCTGGTAGCGCTGAACAAGATCGATATTCCGGATGCGTTGGAGCTTGCCGAGTTTGTAAAGGCTGAGTTTGAGGCTAGGGGATACCCGGTCTATCTAATTTCAAGCGCCACCAAACTTGGACTGCGAGAGTTGAACTACGCCCTTGGTCAGCTGGTTACCGAGGAGCGCAAGAGCCAAATCGCAGCTGTCGCCAAGCGAATCTCGCTGTTGCCTCCTAAGAAGGACGATTCAAAGTACGAGATTCGCACCGAATCGCAGGGCGACGAAGTCATCTACCGCATTGTTGGGCCAAAGCCTGAGCGCTGGGTTGCTCAGACAGATTTCAGCAATCAAGATGCCGTTGGTTACCTCGGCGAACGACTTCAGAAGATTGGTATCGAGGACGAGCTTTACAAGAAGGGCGCAAAGCGAGGTTCAACCGTAATCATCGGAGAGCAAAACGGCGTGGTGTTCGACTGGGATCCACTTGTCGACTCCGTGGCCGAACTTGTGAGCGATGAGCGCAGGACCAACCAGGAGCGTCGCCAGGAGTATTACGAGATGATGGACCAGCGTTCTCGCGGTCGCGCGGAGCGTGAGGCAGTTCGAGAAGCAAGCGTTTTCTCGGAGGATGACAACTGATGAAGACCTCAGAACGTCTAGCTAACGCCCGTAGGGTAGTGGTGAAAGTTGGTTCCAGTTCTATAACCGGTGCCAATGAGGCCAATCTGGACCAGTTGGTTGACTTTCTAGTTCGGCTGCAGCGCGCCGGAAAAGAGGTAATTCTGGTTTCATCTGGAGCCATCGCTACCGCTATGCCAATCATCGGTCTTACGGTTAGGTCGGAAGACCTCGCGACCTCGCAAGCGCTTGCTAGCATCGGCCAAGCCAAACTAATGGGTCGTTACGAACGCAGTTTGGCGAGGTATGACCTACTACCCGGTCAGATGCTTCTGACCGTGGACAATCTTGACCAGGCGTTGACCACCGAGAATGCCATGCGAGCTCT
>CAZKLA010000089.1:0-3308 GCA_964553455.1 uncultured Aquiluna sp. | reverse complement strand
AATACTTGGTTTGAGCCTGCGGATAGGATTGCGCGATGAGTGTTGTTGGTCTTTTTCAAGCGGCTAAATCAGCTTCCAGTGCCCTAGCTCGTGCTAATACGAACCTCAAAAACTCGGCTTTGGAGCACATTGCACTTGAGCTGGAGGGAAACATTGCCAAGATCCTTGACGCCAATGCTCTTGACCTAGCCAACGCCGTAAAGAACGATGTCTCGGCAGGGCTGCAGGATCGCCTGAGGTTGGATGAGAAGCGAATTCTCTCGCTGGCCAAGGCGGTTCGCCTGGTTATCTCGCTGCCTGATCCAATTGGCCAGAACGTTGATGGAATGACGCTGCCCAACGGCTTGAATCTGCAGCAGGTCAGAGTGCCGTTTGGTGTTGTAGGAGTGATTTACGAGGCCAGGCCAAATGTCACGGTTGACATCGCATCGCTGGGCCTAAAGAGCGGAAATGCGGTTCTTCTTCGCGGTGGCAGCGCAGCTGAAAACACGAACCGAATCCTGGTGGAATTGATTCAGGCGGGGTTAGCCAAAGCCGGTCTACCGGCTGAGTCAGTCCAGACTGTCGACCCTTACGGACGTGAGGGTGCGGTTGAGATGATGCAGGCCAGAGGCTTTATTGACGTCCTAATTCCTCGCGGATCGGCCAATTTGATTCACACCGTGGTCACCGAGTCCAAGGTTCCGGTAATTGAGACCGGCGACGGTGTGGTTCACATGTTTATCGATGAGTCGGCAGACATCGACAAGGCAATCCCGATGGTCGTCAATGCCAAAGTACAGCGCCCCTCGGTATGTAACGCTCTGGAGACTCTGCTGGTTCACGAGAACATCGCCGGCAAGGCGCTGCCGAGAATTGCTGCGGCGCTGATTGAGCAAGGTGTCACGATCCACGGTTGCCCAAAGACTTTGGAGCTTGTGTCCGGCGTGCCAGCGACAGAGGCTGACTGGGAGACCGAGTATTACAGCCTGGATTTGTCGGTAAAGGTGGTCTCGGACCTATCCGAGGCGCTCAGCCACATAGCTAAATTCTCGACTCATCACACCGAGTCGATCATCACCGAGAACCAATCGAATGCCGAGCGCTTCCTGCAGGAGGTGGACTCGGCGGTTGTAATGGTGAACGCCTCAACTCGCTTTACCGATGGTGGCGAATTCGGATTCGGTGCTGAAGTGGGAATTTCAACCCAAAAGCTGCACGCCAGGGGTCCAATGGGCTTGAGGGAATTGACCAGCACAAAGTGGTTAGTTCGTGGCAATGGCCAGGTCCGAGACTAAACTTATCCAAAGCATAAGGAGATAACTTGCTTTCAATTCTTGCCAGTGAAGCGGTGGTTCACCACCAAGAGCTTCCAATCCCAGCGATCATGTACGGCGTTATCGCTATGGCCGCCCTGCTAGCGCTAGCTGGAATTACTTGGTCATACCGAAATGTTGCGAACCGTCACGACCACAAGACATCCTCGCAGCAGGCGCACCACTAAGCACTCATGACCAACAAGCGGCCACGCATTGGGGTAATGGGCGGAACCTTCGACCCCATCCACAATGGCCACCTAGTAGCCGCAAGTGAAGTAGCGGATGCCTTCTCGCTCGATGAAGTCATCTTCGTACCTACCGGCGAGCCATGGCACAAAAAGCCCGTTATGTCCGCCGAACATCGCTACTTGATGGCGGTAATCGCTACCGCGGCCAACCCAAGATTCACAGTGTCTAGGGTTGATATCGACCGACCCGGAACCACTTACACCATTGACACTTTGACGCAACTTGCCAATGATCGGCCAGATGCGGACCTCTTCTTCATCTCAGGTGCCGACGCCATCGCGCAGATTTTGGCCTGGAAGGACATCGAGAAGCTTTGGCCACTGGCCACCTTTATCGGTGTAACTCGCCCAGGTCACAAGCTTCAACTTCCAGAAGCCCCAGAGGCATCAATGTCCCTGCTGGAGGTGCCGGCTTTGGCGATTTCCTCCTCAGACGTGAGGGATCGAATCATGGAAGGCAAGCCAGTTTGGTACCTAGTGCCCGATGGTGTAGTTCAATACATTGGTAAGCACAAGCTTTATCGAGGTGAGAATTGACCGAGCAACTAACCCGCAGACAGCTCAGAGAGCTGGAGCGCACTGGTCAACTTCCTGCGCCGACCATAGAAGCTGACCCAATTCTGCGCGATGAGCCAAAGCTAGAGCAGCGCTCCGAGGCGAGAGATCTTGAGATGAGCTACATCGCCATCGCAACCGAGACTGAGAAGCCCGCTCCGGTTGGCCTTACGCGCCGCGAGCTGCGCGAATTAGAGCGCAGGGGCAAGTTGCCTGAGCCAGCCACTCAAACCGAGGTATCGAGGCCGGCGACTGACTCGGTGGAAATTACGCTTCCGGATGTCGATGTCGAAGACGAAAAGATTGCCTCTGCCGAACTTGAGCAGATTGTCGAGTCAGATTTCAGCGCGTTAGATCTGCCTCCAGCCGATTTCACGGGCACCAATCTGTTAGCTGAACCGAGCACTCAGTCAATCGTGCTCGAAGTGGCTCCCGAAGCCATCGCTCTTCCTATCGAGACTGGTGAGATTGCGATAACGGGTTCGATTACCGTTCTAACCGATCCGGGCACCGGTTCAATAACCGGTGGTTTGGATGGGCTTGAGCTCGACAACGCAGATCGTCAAGACGCCGTTACCGGAGTAATCTCAATCGTCGAGCCGGTTTCGGCATTGGACATCATCAACCAGCGAGTCAACGTCGGCGTGGTTCCAAAGTCAGTCCTCCGCAAGGGATGGTGGCGTCCCTGGGCCATGGGTGTTGCTGGATTAGTTATGGCCGTGGCAGCAATCCTTGCTACCATCACAATCTTGAACGCGCTAGGAGCGTAGTACTTGTCCGCAAGCAAAGAAACAATCGAACAGCTTCAAATCGCAGCATCCGCAGCATCCGACAAGCTCGGAGAAGAACTAGTTGCCTTGGACGTAACAGAACCCTTCGCCCTCGCGGAAATCTTTCTGATCGTGTCCGCCAAAAACGAACGTCAAGCTCAGGCAATGGCAGACAATGTCGAGGATGAACTGCTCAAAGCTGGTGTGAAGACCAGGTTTCGAGAGGGGCGCGAGACTGGTCGCTGGATCCTGTTGGACTTCGGTGACCTGATTGTCCACATCATGCACGAGCAGGAGCGCGAGTTTTACTCTCTTGAGAGGCTCTGGCGAGACTGCCCAGTTGTGCCAATCAAGCATTAGTTGTGTAGACTAATCCGGTTCAAGGGCCTGTGGCGCAGCTGGTAGCGCACCTGCATGGCATGCAGGGGGTCAGGGGT
>CAZKLA010000088.1:0-5787 GCA_964553455.1 uncultured Aquiluna sp. | reverse complement strand
GAACATTCTGAGCTCCAAGGCCATCCACCAAGACGCATACGATGCGTTTAGCACTTTTCAGGCCGAGCGGATTCGGCTTTCTCTGGACCGCAAGCAGGCTAGATGAAAACACGTACCGCAACTTCCCAAGGGCTTTTGGAACAACAGGTAGAGTCGAGGGCACACTCAAGTTTGACACATCAGGGACCATGACCAATCCAGAAGAACGCATTGTTGACATTGACGTCGCCAAGGAAATGCGCGAAAGCTTCTTGGAGTACTCGTACTCGGTCATCTATTCGAGAGCGCTGCCAGACGCTCGGGACGGACTAAAGCCTGTCCAGCGGCGAATTGTCTACCAGATGGGTGAAATGGGACTTCGCCCCGATAAGGGTCATGTTAAATCCGCTCGCGTAACCGGCGAGGTTATGGGAAAGCTGCACCCGCACGGCGATGGAGCCATCTACGACGCCTTGGTTCGTATGGCGCAGCCGTTTAGCTTGCGTATCCCGCTAATTGATGGCCATGGTAACTTCGGGTCGCTGGATGACGGACCAGCCGCCGCAAGATACACCGAAGCACGCCTGGCACCGGCGGCCTTGCTGCTCAACGAATCCTTGGATGAGGACGTAGTTGATTTTCAGCCGAACTATGACGCCCAACTCAGTGAGCCGGAAGTTCTCCCTGCGGCGTTTCCAAACCTTTTGGTTAACGGCGCCGCTGGAATTGCGGTTGGCATGGCTACCAACATGGCACCCCACAATCTTCGTGAAGTCATTGCTGCTCTGATGCTTCTGATTGACAACCCCTCAGTAACCCTGCAGGAAGTAATGGAGGTGCTGCCTGGACCAGACTTCCCTACCGGCGGCGTGGCATTGTTGGCAGAAGGTTTACTTGAGGCCTACACCCAAGGCAAGGGAACCATAAAGACCCGAGCCAAGGTCGCTGTTGAGACGGTAGGGCCTAGGCGCACCGGGCTAGTTGTCACAGAGTTGCCATATTTGGTCGGTCCTGAGCGAGTGGTGGACAAGATCCGCGACGCCGTTAACTCGAAGAAACTTGAGGGCATCCACAACGTCGTTGATCTAACCGACCGAGAAAACGGTCTGCGCCTGGTCATTGAGTTAAAAACTGGCTTCGACCCAGAATCAGTCCTAGAAGCCCTCTATCGCTTCACGCCTCTCGAGGAGACCTTTGGCATCAACAACATCGCGCTGGTTGGTGGCAGGCCACAGCAGCTCGGAATATTGGAACTGCTCAGTGTCTACCTCGGACACCGAATGGAAGTGGTTCGACGTCGCTCCACAAACCGCCTAGATAGAAGAAACGCCCGCCTGCACCTAATTGAGGGCCTACAGGTTGCGGTGCTGAATATCGACGAGGTTATCGAGGTAATACGAACCAGTGACACTTCGGAGGCAGCAAGATCAAGGCTGATGCAGGTGTTTGATCTGAGTGAGATTCAGGCCGAGCACATCCTGGAACTCAGACTCAGGAGACTAACCCGATTCAGCGTCATAGAGCTCGAGACCGAAGCCGATCAACTGCGCAAAGAGATTGAAGCGCTTCAAGCGCTGTTGAGCTCCGAAGCCAGAATCAAGCAGCAGATCAGGCGCGAGCTTGAAGAGGTTTCTGAGAAATATGGGGATGCTCGAAGGACTCAACTAATTGATGCTTCCGGCATGGTCGTTGTCAAGAAGGCTCCAGTTGTGACTGAGCTCGAGGATGAACCTACGTTTGTCTGCGTTACCCCAAGCGGAAAGCTTTATCGAACCACAGCACCACCAGTTGACGCCGACCAAGCGAAACTCAGAGTGTTGCCCACAACTACTCGCTCCGACATTGGCCTGGTTACCAACGACGGTGTCGCTCATGCCGTCCACGTTTCAGACCTGCCGACCTCAACTCCGGGGCTCACATCCAACCTTCCAGAGCCAGAATCAATCATCGGCGTCTCTGGTCAAAGAGTCGTGGGTGTAATCAACTGGAGATCGGAAGCTACTTTTGCCCTTGGGACTGCTCAGGGAACCGTCAAGCGCTTTGTAGGCCCGCTGCCAGATAAGCAAGAGGTCCCTCTTATCTCCCTAAAGGAGCTAGATGAGGTTGTTGGGATTTTCGAAGCACCTGAGGAGTCCGAGCTGGTCTTCATAACCAGCGAAGCTAACCTACTGGTCTTCCCAGCCAGTAGCGTTAGACCGCAGGGGCTGCCAGCCGCTGGCATGGCCGGAATCAACATTCCAAGTGGTAAGGCGATCTTCTTTGGAGTCGGTGCTCAGGACTTGGTGGTCGCCACAGTCGCAAACTCATCGATGGCGCTAGGTGGCACAGACCCTGGTAGCGCGAAGTTGACTCAGCTAGCTGCCTATCCTCGCAAGGGCAGAGGGGCCATGGGTGTTCGCTGCCACAAGTTCCTAAAGGGCGAAGATCAGCTTTACTTTGCGAGTATCGCAAGCGCGAGTCCAAGCCTGTTTAACCTGGATGACTCCCCCATCGATTCACCGGCTGTTGACATGCGCCGAGATGGTTCGGGAGCAACAATCAGCGACTACGTGGGGAGCGCTTTCTAGGCGTCGATTCGCTCTCTGTCGAAGCTATCGGCTGAGTCGACAATAAAGTCGCGTCGTGGTGCCACCTCGTTACCCATCAAAAGCTCGAAGATCTCATCGGCCGCTTGCGCATCCTTAGCTGTAATGCGGCGCAGCATTCGATTTTGAGGATTCATTGTGGTCTCAGCTAGCTGATCGGCATCCATCTCACCAAGTCCCTTGTAGCGCTGAATCGGATTCTGATAAGTCTTTCCCGACTTCTCTAGTTTCGCTAATAGGTCGTGAAGCTCCTGCTGGCTGTAGGTGTAAATCGGCTCTTTACTGCGACCGGACTGCACCATCACTCTGTGGAGCGGAGGAACAGCAGCGTATACCCTGCCGGCTTCAACCAAAGGTCGCATGTAGCGGAAGAACAGTGTCAGAAGCAAAGTGCGAATGTGAGCGCCGTCAACATCGGCATCGCTCATCAGGATGATCTTTTCGTATCTGACTGACTCAAGGTCAAAAGTCCGACCTGATCCGCCCCCGATCACCTGAATGATCGAAGCGCACTCGGTATTGGAAAGCATGTCCGCGATAGAAGCCTTCTGGACGTTCAGAATCTTGCCTCGGATCGGAAGCAGTGCTTGGAACTTGGAATCTCGGGCAAGTTTTGCCGTTCCGAGTGCGCTGTCACCCTCGACAATGAACAGCTCAGATCCGGCTGTGGCGTCTGCGCGGCAATCCACAAGCTTGGTTGGTAGAGATGAGGACTCCAGAGCATTCTTTCGGCGCTGGGTGTCCTTCAGCGTGCGGGCGCTAACTCTGGCCTTGGCTTCGTTCACTACCTTCTCAAGGAGGTTGTCCACCTCTTGTTTAGTGCCGCGAACAGAGCCCGACAGGTAGTTGTCCAGCCAGGCTCCAAGGCCATTTGCCACGATTGCCTTGACCGCAGGCGTTCCCAGGGTTTCCTTAGTCTGCCCCTCAAACTGCGGCTCCGGCAAACTCACGGTTACCACAGCGGTTAGACCTGCCATAAGGTCCTCACGCTCAATCTTTAGGCCGGTCGCCTTCAACTTCCTGGCGTTTGCGTCGATGACCGAACGGAAGGACTTTAGAAGTGCTTGTTCGAACCCGCTTTGGTGGCTACCGCCCTTCGGTGTGGAGATGATGTTTACGAAGGTTCTGAGTTCCGTGTCGAATCCGTTGCCCCACCTCAGTGCGATATCGACCGAGCACTCACGTTCAACATCCTTGGAGATCATTGCGCCATTGTTCTCGTCCAGAACTGGCACGGTCTCAATAAACGAAGCTTTGAACTGGATACGCTTTGTTGGCACGACCGCAACATCCTTCGCCAGGTGCTCGGCATATTCCGCGATACCGCCCTCGAAGCGATAGTCCAATTTCGCCTGCGTTGAGTGCTCGTGCGCTTTCAATCGAAGACCTGGCACTAAGAAGGCAGTTTGGCGCAATCGGTTAGCAAGATCCTCCAGAGAGAAGGCTGCCGATGCCTCAAAGATCTGCCGGTCTGGCCAGTAGCGGACTCGTGTACCAGTAACGCCCTTGCCGACTTTGCCGACGGTGCTCAGCTCGCTACCGTCAATAAAAGGTGTGAAAGCTGCATCCGGACCTTCCCCGGAAAAGCGGCCCGGCTCCCCACGCTTGAAGGACATCGCGTAGGTGGATCCATTGCGGTCAACCTGAACGTCCAGCCTGGACGAAAGTGCGTTTACCACAGAAGCGCCGACACCGTGGAGACCACCAGAGGCGGCATAGGAACCGCCACCAAACTTTCCACCCGCGTGCAGCTTGGTGTAAACCACCTCGACACCACTCAAACCGGTGCGGGGTTCGATGTCTACCGGTACTCCTCGACCCTGGTCTCGGACCTCAATAGAGCCATCCTCAAAAATCTCGACCTCGATGAGGTCGCCGTGGCCCGCGAGTGCCTCATCCACAGAGTTGTCGATGATTTCCCATAGACAGTGCATCAAGCCCCTGGCATCGGTTGAGCCGATATACATGCCGGGGCGCTTGCGTACTGCTTCTAGCCCCTCCAGAACGGATAGGTGTCTAGCTGAATAGGTTTCCACTTGGGAAATCTAACCGCAGAGCCTGGTTTTTACGGCTTGCCACTTCGCAGTTAGCGAAACTGGGAGTAACTGGGACTCAAATGACGGTGGTAGGTGGTTGAATGTAAGCAAATGGAAGATCTAAAAGAAACATCCCGCCTAGTGGCCTCTGATCGTTGTGACGTTTGCGGCGCCCAGGCATACATCCGTGTTGGACTTGAATCCGGAGAGCTGCTGTTCTGCGCTCACCACGGCAACGCCAACAAGAGCAAGCTGGAGCCGATCACCATCTCGTGGCACGACCAGTCTGAGGACCTGTCTAAAAGGTAGTTGCCTCGCGCACTAGCTTCGCAAGTCTCACGCTCTCATCAAAGAACGCGCCTTCAAAGTTCACTCCGAGCGACAAGCCAATCAGTTTTAGAACGCTTGGGTTTTTTGCCAGTAATGGCCCGAACAGGGTTGTTCCCATAAACGAACCTGTAACAAAGAACTTGGGCTCGATGACGGTTGAGTTGTGATACCCCAGTACTTCATGCTCCGAGACTTTCACCTCAAAGAACTTCGAAGCGCGTTCGCCGTGGGAAAGTTCAACTCCAAGCAGTGGAGCAAAGTACTCCCAGCTTCTACCAACTAGCAACGTGGGCCTTCCGGCAAGCAGGCGAAGTTTCAATTCAGGCAACAGCGCATTCAGCTCAGTTTCGAAGTGGTCATGAGCGGCAATTGAGCTGTCGCCGATAAGCAGGAAGTCAGAACCAACAAGTTCATCAGAGACTACAAATGGAACGCCAACTGCTTTGAGGTGAGCAGCTAGGACTTCTAGGTTGCCCTGGTCGCCGTTGTTGTTGAAGAACTCTGGTCTATAGCTGGCGAGTGTGATCATTTGGCAAGTCCTAGATAGCGTCTGGTTCGGCGCATGGCGTCCGCCGAGAAAACGATCGTCGGCTCCGGACCCGACAGCTTCGCAAAGTGCTCGTTAGCCGCGTCGATACGAGGTTCAACCACTCGTACCTCAACGCCAGCGAAGTGGAGACGAAGCGCCAATTCGTGAGCGTTGAAACCGGAGACCACATCCACATAGTCCAGCCCGCTAAAGTCAACGGTCCAGAGCCAGCTCGGATCATGGATGTCGCGGCCTGCCATCAGCATCAAGGGGTGCGGAGTGGATTTGAGCTTGTCCAGATTCAACTGGAAGCTGGTTGGGTTCTGGA
>CAZKLA010000087.1:0-5796 GCA_964553455.1 uncultured Aquiluna sp. | reverse complement strand
ACGTTTAGATACGGGTCAAGCTTCTGCATTACCACCCGCAAGCCCCTTGCGGTCAGCAGATTGCCTAGCGATGCCGCGGTCAAGCCTTTGCCTAGTGAAGACGCGACGCCGCCGGTTACGAAGATGTGTGAGGGGATTCCAGAGCTTTGAGCCATGGAACTTCAATTTATCAGTTCAATCAGCTCAAAAAGCCGTTGACACGAAATTGCTACAGAGAATTCATAAGTTCTTGCGCGTGCTGCAGCGCAACTTCGGAATCTGGGTTCCCAGAAAGCATTCTGGCAAGCTCTCGACGCCTTTGCTCCGGGTCAAGCACTTGAACCGAAGACTTTGTTATCTCGCCGGAAACTTCTTTAGCCACCTGGATCTGCTGGTGGGCGAAGGCGGCAACCTGAGGAAGGTGGGTTACAACAATTACCTGCGTGCTCTCGCTGAGTTTTCTGAGTCTTCGGCCGAGTTCGACAGCCGCCTGGCCGCCGACCCCAGCATCCACCTCATCGAAAATCATGGTCGGCATCGGGTGGTCCCCCGCCAGCACCAATTCAATTGCCAACATGATTCTGGATAGCTCTCCACCTGAAGCGCCCTTGGCCAAAGGCCTTGGTTCGCTTCCTGCGTTGGCGAGCAAAAACTCAACCCTGTCCTTACCGCTGGCTTCGAATTCGCTCGTGGGTGAAACCTGAACGCTGAATCGGCTTCCCTGCATCGCAAGCGATGCGAGCTCTTCGGCAACAAGTGCCGACAGTTTGACTGCGGCATCGCTTCTTGCGCTACTAAGACCAGCAGCGGACATCGACAGCTGAGACAGCGTTGCCTCCAACTGCATCTCGAGTCGCTCGAGCTGCTCATCCGAGCTATCTAAATCAAGCAGCTCAGCCTGCCAGCTCGGCACCGACTCAATTATCTGATCAACGCTTAGCCCAAGTCTGCGCTCGAGTTGAACCAGGGCAGCCTTGCGCAACTGGAGCTGCTCCAACTGCGCGGGGTCTGCCTCTAGATCTATCAAAAAAGAAGCCAGCTCGGCAGAAATTTCAGATGCTCCAGCCGTAACCTCTCGCAGGCGTAGGCCCAGATCCCGAAGTTCAGTATCGCTGGAGTTCTCCAGCGCTCGAGCCGCAACTCCAAGCAGTTCTAAGCCAGATGGCTCAGCCTCGGCAAGCGCATCGTGTGCGGCCGCCGCACTAATTCGCAGTGACTCGACATTCGCTAGCCGATTGATTCGGTCTTCAACATCTTGCCGCTCACCTGGTTGCGGTGCGAGTTTGTCTATTTCCGCCAATAGTTCGCGAAGTTCACTAATCCTTCGCTGATCGGAGGAAGCGGCACTCGTTAGTCGCTCCAAGCGAGCCTGAATGTCCTTGAAAGCTTGAAAGTTTTGAGAGTAGGCCGACTTCGCCGTCTGGACCGCATCGCCGCCAAACTCATCCAGGGCGTCTCTTTGAGCAGTAAGCGAGCGAAGCCTGAGTTGATCGGACTGACCATGGACTGCCACGAGCCTGGACGCGAGTTCAGCCAGGGCACCTGCCGGAGCTTGAGCACCACCCAAAGCTGCGCGCGATCTGCCATCAGAGGTGACGCTGCGATTGACAATCAAGGTGTCGGCTTCAACTTCGCCGCCGAGTTCCTCTACCGACCTAATCAAATCCGAGTCGGTGATTCGCCAGGTTCCCTCTACAAACAGCTGTTGCTGCCCTGTTCTGACTGCGGTCGAATCCGCTCGGCCTCCCAGTAGCAGACTCAGGGCATTGAGCACCATGGTCTTGCCAGCGCCGGTCTCGCCGGTTAGGGCAGTGAAACCCGGCTGAAGTTCTAGTTGGGCTGACTCAATGACGCCAAGGTTGCGGATTCCGATTGCTTCGATCACTTGGCGCTGTCTGGACCTCTCCAGCCGGAAACCGGCAGTGAGAACTTCTTCACAATTCGATCCGCAAAGGGCTCATCTTCCAAGACCACCATGGGAACCGGTTCACTACTTTGGCGAACTTCAACGCGGGAGCCTGGTGACAGGTCAAATGTTCTGCGGCCATCACACCAGAGCACTCCAGCACCGGAACTGCGCCGAAGCACTTCAATCGCGAGCTGGGTTTGCGGGCCGACCACGAGCGGCCTGGCAAACAGAGCGTGTGCGCTAAGTGGAATCATCATCAACGCCTCAACGTTTGGCCAGATCACTGGTCCGCCAGCGCTAAAGGCATATGCCGTTGATCCGGTTGGAGTGCACACCAAGACACCATCGCAACCGAAGGAGGAAACTGGGCGTGAATCGACCTCAATAACAACCTCGAGCATGCGCTCTCGAGCACTCTTCTCGACGGTTACTTCATTCAAAGCCCAAGAGCGGTAAGTCTCAACACCCTGAGTGGTAACAACAACCTCAATTGCCAGCCTGTCGCGAACCTGGTAGCGCTTGGAGATCACTATGTCTAAAGCCGAAATCAGGTTTGCGCTCTCAGCCTCGGCCATAAAGCCAACGTGACCGGCATTGATGCCCAGAATCGGGGCTTTTGTGCCCCGCAGCAGTTCGGCAGCTCGAAGAATACTGCCGTCGCCTCCCAGTACGACCGCAAGCTCTACTTCAGAGCCGTCGTAACTTGAAACATCGCTTGGGATAGCCACCCCAAGCTTGGTCAGGGAATCGATGTGTTCTTGCTCGAGTAGCACGTTTAGGGAACCTTGCGCCAAGTGCCTGCACGCAGAAAGGACCAGCTCAGCCTTGTCTAAGTACTGAGGGCTGGATACCAGCAGAACCTTGCGAGTCATCGTTCCCTTTTGGCCAATTGAGAAATCTCCTCAGACCATTGTTGCCGATTATCGACACCCGTGGGGCTTATCCACAATAAGTATTCGGTGTTACCGTGTGTGCCTTTGATTGAAGATTCGATAAGACCTGAGATTTCATAACCCAACTTTGAGGCACAATCCACGACCTGCTCCAGCGCTCTGCGACGATCCCGCCAGTCGGTGACAATTCCGGAGGCGTTCAGCGAGTGCTTGCCAACCTCAAATTGAGGCTTCACCAAAAGCACCATTGGGGCCTTGGGGGCCAAGCTTGCTAGCTGCTCAAGCACCAGGGTTAGCGAGATAAAACTCAAATCTGCGACCACGTGTGAGAAGTTGAAGGTTCTGCCAGTCAACTCCGTTAGTTTTTCAACACTCAACTCGCGAAGATTGCAGCCTTCAAGGCTCACGACCCGATCGTCATTTCGAAGCAACTCCACCAGCTGATCGTGCCCAACATCAACCGCGACGACACCTTCGGCACCACTTTCCAAAAGGACCTGGGTGAAGCCGCCGGTAGAGGCTCCGGCATCAAGGCACCATCCCGAAACTTTGATGTCAAATTCCCGCAACGCATCATCGAGTTTTTGGCCGGCCCTAGATACAAAATCAGGCCCCTGAGTAAGAGCGAGCTCATCGGTAACGCTAATCTTTTGCGCCGGCTTGGTGGCAACTTTGCCATTCACCAGCACTCGCGATTGCGCAATTAGCTGAGCGGCGTGAGAGCGAGATCGAGCGACTGAACGAATCACCAGCTCGATGTCTAAACGTTCACTCACTGGTTTACTAGCTTCTCGAGCTCATTTACGATCTGCTGCAGCAGCTCCAGCTGGGCCTGCGGCTCTAGTTCGTCAATACCGTTCAGTAGTTGCTCGATGTCCATCAGGGTCCTATTCATAGAGTGCGGCTTCAACAATTAGGCCATAAATCGGAGTGCCGCAACTCCAGATTAGCGAGCAGGCTGCCCGCAGTGCCTCAAGTGATCTCGGGTCACCCTGGGTGACCAAAACCCTGTTGCCAATTAGCTCGACTTCGGTCTTCCCAAGCTTTACTCCGCGCTTAGTTTGCTTGATCTGCGGGTAGGGCTCAAAGAGCTGGCGCAGATCTTCCAAGATGTAGGTTGGTCGATCCTCTGGACGCGCGCCAATCAGATCCTTTCGCGATGCGATACCAGTGAGAACGCATGCGGTATCAATACCAAATCCGACTCCGCCTCGAATGTCTGTGTCAAGGCGATCGCCAATCATAAGTGGACGCGAGATGTTGAGCTGCGAAACAGCCGATTCGAAAATTGGCCTAAATGGCTTTCCGGCGAAATCTGGAAGTATTCCAACTGCGGTATGTACGGCAGAAACTAAGGTTCCATTACCAGGAGCAATGCCGCCCTCGCGTGGAATGGTCCAGTCCTGATTCGTTGCCAGCCAAATCGCGCCACCCTGAATGGCAAAGGCTGCTTCGGCCAGGTGCTTCCAGCCCACATCAGGGCTGAATCCCTGGATAACAGCAACGGGTTTATCGGCGGCCGACGCAACCAGCTCAAAGCCAACCGCCTCGACCTCGGAGGTCAGGCCCTCTCCCCCGACAACTAAAACTTTGGACCCCGCTGGGATTCTCTCACTGAGCATTTTTACCGCCGCGCGCGCGGAGCCGACAACCTCATCGGGCTGGACCGTAAGGCCAAAACCCTCTAGTTGCGCGGCGATAGTTTCGGGCTTTCTCGAAGCGTTATTGGTTACGTAACCAATCTTGAAGCCCTGGTTCTGCGCTGAATTAATGCTTTCAACCGCGTGCACAACAGCCTGGGACCCGAGGTAAACGACACCGTCTAGATCAAGCAGCAGTGAGTCGTAGGCATCAACCAGTCTTGCCACGGTTTCCCCTTGGCTTAAAGTCTTTACCTGAAGTCTGTGACCTGCCGCCAAATTTCTTTTGTCCGCCGTCTTTCACCCATGGCTTTTTATCGCCATCGCGGGAAGGGAACTTTCTCTCACCACCCCTAGCTGGACGCGGACGATCGCGATCAGCACTGCCAGTGCGCTCGCGTTTCTCACCATCGCGAGGGGTGCGAGGCCGCTCCCGATCAGATGCGCCGGAGCGAGCTCCATCGCGTGGTGTGAACTTGCGCTCTGGCTTCTTGGTGCGGTCGAATTCCTCGCTGGTTGGAATGTGAATCTCTTCAACGAGTTCAAACAGCTCGCCGTCCTGGTTCGCGAGGGCCTGCTCGGCTCGGTCCGCAAGCACATCCCACTCAGCACCGTCCTGCCCAAGCTCACGAAGCACCTCTGCGTAGCTGCGGAACAATAGTGGCGACTGGGGATAGACGGTCTTTGGAGTAAGTTCAGCTATCTCTAGCTCCTGCTTGGCCTCCTTGGTTTGACCAAGATCCAGCCTGGCTCCTGAGAGCGCAATCGCAAGATTGATGCGGATGCCAACAGCCAACTTGCTGCGATCGACACCGGAAACCGCCTCTAGGGCTCGCTTCGGTCGACCCATTCCGCGCTCCGAGTCAACGATTAGCGGTAGCTGGTCATTGGAAGCAGTTAGTCTGCGGTGGGTTAGCAACTCGCGAAGTGCGAGAGCAAAATCTGATGTTTTATAGGCGGTAATGCCTAGTGTTTCGTGGACGATAGCCAAGCGGCCCGCTCTGCGCGAAGCAGCGAGTGCGTGCTTGTGAGCAAGCTCCGCGTCGGAGTCAATCAAAAGTGACACCATAGCTAGGTGTCTGGCAACCATCTCGGCATTCTCAGCCGTTAAAGTCTTGAGCTGAACCCTGGCGCCCATGTCCAAGTCCTCCGGAGTGATTTCCGAAGGGATTAGTGGAGACTTCTCGACGTCCTTGGTGCGCTCAACGCGCTGTTGCCAAACTGGGCGATCGCCTTCCTGGCGAACGCCACGGCCCGATGGGCCTTCTTTATCGGCCTGAGGCCTTGGTCTTCTGGATTCCATTTGTCTTCCTTGAAGATAGCTTAAATAGAAAAGGCCACCCCATAAGGAGTGGCCATTTCTAAAGTAAGTCCG
>CAZKLA010000086.1:0-5801 GCA_964553455.1 uncultured Aquiluna sp. | reverse complement strand
CAAACGGGCTAGGCATGAACTTCTTGACTAGTGCTGCAACCTCGGTGTCCAAGGTTGCTGAGAATAGGAGCTTCTGGCTGTCGCCCGAGGCCTCCAAGATGCGGTTCACTGGCTCGACAAAGCCAAGCTCACACATGTGGTCGGCCTCATCCAGGACAACGCGCTCACACTCAGAAAGATCAACTAGGCCCTGGGCCATTAGGTCTTCTAGGCGGCCCGGGGTTGCAATCACGATGTCGGTGCCGCGCTTTAGCGCCTGCTCCTGTCGGTACTGCGGGACACCACCGTAGATAACGGTGGTGAAGAAGCCAACGCTCTTTGCGAGCTGGGAAAGGGTGCGCTCGATCTGGTCAGCCAGCTCGCGAGTAGGGGCTAGCACTAGCGCCTTTGGCTTGAAAGCCTTGCGAGGCTGGTTTCCAGCTGCTGCCAGGAAGGCAACCAGTGGGACACCAAAAGCCATGGTCTTTCCAGAACCGGTCTTACCGCGGCCTAGGACGTGGTGACCAGCCATAGCTGCAGGGATAGTTGCTGCCTGGATTGGGAAGGGGGTTGCCGCACCCATCTTGGCTAGCTCCTGAACCAAACGCTCTGGTAGGTCCATCTCCTGGAAGGTTGCGAAGGTCTCAACATTTTGCTGAGTCTCTAGCTTGGCTAGCTTCTTGTCTCCCTGGAAGGTCTTGCCGGTCTTTGCTCTGGCTGAGTCGAAGCTCTGGTTGCGGTCGTTCTCGCGAGCTACTCGGTCCGGGCGCTGACTGCGCTCTCTTGGAGCGAAGTCGCGGTCTGATCTTGGAGCCTTGTCGCGAGGTGCGAAGTCGCGGTCAGGCCTTGCGGTCTTTGCGCGAGGGGTGAAGTCGCGGTCGCCACGAGCTGATTTTTCACGAGGTACGAAGTCGCGCTCTTCGCGAGGAACATAGTCTCCGCGGTTTGAGGCATAGCCTTTGCGCTCGCGCTTAGGAGCGCCGGTTTTGGCTGCAGATTCGCGCTTTGGAGCATCCCATTTGGGTGCAACCGCGCGCTTCGCGCGGGGCTTGTCTGCCCTGGGCGCGCGAGTAGAGGGTGTTGAATTAGGCATATTTGAGGATTCCTTAGAAACGTGCCTAAGGAGGTTTCCTCTAGCACTACGCCTAAAAGCCTAGGGGTAGCCGTCGAAAAAAGATAGAACTAAATAGTTAGGAAATTATTCCGCGCAGTTTTAGCTCAGCGTGTAAAACCGCATCCGATGGCTCAACCAGGTGAGCACCATCGGCAAATCGAATCACTGGGATGTTGGTTCTGCCCGAGATCTCCTGAGCCTTGTCGGTGTATTCCTTGGACTCGGCCACATCAAACATGTCGTACTCAACACCCAAAGTGTTTAGCAGTGACTTTGACCTTCTGCAGTCTCCGCACCAGTCTGCGCCGTAGAACTCAACCTGAGCCATGATTACCTCAATCTCAAACTATCTGGGATAAACAATTCACCATCCTGGAAACTAATTCCCGCCAGTGAGCTGACAACGATATCAGCTTTGGTGTCAAGAGCATGTTCGGTTACGCCAACCAAGAGTCCAGCACCCGCATCAAGGCCTGCTTGAATGCCGGCTGCAGCGTCTTCAAAAACCACGCAGTCCTCGATATCGAACCCAAGCTTTGTGGCACCTAGAAGATATGGCTCAGGGTCTGGCTTACCTCTTTGGACATCGTAGGCAGTGACTATTTCTTTGGGGACCGGTATTCCTGCGGCCTCAAGTCTGGCCTTTGCCAAAAATGGGTTGGCGCTAGTGACAACCGTCCAGGTTCCCGGGGTGAGACTGTGAGTGAATTCCTTTGAACCGGTGAGTGCGATGGTGAGATGAGCGAGGTCTTGCTCAAGTTGATTGATGTGGTTATTGGCTTCCTCAAACAAAGCCTCGCCAACCATCTCAAGCACTAAGTCTTGAGCTCTTTTTCCGTGGTGCTCAGCGCTTAGCTCAAAACCAGGGAAGTACTTCTCGCCCCATTGCCGCCAGGCGGCAATAGCACCCTGCATCGAATCAACTAGGACTCCGTCGTTATCAAACAACAGGCCCTTGTAGTAACTACGCAACCGTCTGCTCGCTGTGACGGACGACGATTGAGCGGTAGATGCCAAACTCTGCAAGTGCTAGCAAGACAACCGCAGGCAACATCTTGGAGAACCACCAATTGAGATCAGGCATTTGGATGGTTGGGAAAAGCTGCTCGGTCTGACCCTCTTTGTATTCAGGCCAAACCCTAAGCTCTTCGATAGCGCCAGCGCCGAAGGTGAAGGACATGATTACCACCGCTGCGCCAAAGACGATTGCTAAGACAAGGTTTAGGTTCACGGCAGCCAAACCAGTCTGACGCTGTTTTGGTGGCAGGGGCTTGGAGAGTCTCACCTTGGAAGCGAAGTTGGTGCCCAAGATGATTGAGGTCGCGATGATCGCCTGGATTACGACCCAGATCCAAACATCAAGGTCGGTTCTGGTGACGTCGTAGACAACCAATCCCAGGATGACCGCAATCGCAGTTCCGATGATTGGGGATGCATAGGCGAGACCGACATATCGCTGCAACTGCTTGCGCTCATCATCGCGCTCAGTGCTTGCCAGATCCGGCGCATCCTTGCGGAAGACAAAGGCAAACAAAATCAGTGCGACCACCAAGATAGTTGCCAAAACAATCGGGACATAAACACCGAAGATTCGAACCACTGGGCTGGCATCTCTAAATCCGTAATTGTTGAAAGCACCCAGGAAGTTGCCGATTGCATAGATGGCTCCGGCAACCAAGGCCAGAATAACCGCGAGGTTATTGGCACGGTGGGCGGCCTTTGCTAGGCCGGAGTCCTCCACCGCTCTGATTGCCAAGGCTTTTCTTTGGCCAAGCAGGGCAAAGATGGAGAACAGGGTTAGGCCGATTAGAAACAGATAAACCGAAAGCTGGACCTGTGGGTCGTCAATCTGGTTGCCGTTGTTGTCGTATCTCGGGAAAGGGACATAGAGGTCTGACCAGACGGCAGCTACAAAACTTAGCCACCCCAGAGTCAATCCGATAAGAGGAAGAATCAAGGACTGTTTCGCTGCTTTTTGATTGCTCATGTTCTAAGCCTAGACTTTGGGCATGATTTTGGTAATTGGTGAAGCGCTCATTGACCTTATTGGCAAAGCTGGCTCAAGTGAATACAAGTCGGTAGTTGGTGGGGCCAACGCCAACGTTGCACTTGCTTTGGCTCGTCGCGGAGAGCCTCAGGCTTTTCTGGGTCGCATCTCCACTGATGGCTTTGGTCAGCAGATTAGAGAGCGCCTAGCATCTAATGGGGTGAACCTAGAGCACAGCATCGTCGCCTCAGAGCAGACTTCGCTGGCTGTCGCCACAATCAACGAGTCTGGTTCGGCCTCCTACAGCTTCTACCTAAATGGCACAGCTGACTGGGCCTGGACCCCTGAAGAGTTTCCCAGTGCTGAGACCATCTCAAGCCTTGGGGCAAACTGCATTCAGTACGGCTGCCTCACCATGGCGGTTGAGCCCGGAAACCTCGTTGTTGAGAAGTGGCTTGCGGGGCTAACTGGCCTCACCAAATCCCACGACCTAAACATCAGACCATCTATTGGCTACACCAGAGAGCGAGAGCTCGAACGTGTAACGCGAATCAATCGCTTCTCGGACATCATCAAGGCATCAGATGCTGATCTCGAATGGCTCTACGGCCTCAAGGAAGGCAGTGACATTGACGCCATTGCGCACTCTTGGTCTGAGGGTGGCAAGTTGGTTGTTATTACTCGAGGCGGTGACGGAGCTAGCCTCTACCGCGCAGGTAAGCGGATCGATGTTGCGGCTCCGAAGATCAAACTTGTTGACACCGTTGGTGCTGGCGACACCTTCATGGCCAACTTCCTTGGTGAGCTAAGTGCTTTTGGTGCCCTGGGTGCAAACCCTACAGAGCGCCTAGCCGAGGTTGACGATGTGCTGCTGGTTGCGGCTGCTAGCTTCGCAGCTGTGGCTGCGGGTCTGGTTTGCGAAAGAGCTGGTTGCGAACCGCCGACTAAGGCTGAGGTTGCTCAACGGCTGGGCTGAACGGAATCTTCGCCAAGAACTTAGTTTTGGCTCCAAGCTTTAGCTTGTAATCCAGGGTTAGCTCTTCGAAGAGAACGCTTCCTAGCCCCGGCTGGTTAGCTTGCGAAGAGCTGCCATCATTGCTCACTTCTAGCTCAATCAAACTACCTGACCTAGAAATCGAGATATCAATCGACTTTGCTTGCCCGTGGCGAATAGCGTTGTTGACCGCCTCGCGAATCACCTCGAGCGTGCAGTAAGCAGCGGCAGAGTCATCCGCGAGCGCCGATGAAGCATCCGGTGTGAGTCGATAGTTAATCTCAGAGCTGGACTCCCAGAGATCGCAAATCTGTTCCAGGAGCTCCTCAATGCTCAAGCCCTCCAAATAGTCGTTAGTCCCAAGTCGCTGCATAGCGCTATCGATATCAAGGCGCACGCGCTCAAGGTCTTCGGGACCCGGGTTTTGGAGCTGGGCCAGCCTCATTGCGGAGGCATTCAGCGCAGCCTGGACGCTGCCGTGAAGTTCGGTTGCAAGGGTCTTCTGGCTGAGCCAGACCTGTTGCCTAAGTTGGGATGTGAGCAGCCTCAGGTCCTCAACCGCAAACTCCAACTCATCGCGAACCTGGTTCCTCTGCATCTGGACCACACCCAGCATTAGGAACACGAACATGGTCATGATGAAAAACACAAAGGCCTGAAGAGCGACAGTGCTCGGCAAGGACAAGAATTCGTTTCGAATCATCACCCACGCACTCGCTCCCAGGAGGGAACCGACCGCAAGGGAGCTGAGAAGTGCGGTTCCTAGCGAAACCACCTTGTTCTCGAGGATTCGCTTAACAGCCAACAACTCGAGCGTGAGAATTCCTGTCACTGTGAGCGCCACAAACAACGCTTGCGCAGGGTCAAGCAGGGCCGAGAGTGCGGAGTAGCTGATAACTGCGACAAAGGGAGCGAATGCAGTAACTGGCAGGGTGTTTCCAAGGCGCACCTGAGCTGGTAGAACAAACTGGCCTAGTCGGGCCCTCTGGCTTACTGAACGAGTAAGAACAGGAGGTTCAAAAGACTTAATCATCGCGTGAGAGAGTGGGCGCACCACATCTTCATTCAACT
Source organism: uncultured Aquiluna sp. (assembly GCA_964553455.1). GTDB lineage: Bacteria > Actinomycetota > Actinomycetes > Actinomycetales > Microbacteriaceae > Aquiluna. Next base: position 656 of record CAZKLA010000086.1, on the reverse strand, counting down.
GTCTGAGGGCTGTGATTGCCCTGGTTGCATCCTTAGAGAGCGAGGCATCCTGCAAAAGCTTTCGAAGCTCCCACATCGCTGGAGCTAACAGTTCTCTCACCCTGGACATTTGGGCAAGGCGCAGACTGTTCAGCTGAGACTCGAAGCCCTGCTTGGAGGCTTTCAGGTTTGCCCGTTCTTGTTCCAGCGTGCTCGAGATTCTGCGGTGATCGATCGATGCCAACACAATGTAATTACTGACCAAGTAAACCGCTAGGACATAGAGTGGGCCACCAACCAGGCGAAAAAGCAGATCATCGGCAGGCACTAACCCGAAAGCTCCTCCAAGGAAGTAGATAACCATGCCACGCACTAGCCCCGCGATCATCAGAATCGCGCCAACAAGTAGCGGTCTTGGTTTTTGACACCCGGACTTTACGCCAAGTTGCGATAGCAGCTCATTGGTGATTATTGGTGTGAGGATAGCGACAACAATCAACAGTGTCCAGCTGCCAATGGGGCCGCCGCCAAGTCTTGGATAGTCAAAAAGCATCCCGGTCAGTAGCGCCGGGATGGCGAAGAATATGTGGGTTCGCCAGTTCAGCGAATCGGAGCGCCCGAGATAGTGAAAAGCGCCCAGACCTGAGCTTTTAGGCAACAGTCTCCACCTGGCTCTT
>CAZKLA010000085.1:0-5954 GCA_964553455.1 uncultured Aquiluna sp. | reverse complement strand
TCCACCGGCGCAAACTGGAACGACTGGGGCGGCGACATGTTCGACGCCTGGGGATACTTCTACATCTACATTCCGTCAAATGGCACCTTGGTGCCGGTTACATTGAACCAGGTCAACGGTGCCAATGGAGTGTTCTACACTCAGCAAATCAGTGGCGGCGGTAGAACCTTCACCATCACACACGGTTACGCCTCATCGGCGGTTTACAAATTTGAGGTTGTCGCGGACCAGGCCGGCACGTTCCAGTTCGGTGCCTACGGAAACATGGGTTCCGATGGCTCGACCAACAACGCCAATGCCACTTACAACTACACAATTGGTGGCGAGAACCTAACACTGCACTACAACCGAAACTGGCAGACCGGTTCAAATACCGAGAGACTCTTCAGCTACTTTGTGCCTTTCAACCGAGGCCTAAACGGTGCCACCAGAACATTCACCGCGGTTCTGACTGGTAGCGACAACCTCGGTTTGTACTCGGTTCCAGTCGAGAGCGGTCTAACTGTTTACTTCTCCCGCCAGCACGATGAGGCTGCCTGGGTTGCGTCAGATCTTCAGACGTCAAAGTGTGGCGCTGGAGTAACTGGCACCCTTTGTTGGAATGTGAATTCTGGCAACTTCGGGGCTGGCTTTAGTGTCGGATCCACGCGCACCGATAGCAACTCATTCCAGCGCTTGATTTTCACCAACACTGCAACCGCTTCTTACTCGCAAGGAGTTAGGGCAGCTGGCAACCTTCAGATGAAGGCTGGCGTCACTAACAGCGCGCCGATCACGTTCAGGCTTGACGATGCGATGGGCAATGCGGTGTCTTCCGGTGTTGGATCTAACGCAACGGTTTCGATGCGCATCCTGCCGCACTTCCAAATTCGTGACCTTCCGAGATTTAGCCAAAGCGGCACTGTCTCCACCACGCTGACCACGACTGCGGTCAATGGACAGGTTACTTTTGACAACTTCGCGATTGTTGGCAAGGCGGGAAGCTACACCCTCAGAGTTGAGATCACTGACCCCGTTGCCAGAAGTGTCGACTTTGGTGTCGATGTGCTTCCGGGCAATGCCTCCCAGCTGATCATGGTTCAGCAGCCGCAGGGTCCTTTTGTGGTCGGCGAGCAAATCGGTAGAGTTTCGGCCAGCTCAAGTCAGACCGCTTGTCCTGCTGCCCCGGCCGGTGGTGTGAGCTACCGCGCACTCGATGGCTCGGGTGACTGTGTCATCGAATTCAGGGCTAACGGAGCACAGACCTGGAACGTGCCAGTAGGTGTCTCAACCTTCAGCATGTTTGCGGTTGGTGGCGGTGCTGGTGGAGCAAACAACCACGGTGGCGGTGGTGGCGGTGGTGCCTCTACCCGAATCGATGTCCCTAGAACAACGCTCGGTAGCTCAGTCGTTGTGACTGTAGGTGCTGGAGGTGCCGGCGGTATCAACCAGAACGGAACTGTGCGGGATGGTCAACCCGGTGGCGCTACCACAATTGTGGCCAACGGTTCTACTGTGCTTAACGCAAACGGTGGCTTGGGTGGACAGACCTACTGGAACAACAACACCTGTGACTCAAACGGCACTTTCGCAGATGGCGCAGCGGGTATCGGTGGTTCAGCCGGAACTGGCGGTTCCAACGGTGGCTCCGGTGGTATCGGCACCAATGGCTCGAACGCTGGAAACGGTAGCGGTGGTTACACCACCACCTTGACCGGCACAAGCCGAGCATTCGGTGGCGGCGGTGGCGGTGGAAACTGGAACACCGGAGTCGGTGGTTCCGGTGTCAACGGTGGCGGTAACGGTGGCGACGATGGCGTCGTTGGTTCAAGCGCTGCTGACAACACCGGTGCCGGTGGTGGTGCCGGTGGTAGCGGCTGCACTAATGGTGGTGCCGGTGGTAGCGGTATCTTGATTGTTCGTTTCAGTCCAGTTGGAAAGATTGTTCCTCAGGTGGCAGTCGCCGATGCCTTCGGCAACCTGGTGGTAGGCGTTGCCGAAGTTACTGTTTCAGCGACCATCACCGCTAGCCCAGGTGCGACTCCAAACGTTCCTTCGAGCTTCATGAACGGCAGCTCGACCGAGATGCAGACCAGGGACGCACTGGCTACCTTCGGCAACCTGCTCTTTGCCGGAGACGCTCAGGTCAACCACCTGATTGTCTTCTCCGCGACCATCAGTGGCCGTGCGGTTTCGATCTCCTCGAACCAGTTCACTTTGGAACACGGTGAGGCAGCCGAAATTGAAATCGTGGTTGGTTACTCCAATGACGTGGTGGTTGGTGAGACCTGGTCCAGTCCTGTAACCGTGATTCTTCGCGACTCAGCTCAGAACCAAACCACCAGAGACAGTGCAACGACCGTGAGCATCGTCATTGCTTCGGGACCTAATGGAACTCTTACCAACTCATCGGTAGTGGTTACCAACGGAATCGCTACCTTCAGTAGTTTGGCGGTATTCGGTGTTGCCACACCAAATGGTGCCAGCAGCATCAGCTACTCACTAGAGGTACAAACTTCCAACCTTGAATCTGATCCAATCTCGATTGTCCTGCGCCATGCTGCCCCTTCAGCAATCCAGCTGGTGGCGAAGCCAGCATCGGTGAAGGCCGGAATAGCTAGTCAGGCAGACTTCTCGGTACGAATCGTCGATGCCTACGGAAACCTAGTAACCGACTGGGGCAGAGGAGCCTGGGCAACCACGAGCCCGCTGGCTTCTATGACATACATGTCTGCGACTGCGCAGACACCACAGGTCTTGGCCACCCAGACAGTCTTCGCAAACATCTCGACCGTTAGCGGCACGGCAGGCTTCGCAACCTTTAGCGGTGTTGTGATTGGTGCTGGCAGCACCACCTCCCACGCCTTGACCTTCGGCTACGGTGGAACGCTTTCGACAACCTCTAGCGTCGCTATTGTCGGTGGAGCCGCATCGCAGCTGAGCTTCACTGGCGGTACTCAACCTCCAAGCAGCTACGTTGCTGGAAGCACGATGTCCGCGGTGGCGGTGAGGGTTCTCGACGCCTGGGGCAGCACCACGAGTGAAACCGCAACCATCAGCGTCGCTGTCTCCAGCTCTGGTGCGCTGACCGGCGAGGTATTCAGCACCGCAAACAGCAACTCCGTTGCTCGCTTCAGTGCGATTGTTTCTAGCGCCTCTGCCACCGCAACATCGCAGAGCTCGCTCGTGTTCTCAATTGACCAGGCTGTAGGTTCTGAGCTGGTCTCCAACCTCTTCAGGATCCTGCCGGCAGCCTCTGACAGCTTCCGCTTTATCTCCGGTGGCGAGATTGTCGGGGGAGAGTCCGGCATCACCCTCAGAAGCAGTGACAGCGGTGCCATTAGGTTTGAAATCATTGACCGCTTTGGTAACCGAGTCACCACCGATAGCACGACTCAGTTGACAGCCACGGTTTCCAAGCGTGTTACGTCATTCAATGGCTCGCTCGGCAGGGCAGTCAACGGTGTTGTTAGCTTCAACGGCCTGAGAATCAATGCCGCTTCTGGCCCATACACGGTTTCATTCAGGGCCACCTTCGCCGGTCAGCCGATCAACGGAAAGACCGTGGTGAGCCAGGAGTTCACACTTTCTGCCGGAACTGCCACCCAGCTCGAGCTCTCAACCACATCGGCCACGGTTCGCTCAGGTCTAACCTTCGGCAGAATGCCGGCACTTCGCATCCTGGATGCCGAAGGCAGCTTGATCACCAGCGGTCCGAACTCGACCTTGAGCGCAACTGTTGAGGTTCTCCACATCAATGGTGGTAGCGGCCCACTGCCGACTCTTTCGGGAACCGTTAGTGTTTCGGCTTCCGCGGGTATCGTCTTGTTCACTTCGAGCAATTTGGTACTCACTGGTCCAATTGGTCGTTACGTATTGTCCTACTCGGTCACCAACACCAATGGGGCTGTGCTGACGAATGTTGAGACCGTTGATCTGCTTCCTGGTAACCCAACTGGCGTTCGATTTGTGAGCTCAGCGCCAAACTCGATTGTCACCGGTAAGGTCTTCAACCCAGCACCTGTCGTAGAGCTGATCGACTCATCGGGCAACCGAGTGACTCCGGACAGCACCTCACAGGTGGTCCTAGCTTTGATGAGCGGTTCCTCTGAGATCGCAACCGTTTCGCCGAGAACCGCAGTAAACGGTGTTGCAAGCTTCCCAGGAATCTCGTTCAGTGCTGAAGTAGGTCGCTACACCTTCAAGGCGACAGTCTTCTCGATTGCTGGAGCAACTGACAGCCAGGCTGTGCTTACCGCCACCAGCGACGAAACCACAAGCTTCCAGATGGTTCACGGTGACCCGTATTCCTTCATGATCACCAGTGTGACAAACACCAACTCCTACGTAGTTGGTTCGCAGTACTCGAACATTGTGGTCAGCACCTTTGACCAGTTTGGTAACCCGACCACCGGCGACTCCGCGGTAGCTCTGAACCTTTCAGTCTCACCAATCGCGAACGGCAAGTTCGTTCGTCAAAGTGGTGCCACGGCTACCTCGCAATACGGTGTGGCCACCTTCTCCAACTTCGCCTTTGTCGCAACCCCAGGTGATTACGAGGTTGCGGTTTCCGCCAGCTGGCAGGGTTCCACTCTGGTCCGCAAGTCAAATGGCAGCTCTACCTTTAGTACGACTGTCGTGGCCGCAGCCCCAGCTCAGATCGAGATCACTAGGTTGGCTGCTGGCGCTCGCCACGAGAACGTAATGGCAACCCAGCCTGCGGTTCGCTTGCTCGATGCCTTCGGCAACCTAGCAACCAGTGCGCCTGGTTCAGCGCAGATTGATGTCATCGGCGATGCCACTATCTCTGGTTCACCGGTGGTTAGATTCCCAAGCTCCGGCTTTGTCACCTTTAGTGACATTGCCCTAGTGGGTGATGTATCCAGCTACACCTTGGTTTACACCTATACCGACAACGCAGGCTCTTTCTCGACCTCGCAGCGGGTATCGCTACAGGCTGGTGACCCATTCCAGCTTCGCGTGAGGACTCAGGCTGGTTCCTACAGCGCTTCGGTCTCGGCTTACCTAGTTCAAGCAGGTAAGGCATTTGCCCCTCAGCCTGTGATTGAGGTTTTGGACAACCGCGGCAATGTGGTTCTTTGGGACAACTCCTCGGTTATCACCGCGACCATCTCCAGCCTGGTGAACACCGCGAACTCCTCACTGGTGCAGAGTGACCAGGTCACCCCTGCCACCGAGGTCCAGCGCAGTGTGACAGTAGTCAACGGTGTCGCAACCTTCAACGACCTGCGCTTTGTTGGTGCTATCACCGAGCCTTACCAGCTTGAATTCCTAGGTAGCTACCAAGCTTCCGCGCTGGTCAGCACCACGAGTGCTGACATCCGTGTCATTCCAGGTGATGTGGCTCAGCTGATGATGACCAACCAGCCTGCGGATGTTCGCAGCGGATTTATGATCCCCGGCGCTCAGGCTGGTCAGTTCTCATACCCGACTATGGTGCTGGCAGACCGCTTCGGAAACGTGGTTACCAACGACTCCAGCACACTGGTTCGAGCCGAACTTGTGCCTGGCACCAGCGGAAACCTATCCGGAACTCTGTCCGCTCAGATCAACGCCGGATACGTTTCGTTCCCAGAGATCATCTTGAATGGTTTGACCACCGAGAACTACCAGCTGCGGTTCATCGCTGGAAACTTCTCGGTCAGCGCTAACGCGATTTCAGTAAGCCCAGGCCTACCAGCTCAGTTGCAGATCCAAACTCCAGCTGCTGGGGCTCAAGCCGGTGTTGCCGTTTCCACTCCACCAAGACTTTTGGTCAAGGACGCCATGGGCAACCTGGTTACCGAAACCGGACAGATCGCAGTGCGCATCTCTACCGGCGGTTCGGTCCCAGCTCAGGCCAACGTAAACATCGCCAACGGTGATGTGACAATCAATGGTTTGGCCTTCGGTGGTGCGGTTAAGTCTTACGACGTAACTTACGAGGCTACTTATGCTGGCATCACGCTAACCGC
>CAZKLA010000084.1:0-6072 GCA_964553455.1 uncultured Aquiluna sp. | reverse complement strand
TGGTCACTTGGATACTCGATAACTAGCTTCTCAAACTTTGCTAGCGCATCAACCAAATCGCCACGCTCAACCGCCTCTAGGGCGGCCTGGTGTTCCGGAGTTAGCTTTCTCGCTGGTTCGGCCGCAGTTTCCGACACTGTTACCGTGCCGGTGAGATTACTCTGGGCCGCCATCTGAAGCACCTGGCCCAGGACCTGCACCAACTGCTCCTGGTTGATAACACCCTTGAACAGCGGAGTTGGCGCACCAGCCAAAATGGCCGCCATTGCCGGAGCCTCGCTCACACCAATAGCCTGCGCCAACTGCGGTGAGGTGCGCAGGTCTACCTGGATACCAGCAAATCGACCCTTGGCCGCTGCAATTACCTGCTCCACAAGGCTGCTTACGGCGTTTGAAGCCTCTGAGCCGTCAACTATGAGCATCAACACTGGAATGCTCTCAGAGAGCTGTAGGTAGCGTCTGAGCACCTGCTCATCCGCAGGTACAAGCCAGCCGGCGACAGTGTTGCCAGCCGCCTGCGGCTGATTGGTCAGCTTGGAGAGATCAAACGCCCCGGAGAAATTACTCATCGTGCTCCTAGTGAAACTGCGGTAAGAAGCTGCTGGGTCGCACCCAGCAGTCTGGCTCGAGATTCTGAACCGGCTGCCGGCATGTGGAATAGCAACATCGCTCCGTAGCGAGTTTCGATGCCGGTTGCACTTCCTCCAGCACCCAGCAGGATCGCCTCCTGGCCAGAAATCGCCACCGCATCGCCCGGGGACTTCGGGATGATGGTGTAGGTGTCAATCATGTACAAACCAACCAGTGCTCCGCCCTCGCCTGAGGTCAATAGCACCATGTCGTCCGGTGAAATCTTGTGGTCGAATGTGACGTTGGCATTACTTAGGGTTTGAGCCAAAGTTTGTTGGACCGAAGAAACGTCGGTGATGTACTGGTTGTCGCCATCCACCAAGATGCTCCAGGTTGAATCTGGGCCATCGTTGAGCAGGCTTCCAACCGCCTTTGCTAAATCAGCCGGCGGCATAAGCAGGAACTTGCTGTCTTCCTTGACGGTGTTAGCTCCCACTTCCTCTGCGGCAACCTCTGGGAAGTCGACCCCGGGCAGAATGTCCATGTAGTGGTAGAGACGATATTGCTCTCGAGCGCTTTCCTGTCTAAGGATCATCATGGTGAGAGTCTGCTCACCAGTTACCACCATGACGGATCTTGGCCAGGTGTCGGTAGCGCTGGGAAGAAACAGCCTGATTGGTGATGCCAATAGCGGTGTTGGAGGCTCTGGGTTCTCGGTACGTCTTGCGATGTTGTAGGCGGCTCGCCTCGCCACTAGAGCCGGGCCGGAAACTCTGCTCTCGATGCTCTCTCGATTCAGTTCGGCATCCGCCTCTGCGACGACTGCCGTGATATCGGTCAAGACTCGCTTGACCTGATCCTTAGTCATAACCGGCGTCAAAACGTCCTGTGCTGGAGATGGGCTTGGGCTTAGCACCGGGTTCTGGTAGTCCGGGGTACAGCCCGCCAAAGTCGCCGAAATCAGTGTCAACGCCGCGAACTTGAGGGTTCGTGCCTCGCGTCTAGATTTTGGAGGCTCAGCTACCGGTGCCTGCTTTTTCCCAAAGCTTGGGAGCTTGAATTGTGGCTTGGGTCTGCGAGGTCCCCGCCAGTAGCGAGTAATTCCAGACTTTCGGTAGCTGACAATAAACAGCCACAGGCTCCAGAAGCTGGCTACCAGCATGAGTCCAAGCCCAACCAAGGTGATCGGGGCTATTGGCGCTCCCTGGTCCGGCAAATCCCACTCAATCTTTATTTTCCTCGGTGCCATGTCCACACCCTTGGCGGCAATCAAGACACCAATTTCATTACCCTCTGGGACAGATATCTTTCCTTCGAAACTCTCTGCCACTTCGAGTCTCCAAAGGTCAGAACCGCGCGGGTCGGCTAGTTCGCCGCCTCCGCTACGCTCAACCTCCGAGATGATTACCTCTTCTTTGGCTTGGTTTACACCCAAGCGCGTCTCTGCGTATTGAGCTTTTCCAATCCAGCCCACAATGTCCGACTCTCTTCCGGCGGCAAGAAATACCTCGCCGTCGTTATTGGCGGTAACCGACACTTTTCCGGGGTAAGCGGTGAGGACCTTGTTGGGAATCATGACGAAGGTGGTCGGAGTAGACAGTTCAGCTTCCGCGACAATGAAATTGAGCGGCTGATTCTGGATCTGATTCACCAGGCCAATTGCGGTCAGCGTCAGTCCAACCACAAAAGTGGTGATGGCAAGCCAAAAGCGCAACAAACTAACTCCGTAGGTGTTTATCAGTCGAGCAAGTTTACCCCGAGCCGCATAATCTGGCCCAAGTCAGAGCTTGTTGCAGCGAGCTGTGGGCAATAAGAATTCGAATCCGGCGGTGGCAATCGGGCTATTTGCCGAAAACCTGCGTAGCTTGGTAGGTGATGCTTGATGGAATGAGTGCGAATGGAACAAAAAACTAGGCTTACCGGCGGGTTCACAATTGGACTAACGGCCGGACTTGGTGTGATGACTGCCATCTTGATCGCGACCGCAGTCGCCCAGCTCGCAACTGTCATTACCTACATTGTTTTTGCGCTTCTGCTCGCACTGGGCTTGAACCCACTGGTAAAGCTGCTGGAAAAGATCAAGTTCCCCAAGATTCTGGGCATCACCGTTGTGGTTCTTGGGTTCTTTGGTTCACTCGCGGTCTTGATAGCAATGGCCTTGCCGATCGCGATTGAGGAGGCGGCGGCCTTGATTCGGCAGGTCCCAACCCTGGTAGCCAACTTCTTCACACTGGAGCTGATCTCACAGTGGGATGCTCAACTTGGTGGCGCTCTGACCAATGCCAGCAGCACGCTGGTTAACTTCATCTCAAACTCGGAGAACTGGCCAACGCTCTTGGGCGGAGTTTTTGAAGTTGGTCTCGGTGTTTTGAGCACCACCTTCGGTGTGATTCTGGTTGGAATTCTCACTCTCTACTTCATGGCATCGCTTGATGAGCTAAAGAACTACCTCGCAAAGCTGGTTGCGCTTTCAAAGCGCGAAGGTTTCCTAAACATCAGCGACCAGATCTCAAACTCGGTTGGTCGATGGGTGATCGGACAGCTCTCGATCGCGCTAATTCACGGGACAGCGGTATTCACCTTCCTGAGCATCATTCAGGTGCCATTCGCGCTGATATTGAGCTTTATAGCCTTCCTGTTTGCGCTGGTACCGCTGGTGGGTCCGGTTATCGCCTTTGCCCTGATCACCTCATTCTCGCTGCTATCAGGTTTTGAGACCGCAATCGCAGTGGGTATCTTCTACTTGATTTACCTTCAGATTGATGCCTACCTGATTAGCCCAAGAGTTATGAAGAGGGCGGTTTCGATTCCTGCCGCCGCTGTCGTTATCGCAGCGCTGGCAGGTGGAACACTAATGGGTGTGCTGGGTGCGCTTATTGCCATTCCAACTGCGGCCAGCGCGCTGTTGATCATTAGAGAAGTTTGGATGCCAAAGCAGGAACAGGGCTAAAAGTGGGTAGGTAGTGGTGTCGATCCGGGCACCACAATCTCACTTATGGCATCAAGAGCTCGCCTAGTGGCCTTCTCTCCCACCCACAGGTGCTTCTCGCCCTCAAAGCCCACAACCTTGGCGTGCGGGACAATCGCGAACCGCGAGGCAGCCTCGGTGGGCTGAAGATAGTCATCCTCGCCAGGCACCAGGGCGATAAGTGGCTTCCCGAAGTCGTTCCAACGCAAAAGATCGGCATCAGTTGCTCGATGCAGTGGTGGCGAAATCAAAATCGCGCCCGAAATGTTGTGATCCGGTCCATACTTGATGGCCAGCTCAGTGCCAAAACTCCAGCCCACCAGCCAAAGATTCTCGAGCCCTCGCTCCTGGCAGAAACGGACTGCGGCCTCGACGTCAAAGGCTTCAGCCACTCCTCCGTCAAACGAACCGGTTGAGGCGCCGCGAGGCGACTGCGTGCCTCTGGTGTTGAATCTCAAGACCGCAACATCAATCAGCGCTGGGAGTCGGTTAGCAGCTTTGCGATACAGGTGAGAATCCATAAAGCCGCCGTGGGTTGGCAGCGGGTGAAGCGTAATGAGGGTTGCCTTTGGGGTATTGCTCAGAGGCATTGCCAACTCCCCGACCAAGGTCTGGTCATCAAGGGTGTTGAGGGTGATCTCTTCCCGAATAGCAGGAAGTTCAGTGGCAGCGCGAATCTCTTCCACTAGGGCAACAGCCCATCGAAGATTTTGAAGCAGTGATTGTGAAAATGCCGTCTGGTCTGAACTCCGCGATGAGTGTCCCAGGCCACGGTGTGAGTCAGACCCGGCTCAATTGCGATGACGCAGACCGGGCAAAGCCAGCTCTTGCCCTCCTCGGCGTTGGCACCATTGGTCTGCTGGACCGTGAATTCAATCCCGCGTTTTACAACTGTGTGAGGAAGCGACATGCGAAGCATCGAAACATCAAGTTCGCGATACTGAGGCTCTTTAGCTCCTCGGCGTCGTCTAGCCCGCATGTTTAGTACCAGTTGTGCTTGTTGGAGTGAGCCAATGCGCCACAGGGTGACTGGTAGCGGTTGTCGATGTAGCCAATACCCCACTTGATCTGGGTGGCTGGGTTAGTGCGCCAGTCTGGACCGGCAGAGGCCATCTTGTTGCCAGGCAAGGACTGTGGAATGCCATACGCACCGGAAGACTTGTTAAGCGCATTCCAACGCCAGTTGCTCTCGCGCTCCCAAAGCTTCACAAGACAGGAGTACTGCTTGTAGTCCCAGCCCTTGGCCTGAACCATGTCCAGGGCTATGCCCTTCGCTGTGTCTGGCAGTGGGAATGGCGCACCATCAACGAAAAGCTTTGCGGCGCCCTCTCCGGAGAGAATTTCAAAGGAACCGCGATCATAACCCTCGCCGTCGAGGGCGATGAAGGTCAATTGCTGGTTGTTTTCCTCTGGTGCTTCAAAAACCTGAATGGTGTCAGCCGATGCCATGGTGCCGGAGTAAGGGTCAACCGCAGAAACCATTACCAAGGAAGCTGCGAAGAAGAAGCCAAGGGTCGGCAAAGAGCGCGACTTAGCGCGTGGCTTTGAACCGTGTTTTCCCACCGGACTCCTTAGGTGCAGTCCCTAAGCCTAAACGCACTTGCCAGAAACGGCAATTATCCAAGCAGGTCTTGGCGATGCATCGCCGATACGACAGCGCCCAAAAACTCATCAACCTGACCTCGGTCATAGCCGTTAGAGGAGCGCCCGAGAGAGACAGTTCGCAGCTCAAAAGTGGTTGGGGCAACCAGTGTGCTGCGTTTGATTTCAATCTTTTTGATCAAGGCATTCACCAGTCGCGGGCTGTAGCCCTGAGAGGCCTTTTCGAAACGCTGCTTGGGTTCGGTTTCGAGAACCTGCTTGAGTAGCCTTAGTAGCGCTGCGAGGTCAGTTGAGGCCTTGGCCCTGCCCTGGCGCTTGATCTCCCGCTCTAGTTCGCGAACCTCAAAAGTGTCCGCCACCTTTGCGATTGCCTCGTCCACGGCTGGGATTTGATAGCCACCCTTTACTAAGTCAAACTTCGCGACCGCCACCACGGCGGAACTTAGAATCTCGCGATCTGGGTTTTCATGCTGGCTTGTGACCCTGGCCATCAGCGCATCCACCTGCTTGGGGTCGTACCCCTGCAGTTTTGCGGAAGCCAGCGGGAAATTCATTAGCTAAAACATTACGTGAGATAAGAGGTAGGCAACGAAAGTTGAGGGCAAAAGGGAATCTAATCGATCCATCATCCCACCGTGACCGGGCAGGACATTGCCCATGTCCTTCACTTCTAGGTCGCGCTTGATCAAGGATTCGGAGAGGTCTCCCATCACAGAGCTCACCAAAAGGGCGGCTCCAAATAGCAATCCAAACCAAATTGATGCGCCGGTCACCAAGGCTGTAATGAGCCCACCAAACAGCCCGCCGAGGATGGAGGCGAATAGCCCCTCCCAGGTCTTCTTTGGCGAAATCAATGGGGAAAGCTTGGTCTTTCCAAAGAACCTTCCGATCAGGTATCCAAAGGTGTCAATCGATACCACCGTGATCACCAG
>CAZKLA010000083.1:0-6250 GCA_964553455.1 uncultured Aquiluna sp. | reverse complement strand
CCGCGTAATCAGTTTGGAAGACTGAGGCTCTACCATTGAGCTACACTCGCGACGTTGTTTAGACGAGACACCATTCTATGGGGTAGAGTGTTGTAGTTTTCGACCTTAGGGTAGGAAAAACCTCCGGGATGTAGCGCAACTTGGTAGCGCACCTGTTTTGGGTACAGGGGGTTGCAGGTTCAAATCCTGTCATCCCGACCACGAAGTAAGTCGTATCGATCAATCCATGGAGACAAAGTGAAGACCACTGTTGAGCGCCTAAACCCAACTCGCGTAAAGCTGACCATCACCGTTGACCAGGCCGGCTTCAAGCCAGCGCTTGAGAAGGCTTACGAGACCGTATCTTCCCAGGTGAACATTCCTGGTTTCCGCAAGGGTAAGGTTCCAGCCACCATTCTGGACCAGCGCGTTGGCAAGGACGCCATCATCGCTCAGGCTGTCAATGATGGCCTAGACGACTTCTACCGCGAGGCTCTTATCAAAGAGAACCTAAAGCCGCTCTCGACCCCTCAGGCAGACATCAAGAGCGCACCAACCGCTCAGGAGCCAACCACTGACCTAGTGGTTGAGCTTGAGGTAGAGGTTCGCCCAGAGTTCAAGCTTCCGGAATACAAGGGCCTCAAGATCAAGGTCGACGCAGTCAAGATCGCGAAGATGGATATTGAGACCGAGCTTGACGCCCTTCGCGCTCGCTTTGGCACCCTGAAGACCGTTGATCGCCCAGCTAAGACCGGTGACTTCACCTCGATTGACTTGGCAGCATCCATTGGTGGCACTCAGATTGACACCGCTAAGGACATCTCCTACGAGATCGGCTCCGGCCAGTTGCTGGACGGCATTGACGAGGCACTCGAGACTTTGACTGCCGGCGAAACCACCACCTTCCGCTCCAACTTGGTTGGTGGCGACCAGGCCGGCAGCGAGGCCGAGGTTACTGTGACTCTGAACGCCGTAAAGGAGCGCGAACTGCCTAAGGCTGATGACGCATTTGCTCAGCTTGCCAGCGAGTTTGACACCATCGCAGAGCTCAAGGCCGACATCGAGAAGAAGCTCGAGCAGAACTTCGTGCGTAAGCAGATCCTCCAGGCTCGCGACCAGATCGTGGACCTACTTCTGGAGAAGGCAAAGATTCCTGTTTCTGACGAGGCTGTGAAGCGCGAGGTAGACCACCACCTTGAGCAAGAGGGCAAGGCGATGGATGACCCACACCGTGTCGAGGTGCTCGAGGAGACCGAGAAGAACTTCCGCGTTCAGCTGTTGCTAGATGCAGTTGTGGACGCCGAGGGAATCAAGGTTGAGGACCAGGAACTGATCGAGTACCTGGCATTCCAGAGCCGAAACTACGGCATGGACCCTAACGACTTCATCAAGCAGGTAGCAAATGCCGGCCAGGTTCCGATGTTTGTCGATGAGCTTTCCCGTCGCAAGGCTGTTGACGCACTTGTCGCTCACGCCGAGATTACTGACGCTAAGGGAAACAAGGTCGCTGTCGAAGGCTAACGCCGATGGCGAACATGCCGAGGTTTTAGTCAAACCGAAGCTATCTTTGTTTCTTGTTAGCTAAGGAGTTGAGATGGCAGAGCCACAAAATGTAGGGCACGGCGTTTTTGACAGGTTGCTCAAGGACCGAATTGTCTGGTTGGGTAGCGAAGTTAGAGATGACAACGCCAACGAAATCTGCGCGAAGATCCTTTTGCTAGCGGCTGAGGATTCCGAAAAGGACATCTTCCTTTACATCAACTCTCCAGGTGGTTCGATCACCGCAGGCATGGCAATCTACGACACCATGCAGTACGTCCCAAATGACATCGTGACCGTTGGCATTGGCATGTGTGCTTCGATGGGCCAGTTCCTGCTCTCGTCTGGCACTAAGGGCAAGAGATACGCCACGCCAAACACCAGAGTGCTACTTCACCAGCCTCACGGCGGCTTCGGCGGCACCGCCTCTGACATTCAGACTCAGGCCGAGCTAATCATGTCGATGAAGCGCCAGTTGGCATCGATCACCGCTTCCCAGACCGGTAAGACCGTTGACCAGGTAATGCTGGACGGAGACCGCGACCGCTGGTTCACCGCCCAGGAAGCTCTGGAATACGGATTCATTGACCACATTCAAGAGTTTGCTAACCGTTCAACCGGCGTAGGAAAGGCCTAAAGATGACTTATCTAGAATCAGCCGCGGGTCGCATTCCGATGCCTCAGTCGCGTTACATTCTCCCTGAATTCGAAGAGCGCACCTCATACGGATTCAAGCGTCACAACCCTTACACCAAGTTGTTTGAGGACCGCATCGTGTTCTTGGGCGTACAGGTGGATGACGCTTCCGCGGACGACATCATGGCTCAGCTTTTGGTTCTGGAGTCTCAGGATCCAGATCGCGACATCACGATGTACATCAACTCCCCAGGTGGCTCATTCACTGCTCTGACCGCCATCTACGACACCATGCAGTACATCAAGCCTCAGATCCAGACCGTTTGCCTGGGCCAGGCAGCCTCCGCTGCTGCAGTTCTCTTGGCCGCTGGTGCTAAGGGCAAGCGTCTTGCGCTGCCAAATGCTCGAGTTCTTATCCACCAGCCATCAACTGGCGGTGGCGGTTCAGGACAGGCTTCGGACATTGAGATTCAGGCCAAGGAAATCATGCGCATGCGTGAGTGGCTTGAGCACACGCTTGCCAAGCACACCGGTCAGGATCTAGCAAAGGTCAACAAGGACATCGATCGCGACAAGATTCTGATCGCGGAAGAGGCACTTGAGTACGGGCTAATTGATCAGGTCTTGACTTCCCGCAAGGGCTAAAAAGTCCTCCAACCTCCCGCAAAATGTCCTCAACCCGATATAGGGTTTTGGCATGACATTGAGTGAGACCAGCGAACTGCTTAAGTGCACCTTTTGCGGCAAAAGCCAGCGACAGGTGCGAAAGCTAATCGCAGGCCCGGCATCGGTTTACATCTGCGATGAGTGTGTTGAGCTGTGCAATGAGATTGTCGAGGAAGAACTCGGCGCTCAGGCCAAGGAATCCACCGAGTCACTAGACCTACCAAATCCGCGTGAAATCAAGGCCTTCCTCGATGAGTACGTGATCGGCCAGGACAACGCGAAGAAGCAACTCGCGGTAGCGGTTTACAACCACTACAAGCGCATCCGTGCCACCGGCACGCTCACTCGCGGCGGCAAGAGCCATGATGATATTGAAATTGCTAAGTCCAACATTTTGCTTATGGGCCCAACCGGTTGCGGCAAGACTTACTTGGCTCAGACTTTGGCAAAGCGTCTCAACGTGCCGTTTGCGGTTGCCGATGCCACTGCCCTGACCGAGGCTGGCTATGTCGGTGAGGATGTCGAAAACATTCTGCTGAAGCTGCTACAGGCTGCCGATTACGACCCGAAGAAGGCCGAGACCGGCATTATCTACATCGATGAGATTGACAAAATTTCTCGCAAGGCCGAGAACCCATCAATCACCAGAGACGTATCGGGCGAAGGTGTGCAGCAGGCGCTACTAAAGATTCTCGAGGGAACCGTTGCGTCGGTCCCACCGCAGGGTGGTCGCAAGCACCCGCAGCAGGAATTCATTCAGATCGACACCACTAACGTGCTCTTTATCGTTGCTGGAGCATTTGCCGGACTGGAGACCATTGTTGGCGAAAGAACCGGCAAGAAGGGCATCGGTTTTGGTTCTCCTTTGAAGGAGAAGAACGAGAGCCAGGATGTTTTCAAGCAGGTTCAGCCCGAGGATCTTCGAAAGTTTGGTTTGATTCCTGAGTTCATCGGGCGTCTGCCAGTTATCGCCACCGTTGAGCAGTTGGACAAGGCAGCGCTAATTTCGATTTTGACCGAGCCTAAGAATGCGCTAATCAAGCAGTACCAGCGCATGTTTGAGATCGATGGCTTTGAGTTGGAGTTCGAGCCTGCGGCTATTGAGATGATCGCAGATCTTGCGGTGTCTCGCGATACCGGAGCACGAGGACTGCGCGCAATTTTGGAAGAAGTTCTTGGGCCAATCATGTTCGAGCTTCCAGGCTCAACCGAGCAGGGCAGGGTTGTTATCACCGAGGACATCGTCGCCAACAAGACCCTCCCCAAGGTGCAAGAAATCCCGCAGCGCCTCAAAGACAAGACCGCCTAGGTAAGAAAATCAACCTCAATTCCGAGCGCTTAGCCCCGTATTTGGCGGGAACAGTCGCCTCGATTACGGGATCGGTAGCCACTTTCGCCATCGCAATTGCGGGACTGGCGGCCATGGGTGCTTCAAACTCACAAATTTCTACTGCCCTGGCGGTGATGCTGGTTGGTTACGGTGTGATGTCTATCGCGCTGAGCGTGTGGCTCAAGATGCCAATCAGCGTGGTCTGGAGCACTCCCGGTGCGGCATTTCTAGCAGCCAGCGCAGGTCTTGGGCTTAGCTTCGAATTGGCAGTGGGAGCCTTCATGGTCTCCAGCCTGTTGATTGTCGTAACCGGTTTATGGCCAGCGCTGGGAACCTTGGTTCGAAAGATTCCGCCTCAGATTTCTGCCGCAATGCTGGCTGGCGTGATTTTTCCATTTGTGGTCGCAACCGTTCACTCCGCCGTGGACTTCCCCGCACTGATAATGCCCGTGATCGTGGTTTGGCTGCTAATCAATCGCTTCCTGCCACTTTGGGCCACGCCGGTTGCGATTGGTTTGGGTTTTGTTCTGATTGGCGCATCCCCTGAGGCTAGCGACGCCCGCTTTGGCAGTTTTTGGCCAGAGCTTGCTCTTGTGATTCCGCAGTTTGAGATAGCGGCAATTATTGCGATTGGAATCCCGCTCTACCTGATCACAATGGCGAGTCAGAACTTGCCTGGCTTGGCAATTATGTCTTCGCTTGGTTACCAGGTGCCGGCAGGCAAGGTGTTTGCTGCCACCGGTTCGGCCTCCGTGCTCACCAGTTTCTTTGGCGGTTTTGGCCTGAACCTTGCCGCTATCACTGCCGCCCTAAACGCCGATGTAAGCGCAGCAAAGGACCCAGCTAAGCGCTGGATCGCCTCCAGTTGGGGCGGAGTGATTTACATCCTGTTCGCACTCTTCGCAGCGCCATTTGCTGCTTTTGTGTTGGCTGTGCCGCGTGAGTTGTTGCTATCGCTAGCCGGAATCGCGCTTCTCAACACCTTCGCAAATGCCATCAAGGGTGCTGTAAGCGATGATGCCACGCGTCTTCCGGGAGTTGTAACCTTCATCATTGGAGCTGCGAGCGTGACAATTTTGGGAATCGGCGGGGCATTCTGGGCGCTGTTGGCCGGGGTAATCGTTTGGCTTTTAGGCAAGAAGCCTTAGAGCAGACCACGACGCTTCAGTAGCGGAGTAATCTCTGGCTCTCTACCTAGAAGTTCACGAACCAATTCCATTGAGTCAGTCTCGCCACCTCTTGAGAGCAGCGAGTCGGAGAACTTCTGCCCATTCTTGCGGCTCAGACCACCCTGCGACTTGTACCAATTCACACTCTCAGCATCCAGCACCTCAGACCAGATGTAGCCGTAGTATCCGGCTGAGTAGCCACCAGCGAAAATGTGAGCAAAGTAGTTGGGGCGGTAGCGAGTAGGTACGGCGTGGTAGTCAAGGCCGTAATCCTTGATGGCACTTGCCTCAAAGGCAGCGATGTCAGCCGGGGTCTCTGCCGCCTCGTGCATGGCTAGATCAAGAATTGCCGCCTGCAGGTAGTGAGTAGTCGCAAAGCCCTGGTTGAAGGCTTCGGTTGCCTGAAGCTTGTCAATCCAGTCCAGCGATAGCTTCTCGCCGGTCTTGTGGTGGACGGCGTAATTCTGAAGCACCTCTGGCCAGAGCATCCACATCTCATTGACCTGAGACGGGAACTCCACGAAGTCACGCTCAACGCTGGTTCCCGAGAATCTTGGGTACTGAACGTTTGATAGCAGACCGTGAAGAGTGTGGCCAAACTCGTGGAACAAGGTGTTTACCTCATCCAAAGTCATAAGGCATGGGTTTCCTGCCGCGGGTTTTGGAATGTTCATGTTGTTGACCACAACCGGTAGCTTGCCCAAGAGGTGCGACTGGTCAACAAGGTTGTTCATCCAGGCACCGCCGCGCTTTGAAGGGCGAGCGTATGGGTCGAAGATGTATAGACCACAGCGCGAACCGTCTTCGTAGTCGACTTGGTAAACGTTGGCATCTGGGTGATATGCCACAAGGTCTGGGCGCTTGCTGAACTTCAGGCCGTAGAGCTGCCCTGCGGCGAAGAAGACACCATCTTCCAAGACTCGGTTGAGTT
>CAZKLA010000082.1:0-6261 GCA_964553455.1 uncultured Aquiluna sp. | reverse complement strand
CTCTGGTGCGCTTTAGGTGAGAGTTGATGACAATGCGGTTGTCGATCAAAAGCTTGGCGGCAACCTGGCGAACGCTGGTTGCGGTTGGGATGGAAAGCGAAGCGTCCATGTTCGTAGCCAAAGTCTTGGCCATGCCGCGAAGCACGTTTACCTCTGGCTGCTCGTCGTCCTCGGCTTCAATGGTTGAGATTGCGCCCGTGGCGGCTGGAAGGTCGGCTGGCACCGGAGCATTTACATTGCTGGTTTCGCTCGCCTTAGCAACCGGAACGGTGATTGCCTCGGTCACCGGAGCTGCGGTGTCGTAGCTTGGTGCCGGGGCTGACTGGGCGACTACAGCTGAAGCTGGTGTCGGAGCTGGCGCTGGGGTTCCAGGCTGCTGAGTTAGCTGGTAGCGCTCCAGGATTGGCCACCAGGATCGGTCTACCGAATCCGGATTCTCAAGCCATTGGCCGTACATTTCTGCAACTAGCCATTCGTTTGCGCCAAAATCTGCGTCGGATGAGTGATTGTCGGTTGACGACAAGGGTGCCCCTTTGAACGAATCCTTTAAAACCGCTCTCTAGTCTACCCGTGATACCAGCTATAGTGTTTGTGAATATGGAGCCCAGTAAACATAGCCCCACACAGGATCGGTAGATGTCCGATTACCTGCTACTCGCCGTAGGCGTACTGCTCACAATCGGTACCGGATTGTTTGTAGCAAGTGAATTCTCGCTAATCAATGTCGAGCGTATTGAGCTCGAGGCAATGCGCGAAGCGGGTAAAAAAGGCCTTGATCTGCCGATCAAAGCCGTAATCAAGACCTCAACCCACCTATCTGCTGCCCAGCTCGGCATCACCCTCACTACTTTGCTCACCGGCTACGTCGCAGAACCCGCACTTACCCGATTGCTGGGGCCTGGACTCACTGATATCGGAGTCCCTGAAAACCTGCTGCAGCCGGTTGGAATTGCGATAGCCATGGTGATCGCAACAATCTTTAGCTTCCTAATAGGCGAGCTCGTGCCTAAGAACATGGCCCTGAGCGAGCCGGTGAAGATTCTGAAGCTGGTGGTTGGTTTTCAAGTTGCCTTTACTTGGATCTTTGGCCCACTGATTAATTTCTTGAACTCGAATGGAAACTGGCTGGTCCGCCGATTTGGCATCGAGCCTAAAGAAGAACTTTCCTCGGCCAGAAGCCCAGAGGAGCTCTCCTCGCTGGTGCGCAGGAGTGCTCACCTAGGTTCTTTGGAGCAAGACACCGCACAGCTCTTGGAAAAGACAATTTCGCTTGCTTCGCTAAGCGCCAGCGACGTCATGACTCCGCGACCAAAGATGTATTCACTCTCCAGAGACGAAAGCGCCAGCGAGCTGATCGAACTGGCTCGTTCCACCGGTCACTCCCGTTTCCCAGTCTCGGGTGAGGATGAGGATGACATCGTGGGAGTTGTGCACCTCAAGCGCGCCATCACCATTCCGCTGGAGCGCAGAGCACAGGTTCCAGTCAGTGCGCTAATGGTTGAGCCGCTCAGGGTCCCTGAAACCATGCCGCTTGACGCTTTGATTCTTCAGCTGCGCGGCAAGGGACTGCAGTTTGGCGTTGTGATTGATGAGTATGGCGGCACCGCTGGCATTGTCACGCTGGAAGATGCCATCGAGGAGCTGGTTGGCGACCTCGACGACGAGCACGACAAGGCCCGTAGTTCGGTTACCAAGTTCTCCGATGGCTCGTTGGCGTTCTCTGGATTGCTCAGACCTGCCGAGCTCAAAGAGCACGGCCTCGTAATTGCCGAAGACGAGGATTACGACACCGTTTCCGGTTTCATGATGAGTGAGCTTGAGAAGATTCCTGAGGCTGGCGACCAGGTAAAGATTCCAGCAGGATTCCTTACCGTGACCCGCATGGATGGCAGAAGAGTCGACCGTGTGAGATTTGAGCCGATCGAGGTCGAAGATGAATAACGATCTTCTCGGGCTGGTCTGGCTGGTTGTGCTGCTGGCCTCAAATGCCTTCTTTGTCGGTAGTGAGTTTGCTGTCATCTCGGCTCGCCGAGCTCAAATCGAGCCAAAGGCTGAGGCGGGTAACGCTGCGGCCAAGATTACGCTGCGTGCGATGGAGAAGGTTTCGCTGATGCTTGCCACCGCGCAGCTGGGCATCACCGTTTCATCGCTATTGATTCTGCTTATTGCCGAACCTTCGATCCACCACCTGCTCGAGATTCCGCTGAAGGCAATCGGCATTCCTTATGAATTGACCTATGTGATTTCGTTCGCAACTGCGCTGCTTCTGGTTACCTACCTGCACGTCGTACTTGGCGAAATGCTGCCGAAGAATATCGCTATTTCTATCCCGGACCGTGCCGCTTTGGTTTTGGCTCCGATGCTTTACTTTGTTGCGAAGCTGGTGAGCCCAATCGTGGTGACCATGAATGCGATTTCCAATGTCATCCTCAGAATGTTCCGCTTCACTCCGAGAAATGAGGCGGATAACGCCTACACCTTGGAAGAAGTGGAAAACATCGTTAATGAGTCCGCACGTCACGGCACTTTGGAGGATGATTCCGGCACGATTCTCAAGGCCTTTGAATTCACCGAGAAGAACGTCGTTGATGTCGCAGTTCCTTTTGACCAGTTGATCACGCTCAGCACCGACTCAACCGCCAAGGACCTGCAGCTAGCAGTTGGTGAACATGGTTTCTCCCGCTATCCGGTGCTCAGCGGTTCCGGAGACATTGTTGGTTACTGGCACATCAAAGATGCGTTGGCGGCCACCGAGGAAGACCTGGCACAAAAGCTTCCATCCAAGCGCCTGCGTCCAATGATTTCTGTGCCACAGACCGCAGAGCTTGAGGATGCGCTCGCTCAGATGAGACGTTCAGGCGCTCACATCGCGCGTAGCTTCGCAGCGGATGGAACGATTGTGGGCTGCTTGTTCCTAGAGGACATCATCGAGGAGCTCGTCGGCGAGATTGACGACGCTACTAGGCGTTAGGCCACTTGCCGCGTTCGTATTGAACCGGCCAGCTCACTTCTTCAGCTAGTTCATGGGCGGCACGAAGCCCCATAAATGGATCGCGCAAGAACTCGCGACCGACCATGATGACGTCGACCTCGCCACGACCCAAGATTTCCTCGGCTTGCGCCGCAGAAGTAATTTGACCAACGGCTGCCACGTCGCTGCCAGTTGCCGCACCGACCGACTCGGCCAGGTTCACCTGATAGCCGGGGCCGGTTGGAATCTTGACGCCGGTTACGATGCCACCGGAGGAGATATCGAACAGGTCGGCACCGAGCTCGCTGGCCCAGGTGGCAACCTGGTTCGTCTGCTGCTGATCCCAACCGCCCTCAACATAATCCGTGGCGCTAAAGCGAACCATCAAGGGGATGCTTTCACCGATTGCGCTGCGAATCTGATCGACAATTTCGAGCAGGAGTCGCGCCCGGTTTTCTAGGCTGCCACCGTATTGGTCCTCGCGCTGGTTGCTCAACGGGCTGAGGAACTGGTGGAGCAGGTAGCCGTGGGCTGCGTGAATTTCAAGGGCATCAAAACCTGCGTCTACCGCTTTTTGGGCGGCTAGCACGAAGTCAGCAACCAGGCCAGGTATCTCTTCGGTCTCCAGCATTCGAGGGGCTGCGTAGCCAGTGAAGGCCTCGTTGGTTGCCGAATAGGTTTGCCAACCGCCTTGATCAATTGGCACCGAGCCAGAACCAGACTGCATGCGATAGGTGCTGGCTTTTCTACCGGCGTGCGCAAGTTGGATTGCGGTAGCGGCACCCTGCTCGTGAATAAAGTTATTGACCCTGAGCCAAGCCTTGGCCTGCTCGTCAGACCAAATCCCAGGACACCACGGAGTAATCCTTCCTTCTGGATTCACCCCTGAGGCCTCTGCCATAACGAGCCCAGCACCACCGAGCGCTCTTGCTCCGAGGTGAACCAGGTGAAAGTCGCCAACCACGCCGTCCTGGTTTTCGCAGGAATACATGCACATCGGTGACACCCACAACCGGTTCTTTACGGTTAGGTTGCGGATCTGAATTGGAGTAAAGAGTTTGCTCATTTAGGTAGTTTCTGCAGTTGGGAGTAGCTGAGAACAATAAAGATACCCAGCACACTTCCCCAGCCGATGGCAACATCCAGCGGCAGGGAGAAAGTTAGTAAGCCAATAATTGACGGTCCGGCAAGCCCTCCGATGTAGGTAATGCCAACCACCTTTGCCATATTTCTTCCCGAGTGCGTCGCCTCACCAATCTCACCCGCCTCGGCGAAGAGCTGAGGAACCACTCCCGAGATTCCCAATCCAAGCAGGAACCAGAAGAACAAAGAGACCTCATAGCTTGGCGCAATCGCCTGCAGGCCAATCGCAATTGCGCTGAACAGTGAACCCCAACGAATTATGAAACCGCGGCCACGCACCTCAACGATTCGGTCGATAAATAGTCGGCCGACGATCATTCCGATATTGAAGGCCGCGAGACCCCAGGCTGCCATGGCAACTGTCGCACCTTGAATATCCTCAAGGTAAAGGGCGGACCAATCCTGTGCGACGCCCTCGATGATCGCACCCGATGCTGCCATCAGTCCCGCCAGGATCACAAAGCCAAAGACCCTGCGGTTTGATTTGGTGGCTGCCTTATTGGCGACCTTGTCTGCCGTGGTGGCAACTGGCTCATTTGGCAAAAGCCAGCTCGCCATAAAGAATCCGATGATCGACAAAACTGCGCCATAGACCGGCAGGGTCTGAGACTGGACAAAGCCAGCACCAATCGTGGCAAAGCCGATGCCCGCACCCAACAATCCGCCAACTGACCAGAACAGGTGAAAAAAGGTGAAGATTGCTTTTTTGTTCGCCTTTTCTACCTGCAAGGCAGCGGCGTTCATTGGCACATCAATACCGGCAAGACCAAAACCGATACCCATGATTGCCAACCCGAGCATCCAGGGCTCGGTGGAGAAAGCCGGACCCAAAAGCGACAAACCGACAATCACACCACCGATGCGAGTCGAAGTCTTAGCTCCGACATGGTCGATCATCCAACCGGAGAACTGCATCGCCGCATAGCCGCCGATACCAGAGAGCATCAACAGCAAGCCGAGGGTTGAGTATTCGATTCCAACCGCATCTTTAATCAGCGGGATGTGCACGGCCCAGAGCGCAAGCGCGGAGCCTCCGGAAAGGAAAAAGAAGGAGACAGCAATCTTTGAGCGCAGTAGATTCACGCTCTTAGCCTAGAGGGCTAGTAGCCCCGACAGTCGCTGGCCAACCGCTTCGATTTCGATCAGGAAACCGTCGTGTCCAAACTCACTCTGAATCACCTGTAGCTCGCCACCATATAACTCACCGGATATGTGCTTCGCGATCAGCTCTTGCCCTGCCAGCGGGAACAGTCGGTCGGAATCAATTCCTAACACCAGCGTCGGGCAGCTGATCTTGCTCAGCGCTGCCTCAACAGATTCTCGCCCTCTACCAACATCGTGAGAGTTCATGGCCGAAACCAGCGTGATGTAGCTGTTTGCGTCGAAGCGACGCACAAACTTATTGCCGTGGAAATCAAGATAGCTCTCGACCGCATACTTACCGTTTTCGGTGAGCGGGCTGACCTTTGATTGCCAGCTTCTGCCAAATCGGTCGTTTAGTTCTTCAGGGGAGCGGTAGTTCAAAAGTGCCATGCGGCGAGCCAGTGCTAGACCCCTGTGTGGTCCAAAACCTGGCTTGGCTCCGTAGTAGTTGCCCTCGGCAAAGTGGTGGTCCGAGCGAATTGCCTCCAGCTGCACAGTGTTGAGGGCAATCTGATCGGCGGTGGAATACGGCGGTGCTGCCAAGATCGCTAATCTCTCGGTCACCTCAGGGTTGTCGATAACCATTTCAAGAGCGTGCATGCCGGCCATCGAGCCACCGACAATGGCGAACCACTTCTCTACGTTTAGCTGTCTGGCAAGCACCACGAAGGCTTTAGCCTGGTCCCGAATAGTGAGCTGAGGAAAGTTAGAACCGTACTCATTGCCGCGAGCATCCAGCGATGAAGGGCCTGTTGATCCTTGACAGCCACCCAAAACATTTGGGGTGACGACGAAGAATCTCTCGGTATCCAGTGGCAGGCCGGGCCCGATGATGCCGTTCCACCAGCCCGCAGTTGGATGGGCCTTAGAGGAGTTGCCAACGGTGTGACTGTCTCCGGTCAGAGCATGCAGCACCAAAATGGCGTTCGAGCGCTCGGCGTTTAGTTCACCCCAGGTTTCATATGCCAGGCGTGCCTTCGAAAGCGTCGAACCAGATTCCAGTG
>CAZKLA010000081.1:1799-6422 GCA_964553455.1 uncultured Aquiluna sp. | reverse complement strand
CTGGCGCTCGGATGGAGTGGTCTGTCCCCACTCTTCAAAAGCTTTCTGGGCAACCTCGTAGGCTGCGGCAACATCTTGTTCGTTCGAGACTGGGGCGTGAGCGTAGACCTGCCCGGTCGATGGGTTGATGACATCGCTTACTTCGCCAGAAGATGCAGCAACCTGCTTGCCACCGACAAAGTTCTTCAATTGCTTAGTTGACACGCGAAACTCCTCATTGAGCTAGATATGCCTCGACTCTAAACCCGAAAGGGGCATTACGACAGCATAAAAACAAAACTCGACCGAATTCGTAACTTTTTGAGCAAAAGCTTGCGAATTCCATCGCTCAATCCCCCAACTAAGCAATACTTCAACCATGGCAAGAATGGAAAGAGCGGCACGGTCGCAACTGGACGAAGTGTCCAAGAAAATCATTGAGCAGCTTCAACTTGATGGTCGCAAGTCCTACTCCGAAATCGGGAAAGTCGTTGGACTATCCGAGGCCGCCGTTAGGCAGCGCGTTCAGAAGTTGACCGAGTCCGGAGTGATGCAGGTGGTCGCCGTTACCGACCCAATGAAGCTTGGGTTTAGTCGCCAGGCAATGATCGGCATCAAATGCATGGGCAACGCCTCAGAGGTGGCAAAGCAGCTCACCGAGTTTGATTCGGTGGATTACGTGGTGCTTACCGCTGGCAGCTTTGATGTGCTTGCCGAAGTGGTATGTGAAGATGACGAGGACCTGATCCAATTATTGAATGACAAAATTCGTGCCCTGCCTGGTGTGATTTCATCCGAGACATTTGTCTACCTAAAGCTCCACAAGCAGTTCTACAGCTGGGGAACCAGATAACATCTTTACAGCCAACTAACGACGAAGTTAAGAGTGATAGCAATGGCACCCAAGAAGTCAAAGGGTCTACTGGGCCTGATCGGCAAGAAGAAATCCAAGAAGTCTGACTCCAGCGAGCGTAAAGCCCTAAAGCTTTTCGAAGCAATGCAGGCTGGCGAGAGCTACGGCGATAAAGAATTGCAGCGCAGTGCCAAGGATCACCTGTGGATGCACTTCACTCGCCACTCCCCTTACCAGACCAAAGACATGACCATCATCACCAGAGGTGAAGGTCACTACCTTTGGGATTCCAAGGGCAACAAGGTCATTGATGGCCTAAGCGGTTTGTTTGCTGTAAACGCCGGCCACGGGCACCAGGAACTTGCGGATGCCGCAGCCAAGCAAATGATGGAGCTGGACTTCATGCCGCTTTGGGCATACGCCCACCCGCGTGCCATCGAGCTCGCCGAGCGCCTGCTGAGCTACGCACCAAAAGAGCTAAACCGCATCTTTTTCACCACCGGTGGTGGCGAGGCTGTTGAAACTGCCTGGAAGATTGCCAAGCAGTACTACAAGCTAAAGGGCAAGCCCACTAAGACCAAGGTCATTTCCCGAATGACCGCCTACCACGGCACCAGCCACGGTGCGCTTTCAATCACCGGTATTGCCGCCATGAAGGCGATGTTTGAGCCGCTGGTGCCATCTACCATTCGCGTCCCCAATACCAACTGGTACCGCGCCAAGGATCGCTTCGCATCCGAGGAAGAATTTGGCATCTGGGCGGCAAACCGGATCGAGGAAGCCATCTTGATGGAAGGCCCAGACACCGTTGCCGCCTTCTACGTCGAGCCAATCCAGAACTCCGGTGGTTGCTTCACCGCGCACCCAAGCTACTTCAAGCGCGTGCGCGAGATTTGCGATAAGTACGACGTCATCTTTGTGGCCGACGAAACCATTACTGGTTATGGCCGCTCTGGCGAAATGTTTGCTTGCGAGCGCTACGGCATTGAGCCAGACATGATGATTACCGCCAAGGCAATCACCTCTGGCACCCAGCCGCTGGGAGCACTGTTCCTGAAGGAAAAGTACTTCGAGCCATTCACGGAAGGCACCACCATCTTCCCGCACGGCTACACCTTCGCAGCTCACCCGGTTGCCTGTGCTGTGGCTTTGGCCAACCTCGATATCTATGACCGCGAGAAGTTGGTTGACAATGTTCGAACCAACTCACCAATCTTCCGCAAGACCTTGGAAAAGCTTTATGACCTGCCAATCGTGGGCGATGTTCGCGGCGACGGTTACTTCTTCGCAATTGAACTTGTAAAGAACCAAGAGACTCGCGAGACCTTCAACAAAGAGGAATCAGAGAAACTCCTCAGAGGGTTCTTGAATAGCGCGTTCTATGAGGCAGGTCTGTACTGTCGCGCGGATGATCGCGGAGACCCTGTGGTTCAGCTGGCTCCACCTTTGACCATTGGTCCGAAGGAGTTTGACGAGCTGGAGCAGATTCTTCGTAAGGTGCTAACTGAGGCGTGGAAGCGCGTCTAAGCAAAGGATTTCCTTGTTGCTCGCCAGCTGAGATTGGGAAATGCTCTGGCATTGGAATCTGCACGACTCCATCTCGCCCTGGCATTTTGTAGGCTGCCTGAAATTCTGGCAGCGGCTCGATAGAGATTTTCAGTTGCTCCGCAGCCGCCTGACCAAGCGCAAAGTTCACCTGACAGTTTCGCCAAACGGCTTGCGGGAGGTCAGACAGCAACTGGGCGGTAATCAGGAGTTGAACGTTTGACTTCAAGCCATCTCTGGCAACTTGCTCAATTAGTTCAAGTTGTTCTGCGTGGAGATGTACGTCGTCAACCACCAGAAGCAGAGTCTCATCGAAGCGCTCTTGCCTTGAGAGCACTTGCCCCAGGGCGGTCAGATCTTCATGCGCTCCCCCGACCCAGATCAACCGTGAGCTGGTGTTTCTAACCAGCTCACGGACCAGGGTGGTCTTTCCGGTTCCTGTCGCCCCCAGCACTAGGTAGTGCCAATTCGGAAAAAGCATTGAGGCACTCACGATCTCCAATTGGCTTGGAGCAGTGTTGGCTTCGGGCTGAGACTTTCTTGCTCCAATCAGGGCAGTTCGCAGCCTGCTGATGTTTATTTTCCACATCCGCCTAATCTGCTCGCTCTTGAGTCAGAATGTGCGGCCGCCTAGGAATCTGTGGATAAGTCTTTTCCACAGTCACGCTCAATCATCGATACCCGGCACTTGAATTGGGGATACTTAAGCCATGGTCATCGAAGTTGGTTGCACAAAAGTCATAGACACCCCGGTTGGTCTGCTCGCCATTTCAGCAAGCGATAAAGCGCTAGTTGAATTGAGCTTCCTCGATGGCCATAACAGGCGGATGGAGTTTGCTTCGAGCACGCTCGCTGCGGCTCAAGTCGAGAGGGCGGCCAGCTGGCTGCTGGACTACTTTGCCGGCAGCAAAGCCGACTACTCGGGAAAACTAGATCTTGCCGGCACCGACTTCCAGCAAGCGGTATGGCGAGAGATATCTAGCATCAAGCACGGTCAAACACTCAGCTACGGTGACATCGCCAAGCGAATCGGTAAGCCCATGGCTTCCAGGGCTGTTGGTGCCGCTGTTGGTGCGAATCCGATTCCGCTGATTGTGCCCTGTCACCGCGTAATGGGTGCGAGCGGAAAGATTACTGGCTACTCGGGTGGCGATGGCATTCCAACCAAGCGAAAGCTATTGGCCTTGGAAAAGATCGAGTACGTCGAGTGAGCCACTCCCGCATTCACGCCGATGGAATAAGCCGTTGCTCCTGGGTCACCGACGATGAAATCTATGTTCGCTATCACGACCAGGAGTGGGGTTCGGAAGGTCGCGGGCAACGAGAGCTGTTCGAGGCGATTTGCCTTGAAGGTTTTCAGGCAGGCCTGAGCTGGATCACAATCCTGAAACGCCGTGAGGGCTTTCGCAAGGCGTTCGATAACTTCGAAATCTCGAAGGTCGCTGCCTTCGATGCCAACAAGGTTGAGGACCTGATGCTCAACCCCGAAATCATTCGAAACCGAGCAAAGATTCTCTCCACAATCAATAACGCCAACATCGTGTTGGAAAAGGACCTAGATCTCACTGAGTTGATCTGGTCCCATGCGCCCAAAGTGCGAGAAACCCCGGCGGAAGGCTTCTCCTGGCTTGCCACCAGCGAGGAGTCAATCGCGCTTAGTAAAACTCTTCGGAAGCTTGGCTTTAGCTTTGTGGGGCCAACCACCATGTACGCACTTATGCAGTCATCGGGTTTGGTTCAAGACCACGCACCGGGTTGCTTCAGAAGAAACTGAAAATTTCCGCATCGCCACTACATTGGCTATTTGGGAGAGAAATGACAGAGCAAGAATTCAACGACATCTTCAGGGCATACCTTTCGGAGACCTCTAGATTCATCGGGCGCCGAACCAGGGCCGAGGATGTGGAAGACCTGGCCGCTGACCTATTTGCGTTGGCTTGGCAAAAGCGCGACAGCATTCCTAAAGGACTTGAGCTGCCGTGGCTGTATAAGTCCGCAAGGTATTTGATTTCCAACCACAACCGTAAACAGCAGGGCCGCACCTCCATTCTCGCCACCTTGAGCGAGCCGCAGTCTGCCCCGAGCGCCGAGTCAATAGCACTGGCCGATATGGAGCTGGCCGAGGCTTGGAAGTCACTTAGCGCGAAGGAGCGAGAGATTCTGGCGCTCTGGGCCTTTGAAGGCCTCGAACCCAAGCAACTGGCAGTGGCACTCGAGAAGAGCGAGAACGCCTGCGCAATTGCACT
>CAZKLA010000081.1:0-1699 GCA_964553455.1 uncultured Aquiluna sp. | reverse complement strand
GGCTACGTTCAGTACAACTACATCGCTGATGGACTCAGCAATGACACCGGTAAAGGCCGGGTTTACCAGGCCGAACTGGTTGGGACCGCAGAAGATCTTTTGGCATCACTGATGAAGGAATTCAAGATTGATGGTGAGATCAAGAAGGATGACTGGTCAACAGATGCGGCACCGAGTTATACCGTTCAGCACAAGGCTGCAGATGGCTCCGAGACCTACCTCAACGTTTACTGGTCTGGAACTGGCGCTTGGTACTACTCAACCTTCAACCCAACGCTCTGGGCCTGCACCACTGCCCCAAGCGAGGGAACTGGTGAGCAAAAGGATGCTCAGGTTTGCGAGCAACCAAAGCCACAGCCTGAACTGGTACCAAGCAAAGAGGAAATGGCTGACTATGCCGCCAAGCTCTTCACCAAGCTCGGCACCGATGTCAAAGCTTCCGACTTCCGGGTTGACCGCAGTGAATGGGGCGGGTCTGCCTATGCGGATCTGACTTTGGATGGTGTCGCACTCCCCCTGAGCGTGTCAGTGGGCTGGGATGCCTGGGGAAACCTAGCCAATGCCTCGGGTCACTCTTTCAAGTTGGTAGACCGTGGTGAGTTTAAGACCGTGTCTCCAAACGACGCTGTTTCCAGAATCAAGGAGGGTCGCTGGTATGGCTCAGCACCATCCAGCTTCTACAACAACTCGGCAGTCACTTCCCGAGTTTCAGTTGACCCAGCCGTTGGTGACGCGGCCGTCGAGTCTGCTCCAGCAGAGACTGGCACGCCAGATGAAACTGTGACTCCCAAGGTGGTAGACCTGAAGATCAATAAGTCCGCTACCGCACTCTTGGGAGTGTGGGATGCCGCTGGTGGCTTCTGGTTGGTGCCAGGTCACCTGCTCTACAACGACCAGGGTTGGTTTGACTCCATCATCAGTCTCGAAGATGGCGTTATTGAGCTTCCTAAGTATGAAGAGGTGGCTCCAGCGATTGAGCCAGGCGTAACCACCAAGGACGGCTAAAAGCCGCTTGGAACGGTAAGTTCGATTACAGAGCCAGACTGGCGGGCCGAAAGGCCTGCCAGTTTTGCTATTTGCGGGACCTGGTCGATGCTTTCAAGGCCATGCTCCAGGGCTGCCCTCACAAAAGCACCCTTGGCCTTCTTGTTGAAGTGATTCAGCGCTTTGCCCGAAGCCTGATCGAGAACCTCGACCGTGTAGTGCTCGCGTTCTGGGATTGGGTTCAAAGCTGCGTAGCTTTTAGATCGAAGGTCAAGTATCGGCCCCACCATTCTGGGCCAGACGGCAGCGTGAGCCTTAGACCAGTGCTTTTTGAGGTCCACTCCTGGAAGCTGACTGGAGGCAGAGAATCGGTAGTAGGGAATTTGCTCGGTCGCAGGCAGCAAACCAAACAGCGCAGATTGGATGAAGAGCTTCTCTTTGGCCCGATCTTTGCCCTCAGCTGAGAGGGTTTGGTAGTCAAGGGCGTCATAGAGAGTGCCGGCGTAGCGCTCGATTGCTGGCATAGTTGGGGCGGTGAGAATCTCAGTGAGGCTTTCGATGTCCCGCTCTGGATTCTTGCCCAGCTTGAGAGCTTTGATGGCCTTTGATTTCGATTTAGCTAGCGTCGCTAGCTTCTTGAACAGCACATCTCTGGCGGGATCCAAAGCGGCCCAGATGATCGCCGCTTTGTCGATAGAAATGCCAACGCCGCCGG
>CAZKLA010000080.1:0-6691 GCA_964553455.1 uncultured Aquiluna sp. | reverse complement strand
ATGTTTTCTCCAGACGTAACCCAAGGTAAAACCTAGCGGTGTTGAAAAAAGTTCCCGAGAGCGCGACAGATTTCCAGGATTCGGAGGCGTTGTTCCTCCAAGGGCCAAGATAGATCTAGTCCCTGGCGGTAAGTCTTTCTTTGAAGACCTCTACCTTGCCCACCTTGATTCGAATCACATCGGTCGGCTTGAGCCTTAGCTTGAAATCAAAGGTCAACGATGCGCGACCAGTTGCGTCGGGTCGTTGAACTCTTGAAGCATCGAGAACGAAGTAGCGAACTCGGTTGTTGATCCAACGCTTCACCTCGATAGTTGCGGTTCTGCCCACGTACTTGGCTGGCAGTGCGAAATTGACCTGAGTCATCCCGTTCACCCTCGTTACACCGATAGCTGTTGAAGTGCTAGGCGAGCTTGTAACCGGGGTCACTGGAGAGGCGGAAGGACTGGCGCTGTTGACAGGTGCCGGTCGCGGATCTTGGTTGCCACTTGACCCCGCAGAATTCTGCGCGGGAGGGTTGGGTGCGGGAGTTTGTGGGCTCACCGAGCTCCAAACCGCATGCAGGGTGGCGTCCGACGGGATGAGAAGATCCGAATCGAAAATTATCAGGGTGTCACTGCCAGCGTAGAAGGTCCACCCCAGGAGTTCATTGCCGAGCGGGTGGCTTGCGGTTGGAACCGTGCCTTCCCAGTAGGCATTATTGGTCCTAAACAGGCGCTCAGCGACTGGGCTATCGGTGAAGCCGTCCATGAAGAGGAGCGTGTAGGCGGGGACCCAGCCCACAGAAATCAACTGGCTGTCGGTCCAGATTGCCACCGGGCGAGTCTTGTTGAAACCTATCTCCATTCCGCCGATTCGGACTATCCAGTTCTGAGCAAGGAAACCGGGTTTCTTGAGGCTGTCAATATTTGGGGGCATGACCCAGCCAATTTCTGTCTGAATCGACTGCGTGGCCAAGCCAGTTCCGCCAGCCATGGAGAACTGGGCACTCAACGTAGCTGGATTCTGAGGCTTTCGAAGCACGTTGATGTTCAGCTCGTAGTCGTTGGTTCCATAGAGTGAACCTGAGGAAACTACGATTCGGTGCACCACGCCGCAGTAACCTTCGGGGCAGAGCTCTTCATCGGTGTAGTACCCATAAATCTGCTCATCGTCATTGGCGACATCGAAGGACTCCACCGTTTGAAAGTTCTCGTCTTGAATATCAAGCAAGAATCCGCTGTCACGACCAGACTGCATCGACGCAAGAAGGAAGTTAGCTGTGAACTCCTGTGACAAATAAAAGCGATTGGCACTTGGTCCATACGGGTAAATCAGCTGCTCCGGATTGTCCATATTGCGCAGGCACTTTACTTCGGCGGGAATTTCGTTTTGTCGAGTGCAGTCATCAAGCAGGTAAGAAGACCCAAATATGGATATTTCTGTCACGGCGTTCTGCTCGTCAACCTCCCAAACAGCGGTCAGAGTGACGTCTTCAAAAAGCGGCACGCGCTCACCAAGTCCATAGAGCCTGGAGGTCAAATCAGTAGGGTCCAACCTGAAACCCAAGAGCACTCTCTGATCGCCAAGGCGCTGGCCTTTCCAAATCGGGAACACCGCGTCGTCACTCTCGAAAATGTCGTTGAAATCGTCCAGCTGTGGCAGACGTTCCCAACCAGGTCCTGAGTCGCAGTCCCAATTTTCAAGGCCCTCATTCGGCCCATACAGACTGTCAATGTCCAGGCAAACTTGGTTGCTGGTTGTTGTGCGCATTACGTTGAAAGAAATCGAAATACCGTCGGAAATAGTCTGGTCCCAAAGATCGAGCACCACTTTGAAAAGACCCAGGCAAGGACCCTGATCGGGACAGTTACTCAAGCCGTCTTCATGCGAATTGAGGTTTTGCTGAGCAAATTCTGCGCCGGAGTGAAAACGACTCACCAAGTCACCCTCGGGAGTGAATAAGGAGACCCGATAGTCAGCCTCGCCTTCATAGAAGAAAGCCACCTCTTGCGGATCTAACTCCTCATCGAGTGGATAGTCGATCCAGCGTTGGTTTGTGGACAGTGATCTCTCGTAACCATCCAATCCGAAGTTGATTGATCGCAAGTCAAACCAGTGGGCTTCCAAATCCCAATCTCTATCAACCAGAATCACATCGCCTGGACCGTAAAAGTCGTCTGAGATGGGATCTAGCCAGCCCAGGAAGGCGAAGCCAGGCTTGGCTAGAGTGCCCTGTTCTGGCAGGGTCACGTATCTCAATCCACCGAGGTCAACTTCGCTGGTTTCCCCAGTGACTTCTGGGTCAAAAGAGAGTGAAACGTCGAATACAGCGTCACCGGGATCTCTAACAATCTTGAGCTCGTAGGCCGAAGAACCAGGCCCCCGTCCTTTTGATGCGAACTCGGACAGGACCGTGAAGATAATTCCGGCTCGATTTACAGGCGACCTGGGGCTAAAGAAGTTCCTCATGTCTGCCGTTGTGAGGGTAAACGTGGATGAGGTAGCGGTATTGGTCTGGTTATTCACTAGTGGCCCAGAACCGCCGCTGGCATGCATGATCCCAGAAATGACTCCACGACGCGGCTTGCCAAGGGTAATCGTGATGTCCTCGAAGTTAAGGTCTGAAATGTTCAAGTAGTAAGTCGAGATGTTTGGATCAAAGGCTGGGAAAAGCGCAATTTGATTGTTCACGCTGTGGCTGATACTGAAAGTCGAAAGCTTGGAATCGCGATAGTCAAGATTCGCGGTGAAAACTGTATCGTCGGCCAACATGAATGTGTCACCGGGCTGGTATGTGTTGTAAGCGAAGCTCCAGTCGAATAAAGCGACACTGGGATCATCAATCGCAGGTAGCTGAATCTCCTGGCCAACGTAGCCGGAGAAAGTTGCGAGATTGGACTGTGTGGTGCTGTAGTCACCAACATTAAAACTGACGGTGACCCGACTTAGCTCCGCGGTTGCGGTGTTTGTCCTCCAGGTCGACCACGCGGTAAAGAAATACACCGTTGCGCTGTACGTGGTGGTTTCTAGGTTGCTGACCTGCTCAACTTGAGTCTCTCCGGCATTGTTACCTTGCTGAGTGAAATAAGTGAGAACGACCGCATCCAGGCTTCCGGATCTTGTCATTATCAGATAGTGCATTTCAATTCGGTCAAACTCTGCTTGGTCGCTCGGCATGGTTAAGCTCGCCGTAGCGCTGGTCAAGCCGGCCTTGGTGAGAGTCAA
The DNA here is from genome assembly GCA_964553455.1 of uncultured Aquiluna sp. Classification (GTDB taxonomy): domain Bacteria; phylum Actinomycetota; class Actinomycetes; order Actinomycetales; family Microbacteriaceae; genus Aquiluna. The sequence continues at coordinate 3,486 of CAZKLA010000080.1, read as the reverse complement.
ATTGTTCTGGCTCGCATTGCCTGTGGTGTAGTCCAGGCTCAGTGCTGCTGTCACCGGCATGGCCGCAAAAAGGTCAGGGTTCATGGAGTAGGGAATGTTTGGAACTCCATAGTGATGAACCGGATCCGGGAACCAGGTCGGCAGATTCGCCCAAATCTGATTTTGAATTTCTCGTCCAACGAAATCTGAATCAGCTTGTTCGGCTGGGCTCATTGGAAAGTTTTCCCAACTGCAAAGTGGGAGGAATGCTGATTGTGTTGCTTGAGTGTGTTCGACCCACAAGCTCCTTCCAGCCTGATCCTGATAATCAGGACGACCTAGCTCCCAATCATCAACTTGCAGAGTTCTGGAACACGGGTTGGAGTTTTGCAATCCGATTGGCTCTGGCGCGCCATCGATAAGCGTCTGGAGCGTCAAGGTTCCATTACCCAATAGTGGGAAATGCGCCTCACGGAAGGAAAACTTCGCCAGTGGCGCACTATGGGTGGTTGCGAGCTGAACGGTTTGTGAGTTTTGCCCTTGCGGGGTGACAAAATCTGTGTAGGCGACCTGACTGCTCGAGAAGGCATTCGTGGCGATTTCCACATCAAGCGGGACCGTGGTCAACTTAAAGGCCGTGGTAGGAACTCCAGCCTGCTCACTTTCACACGCAGAGGCGGCGAAGTTTGGCTGCTGCAGGTATGCGCGAAAGAAGTAAATTCCGGTTTCGGTCGGCATGATTTGCTGCTGAATAGTGCCTGACAGCGCTGGGGTTGAAATTTGAAGTAGGTAGGTGGCTTGAAACTGATACCCAAACCCCTGGACCGGGTAAGGCGTTGGGGAGCTCGGGTCAAAAGCGATTTCAAGTTTGCACCGCAACAAATACAGTTCGTCGGGAAGCGTACCGCCGTCAAATTGCCAGCTGACATCAAAAACAGAATCTCCATCGTTAGTCACGGATGGTTCTGAGGTGATGCTCTGAATCGTGGCAGGGGTGGCCACTGCGGCATTGAGTGGTACAAGAGATAAAACTAAGGCGGCAATAAGCCCCTTGGCCATGGAGGCTGCTGCTGCTCTCAAGCGATTTCTCACAGCCCCAACGTAGGTGAACCTACACGCTTAGAGGCAAAGCCGTGGGGGTAAACCCCATGCCAAACCACTTTGGTTGGTTTTTGGGGGATACTGAACCAGTGTCCTTGGCAAACGTGATCCTGGTGGAAGACGATGCGCTCACCCGAGCCTCGCTAACCACGGCATTGGAATTTGCCGGCTTTTCGGTGGTGGCATCGGTTTCCGACGCGGCTTCCGCGCTCGAAGCAAGTCATAAAGCTGAGGTTGAAGTGGCGCTGTTGGATTTGGATCTGGGTCCTGGACCAACAGGAATTGACATTGCGGTTGCCCTCAGAAAGGTCAATCCCCGAATCGGAATTGTGTTCCTCACCAGCTTTCTAGACCCAAGGCTTTCGCGCGCTGAGAGCACCGCGCTGCCCAAGGGTTCTAGATACCTCACCAAGCAAGATTTGGGTGGGCTATCAAAGGTTGCCACCACGCTACTTCAGGCCAAGTTTCAACCCCTGACGGGAGCAACCGAACTACCAAAGAGTTCGCATCTCACCGATCAACAGATCGCAGTTCTGAAGTTTGTGGCCATGGGTTTCAACAATTCAGAAATCGCAAACAAGCTGGCCGTTAGCGAAAAGGCCGTTGAACACCTGATAACCAGAACTGCGAAGGTGTTGGGAGTTTCGCGTGAGGGAAACCTGAACCTGCGAGTCCAACTGATGCGTCACTACTCCCAGCTGATTGGCAAAGGACTGCCCGAGTGATTAGGGAGTCATTCCTCAGGCATTTTTGGATTTCCAAAACAGTTCTAGCGCTATACGCTCCGCTCAGCCTGAGCGCTGTGCCGGCGGCACTGCTCCATCTTGAGGTTAGTTCTCTATCTGTTGTCATAATCGCTGTGATTGTGACCGCTTTCGCGATAGCGATGTTGAGCACCTTGTTTCTTTTTGGCCAGACAAAACTGAGCTTCCGGAAACGGGCGTTGACTTACCTAGCAGCGATTGCTGTGGTTGGAGCGCTTCGCGGTGCGTTGCTGTATGTACTTTGCGATGTCTTTAATGTCGACGATCAAGTCTCACTTCCGGTCCGCATCCTGAACTCAACCATCTTCACACTGCTCTGGCTTGTGGCGATCACAACCATGGTGGCCCTCACCAGAGAGGGAGCTTTCCGTTACGAGCAGCACTTCACTCAAAGGGCAATCGAGGCATCAAGAGAAATTCATGCCTCCCCTGAGGATTTAGCACGACAGATCGACTCCATGTCAGGCATCAGACAGCTGCAGCACAACCTCCAGCGCATCCTGCACACCCTGGATAAATCCGAATATCGGGAGCAAGAATTACTGGTTGCCGCCTCGCGAATCAAGGCTGAGGTCGAAGGTTCACTAAGGCCGCTCAGTCACAAGATTTGGTTCAGCGAAACGCTGACCAGGCCTCGATTTCGAGGACTGGGAGTGCTGCGAGAAGCGCTTGAAACCCCAAGATTTTCACCGGTCACCTCCGCGGTGGTCTTCTGGTTTTGGTTTGCGTTTGGCTCTGCTGCTCTGATGAGCTTCTGGGGGTTAATGGTAGGCGCACTTATTTCGGCCGTAAGTATTTTTGTGCTCACTAGCTGGGCCAACAAACTCACTTTAGGGATGAAGTTTCATCCAGTGATTGGGACGCTTTTGCTTGGGTGTATTTCAAGCTTGAGCTACGCCACTTTGGTAATTGGAATGGCAATAAGTTTTCCAGGCGAATTTGGGGGGAATACCGAAAGCCGTGATTTGATTTTTCCGCTTGGCGCCCTCTTGGTATTGATCGTCACTTCGGTCTTTCTGGCCATGCGTGAAAATTTCAAACTCTTGGAGGCGTTGGTTGACTCTGCCGCCACACTCACCTCGAAGCGCCTCAGTTCTGAATTTGCGAGCTATCTGCACAACACACTTCAATCTGAGCTCACAAACTTGGCTCTGACTTTGGAGCGAGCAGCTGAGAAGGCAGACAAATACGATGTTCAACTTCGAGAGCGGTTAGAGCAAATCACAACAAGATCCATCGGATCTGATTTCACATCACGAAGTTTTGAGCCTGAAGACCGTTTGCTTCGCGTAATTCAAGCTTGGAGCGGGATCATTGACGTGAAATTTGACCCCAGGGATTTGGATTCGATCCCCGACTCCCACATGGCAGTTTTTGCCGAACTCATTGAGGAATCCATTTCCAACGCAGTTCGCCATGCCGAAGCCGCCTGGATTGAAATTGAATGTCAGGTTACCGACTCAGGGACCGAGGTCCGAATCACAAACCCAGCGGCACTGAACAGCACAGAGACCAAGTCTCTCGGTACTCGGTGGCTGGAGTCCAACTTCAGAACCTATTCAGTGACAGAGGACAGCTCAGGTAATCGCCGCACCCAAATCCTTCTTTAGGATTAGGACCTGCCGGTCGAGGCATGAGCCGC
>CAZKLA010000079.1:0-6735 GCA_964553455.1 uncultured Aquiluna sp. | reverse complement strand
CGCCCTTTTTCTTCTTCATCCCAGCGAGTGCAATAGTGGCGTTTTCTGTGATGGCGGTTGAGACACCAAAGCCCAAAAAACTTGTTTTGGCTATCAGCTTGGTGGTCTTTATAGGCGGGGCAGCTATCACCTACGCAATCTTTGGTGATCCAGCATTCAGCGTCGTGGCGAGCAGCCTCATACTCTCACTGTGGCTGAGTGTTGGACTACTTCTTGTAGTCACCCGCAAGAAGTTCTGTCCTTCGAAAGACGGTCACAGCGCTGACAAACACTAAAGTGGCGCGTCCACTGCTCCCAGATGCTCTGGCAAGAGGTGTTCTTTGATTTTAGATTCTGCAGAAGCTAACGGCCCGAGACGGTCATTGATCTGCCGGGATTGGGCCCAGAAGATAATCTTCCTTCTAGCTCCACCAGTTGGCTGTCGTCAGTGTTAAGCCTGAATTGCGAAGTCTTTCGCACAGGTTCTCATATTGCTTGTTTGCAGCTTCTGCAGCCTCAAGACTTTTGAAACCGTCCTCTTCATCAAAGTTTTCAAGCATAAATTGGGACCATTTCTTCAGATCAACCTGGAGTTGTGCATCTAGTATGTTGCGCAGATCAGGGGCGTTTTGATCTCCTGCCTCTACAAACGGCCAGCTCGTCCAGTTGAATGAAAAGTGATAGGGCTGTTCACTCATGATTGCTCGCCATCCGGCCACTCCACGGCCTGCGCGAACCGATTCGAATCAGTAAATATCCGATTGTCCACGGTATTCCGACACTCAATATAAAGATTGCCCAACCAAATATCGGGTTTGGCCCGTCCCCAAGCCAAATGCCAAAAGGAAGAAACATGGCTCCAGCTACGAAAAAAAGTCCGGCCATAAGTTGTGTCGCCACTTTGAACCATTTGCTCATTTCGCCCCATCCGATTCAAACCTAAGTATGTCTCCCGGCTGGCAACCTAGTGCCTGGCAAAGTGTTTCTAATGTTGAGAACCGAATTGCCTTTGCACGGTTGTTTTTGAGCACGAAAAGATTGGCCTGGGTGATGCCAACAAGATCTGCCAACTCTGCAACCGTCAGTCCGAGTTTTGCTCGCTGTGCTTCGAAGTCAACGATAATCGCCATCAGATAACCTCGCGTAGCTCATCCGAGTGAGCCACTGCCTGCTTGAGTAACCCGAACAAGACGTTGGTAACTAAAGACACGGCGAGAGAAACCAGTGCGAAGACAGCTACAACAATTGCAATAACCGGAGGCAAGGTGTTTTTCATGGTGAGCCAAATTCCGATCAATACAAATGACCCAGCAAGCAGGGCCGATGCGAGCACAAGCCAACGGATTGGGCCGTAGGAGGCCGGGGCTAGCATTTTGTCCAGTCTGATGCGTCGAAGCAGAACCAGAATCAAACCCAGAATGGTAAGCCCAATCAAGACCGGCAGTCCCAGTAGAGCAACCAAGATCATGAAGTCACTCTGATACTGGGAAAACTCTGAAGTCAACTCCCCTGCAAGCGCTGGGACGATAATCACCAGTCCGCCAAGCCCTACCAGTATCAAGATCCAAAGAACTGATCGAGCTGCTAGCGCAGTCACGCGGTTTGAATGTTTCAAAGTCAAATTCCAATCCACACCTATCGAAAAACAATACATTGATTATAAATAGGCTGTCAAGGCTCTTTATACTCTTCGCGAGGGGGGATATATGAGATCTAAATGCAGAGTCAACGAAGGTCGAAATTGGTCGATAGCGCCCTCTAATGCCCTGTAATGACGCAGGGTGAGGGCTGTTCGAAAGCACTATGCAGCCCTGTGAGGGGTGTGAAGGGTTACCAGGTAACTCACCAAAACAGGCCAAGGTCATCAACTGGAACATAAAGTCGCCTCACACCAGTCACACTCTAGGTCTTGAATCTGACTCCCTTGAGAAGGGTTGCCTGTTTTGGCAACGCACCGTTTTGTATCCAGGAGCCGGACTCAGTTGGTGGACGGGACACCATCTTGCCGGTGGTTCGCTGCTTAGACTCAACTTTCAACCCATTCGAAACTACGAATTCGTGACTCTTTAAGGCCAGGGCGAAGGGTTTTTCGAGGTAAAGATCGTCATCGCGGTGCTCCCGTTTGAACAGAGCGTGAAGGTCTGACTGCGCAACCCAGGACTTCGCGTCGACTTCCAGCAAGTCGTTCAAGAATGACCCAAGAGAATCCTGACTTTGGCGCCATTCAGCAATGTCCGCCTCGATTTCCTTAGGTAATTTTGGAAGCTTACGATCATTGGCAAACCAAGTCATCGCGCCCTGTACCAACCACGCCAGAGCAGCTTCGTGTTGGCCTTCAGCGCCCTCTTTCAATCTCTCTCTCAGCCCAAGCTCAACTTTGCGATCGTTAGGCAAAACTGGTTCTGCAACATAGCGGTAAGGGAGATTGATTTTGACCAGTCGCCTCCAAGTGCCATCGTCGCCGGAGGCAATTTGAATCTCATGATTGGTGGTAATTACCAAAGTATGAGTTGCATCCCAAGTTTGGTTATCCTGCCGCATTCTTCGAGCAGAGATTTCCGCTGTGCCAACGACTCTCTTTAGTCGACTGGTGTTCAAAGAACCTAATCTAGGAAACTCCTCGAGTAGAGCAAATCGCCTCCCAATCAGGTCAGTCAATTCGGTGGTGTGATCAGAGTCGCGTCCTGTCAGCAGGGCGGGTGAGGCCAACACTGCGAAATTTCCCAAAACTTTCAGGGCCATGTCGCAAATTGTTGACTTGCCGTTTCTTCCACCACCTCCAAGAACGAGGGCTAGGTCCTCTGAAAGTATGTAGCCCGTGAGACCTTGACCTAGGAATGCCTGCAAATAATCGAGTGCAAAGTCGGGAATCGCGAGGAGGGCCATTTCCCAATCAGGGTGTTTTGCATGAACCTGATACTCGCATATTGCCTGACGCGTAAAGAAATAGCTTGGGTCATGCGGCAATAGCTCCCCTGTCTGAAGGTCGACAACTCCGTTCTTGGCATTGAGCAAGTCAGCATGCCCGTCGAGCACGTCTGGTTGGACCTCTAGCTTTCCTCTGAGAAGAGATTCGAGTCCTGACAGCCTGGGTTTCGATAAGAACCCCTTGAGTATTGGTGTCTGCCACTGAAGTTCCGGAACTTTTCTAGATTCGCTCCAACGGCTGTGAAAGAGCTTCCGGATTGCCTCTCGCAGACTCTCGTCACTGCAAGGTTTCCAAATCCCTTTCTCGTAGTGCAACCAACCAGTGAACTTGGTCCAACAGAATTCGCCATTGAGGTTTTCTGCAACCCATTCGGTTGCTGCAGAATCGTTTGAATCAGCAACTGGGGAGATCGCATCTAAGGCTCTGGTTTCATCGCCTGGAGTCATAAGTTCGAATTTGCTATCCGCAAAATTCCCATACTTACGCACCCCACCTTCTAGGGCAGAGTTCCAGTCAGCCTGATTGCGCAAAGTGTTGTGTTTACCCGAGAGCCACAACGACTTGAGTTTTTCAAGTGCAAGCTCTACTCCAGTGTGCAACTCCGAGCCAAGTTTGATGAGCTCTGTTTGCATCCGAATCATGTTGGTATGACCGAACTCGTTCTGTGGAAACCTGCGAATTGCATTTGCCACCCTCTTATCAGGGTTGCCCTTTGGCAATTCTGACAACCATTTGGTCAATCCACCGCTGTAGGTATTGATATCGACTTGGTCAGTCTCGTGAAGTAACCACTCGGGTGAATCCGTAAGCTTTGCGACTACTGGCGCATCAATCGAGTAGGCAATGGCATACGAGCCCGCTGTCCGGCGATCTATGCCGCTTAGTACTCTTCCGTCCCTCAACTTTAGATTCGAAGTTGGTTTAGCCTTCAACTCCGGATCCTTCTTGTAGTAAAGGTGCATTCCTCCAGACGGCGTGATCACGGTGTGAGTCTCTGGGTATTCAAGGTCCTCAGCTTCCAGTGTCTGAAATCCATCCACTGGGGGGTCAATCTTGACGTCAATGTCCAAGACCACAATGTCATCGGGGATCCGAACCCCCACCAAACGTTTCGGCATAGCCGTCCAATACTCCAGAACCACTCCTTGATCCAGAGTGGCATCGTAGAAACCACGATTGGTATCTGGTGATTTGCGCGTACGCAACTTATCCCCGGACCACGTGTCCTCTTCAAAGCAGGGGAACACAGGGAAGCCCTCTGCGGTCCAAGCCAAGGCAATCTCTAGATTTCCCAATTACCAACCACCTCAATCCTTCTGTGAGCGGGTCTTTCCTTGTGGCGTTCGACAGCATCCATCCCAGATGCGTAGCCTCTCTGCGGGGAAAGCCTGAGGGGCGTGCCAGACAACGAACGGTTTGAAAGCGGGGTGCGGTGATTGAGATTCAGACTCAACGATGCGTAATGGAGGCAACTCGGTCGACCTGGATTCACGATGTCACTGGAATCAGTTAAGGTTTTCATGTCGGTCCTTTCTAGTTATAGGGGTGAGGGTTGATAGTGAGCGGTTCAGGGTCGGTCCTGGACCGTTCTTTTTGTGTCTAATCTGGTGATCTCTTTGGGTTTAGCTTGCAAGACTCCTCGTATTGAAGGATGTCCTCGAGCGCAAAGCGGATGTTGCCCCCTAGGCGTATAGACGGGATTCCGAGTTCTTCGGCATTTCTATAAATCCAGAACTTTGTTACCTGCCATCGGTGGGCAAGTTCCTCTACTCTCAATAGATGGTCAAGTCGCTGTGTGCTCAAGTTTCACCTCCAATCTGTAGTCATACAACACTAATTATGATAAACTAGTGTCATGAAGTTGATTAGGGAAGCAGTTTCGCTAACTGCGAAGTTTGACTATGTCTTGATGCATGAGGACATGGTTGCCATTGTCGAGGTCAAGGCCGCTGGTCAGAACTACTACACAGTTTGGTGGGTTGCTGGATTGACCCCTCAAAAGCGACTCGCTGTAGCGTTTCAGGCTCAATTTGCGTTGGATATCACAGATCCAAAGAATGCCGATCGGCACATTGAGGAGGCAGCCAAGCCTGTTTTTTCTCTGGCACGAGAGTCGTTAGTTGGTGGAGGTGTTAGGCCAATCCCTCTAATGGACGGGAAGGAGTTACCAAAGGCTCTGGCAAGTACTTTTTTATATGCCTTCGAATCCCAAGGCCTATTCAAGCCAGAGGTCATGGAACTTAATCTCAGCACTGGCTTGCAGTATGAATTTTGCCAGCTGTTGAAAGTCTCGAAGCCTGTGGAATTCCTTGCCGAGTATTTGAAGGTCCCTGTAACTACTGTGCGTCAGAGGATTACCTGGGCGCGAAACAAAGGTGTGCTGCCCAAACTTCGAGGGGGCCAGGGCGGGCATCATGCCTAGAAGAGTCAACATTGACGCTGGGCTCACCAAGCTTCCTGACGGCACATATCGTTGCCGCTTGACCCACAACCGCAAGAATTATGAGCGCCTTTGCCGGACGCGAGACATCGCGCTTAAATGGCGAAGTCAGATGATTTCCGACCTCGATAAATGCCCAGACGGAATCCACTATTCACGTGGATTTTGGGTTGCTCAGGTTGAGGGTCCAAACTATGAGCTAGTTGAACGGTTCGCAGAATTCGAGACTGCAAAAAAATGGCTCTCCAAGACAATATCCGACGTCGAAAACGGGAACTACAAGGAGGAATCTGTAAAGAACCGCACCCTCAGAGAGCAAGTTATCGTTTGGCGATCAAAAAAGGTTCGCGCTTCAGCAAGAACTTTGAAGCGCTACGAGACCTCTCTAAACAATCAGATTCTTCCCTTCTTGGGAGACAAGCGGCTGTCCTCCATTTCAAATTCTGACGTGAGCGACTGGGTCGCTGTCCTGGTCTCAAAAGGGCATGGGCCGGTGAGCATTAGCAAGGCGGTCGCCCTGCTCAAGCAAATCATGAAGGGCGCTGTCAACACCGGACTTATTCGCCGAAATCCAATAGTGGATATCGAGTTACCGGCCATCGTTCCAAAAGACCAAAAGGCACTCACTATTGAAGAGTTGAGGACCTTAGTTAAGCTCTGTCCAGATCATCGAGGGTTGATACTTTTGCTTGGGCTAATGGGACTCCGCATTTCCGAGGCAACAGCTTTGCAGGTTAGGGACATTGATGTGCTGGAGGCTAAGTTGACGGTTCGACAAAGTCACACGCATGGCGCTGACTACAAGAGAATTGTCAGCACAACAAAAACAAAAAGCACACGAGTAATTGACATCCCGACTCCAGTATTAATTGCCCTAAAGCCCCTAGTATCTGGCAAGAAATCTAGAGACTTTGTTTTCTTGGGCCAGAAGGGAATCGGAGCCATTTCCTACACGTGGTTTAGAAACTCGATATTCATGCCCGCAATAGAGTCAATGGGCTTGGAGGGCGTCGGGATCCACAGCCTCCGTCACACTGCAGCTTCTCTTCTGATCAGCCAGGGTGCTCAGATCACAACAGTTTCAAAAATCTTGGGGCATGCTTCTGTAGTTCAAACCCTTGAAACTTACGGCCACTACTACCCTTCGGACATGAAGGATAGCTTGAATCGCCTTGGTGAAACCTTTGACGCAGGGGCTGATCAAACAGGGGGCTAAGGGGCTCTAAAGGGGGTTCACGGCGGATTATCGCAACGTACCCTATAAAAATCAAAAAGCAATACCCCCGCAACCTCAATGATTACGGGGGTTTTGAACTGGTAGGCCCCGTGGGACTCGAACCCACGACCCACGGATTAAAAGTCCGTTGCTCTACCGACTGAGCTAGAG
>CAZKLA010000078.1:0-6815 GCA_964553455.1 uncultured Aquiluna sp. | reverse complement strand
CTTCGCAGTGGTAGCCGCCTCTACCAGAAGACTCTGGACTTCGGTGTGCCACTTCGCATGGACATCTCAGGTGGAACCATCACCAGCTCTGATGTGATCTACACCGCTATGGGCGATGGCTGTGTCGTTATCGGCGACACTTTGTTCCCTGGCAGCGTGAAGCGTTCGCAAGGTGCCGCTGGTCTTGCCTGCCGAATTACCGCAACCAAGGTCGGAAATGCCAACTATCTACCGGTAGCGGCCATCCTGGATGTGACCGTGGTGCCAGCGCCGCAGACACCGTTGTTCATCTCGTCCCCGACCACCGTGAACTACGAGGACAAGATTCGACTCTTCACTACCGGTGGTTCTGGTGCCGGTGCCGTGGAATACAGCATCCTCGCCGGTCGTGACTCCTGCTCCATCCAGCAGCAGACAATTACCTCATCAGGTGAAGTTCAGTTCTGGTTGATTGGTGACAGGGCCGGCACCTGCTCGATCGGTGCTTCCAAGCGTGCCACCAATGACTTCTTGGCTGCCAGCTCGCCTACCAGTGGTACTGGTTCATACACAGTTACCGTTGCCAAGATTCCGCAGGTCGTGAAGTTCACCAGCGCGGTTCCTAACTTCCCAAGCTCTGGCTCTGAATACGTGCCAGTAGCTGTCAGCGTGAACGGTCTGGACCTGGTCTCTGGCACCAGCCTCAGCCCAACCATTCGAATCGCTACCTGGTCGGCTGCGACTACCGCCTCAGGAGAGGTCTGCTCGATCTCCAGCGGCAAGATCACCTTCGGTGGCCCTGGTATCTGTGAGATTGAAGCGCTGCACAACGGCAGCACTAACTTCCTACCTGCGCCGACCGTGAAGCAGATCATCCTGGTAGGCACGTTGAACCAGACCATCACTTTGCAGCGTCCAGACGACCGTCGTTTTGGTGACCCAGCCTTCCGCATGGTTGGCGAATCCAACGCTGGCTTGCCACTTACCTACTCCAGAGGTGACAACGCCGACGCTCACGCCTGTACGGTGACGCCTGATGGCTTGGTAGAGATTGGTGACGCCGGTATCTGTGAGGTCAAGGCCGAGCAGGCGGGCAATGGACGTTACGCTCCAGCGCCAGCCGCGACCACCCGCTTCACCGTGGTGCCAAGGGCTGCTGGATCTCCGTTTATCACCTCGGTTGCCGCCAACAACGAGTCCATCACGGTTACCTTCCGTGAGCCTAGCTACAGGGGTGGTTCCGCTATCCGCGGTTACCGCATCATTGCGACGCCAGTTGACTCCAGTGATGACTCAAGCGTTTCGCCACAGTCCTCCTCATCGCCATCGCTGAGCCAGTCCGCACCGGTTTCGGATCCAAATGACCCGAATGCACCGCAGGACGAACTGATGGACTTTGGCTTTGCCGAACAGGTCGTGCGAAGCACCGAGGTCGTGGTTGACGACACCTGTGTGGTGCCGGACTCCAACGACAACCAGAGAACCGTAACCTGCGACATAGTTGGCTTGGTCAACAACCAGGCCTACACCATTACGGTTGCCGTTATCACTGACTTTGGTGTTGGTCTGGAGTCCACCGCCTCGGTTCCAAAGACTCCAAGACCTAACTACGAAGCTCCGCAGCAGGTGACCGGTGTATCTGACCGTGAGTCAGTTGAGATTTCTTGGACCGCACCACTTGCGACCAGCGGTGACATCCTCTCCTACGAGGTTTGGGTCCGCCAAGTTGGCGGAGACTTCGGTGTGACGCCAATTACCCTTTCGGCCCAGGCCACCAGTGCTTCGATGCCAATCTGTGAGCTGCCGGGCATGGATGTTGAGTGTCCAGTCGAGGTAACCAGCTCTTCGACGGTTTCGCTAACCACATCCTCGGTGGCATTCTTCGGAGTGACGTTCACCCAGCAGAACACCGCCGGAGAGTTCTCGATCTGGCAGGCAATCAGCGACTTCTTGGGTGCCATCTCACAGTTCATCCTTGGTCTGTTTGGAATTGAGGCTGGCTTCGACCAGGCGCTGCCAAAGACTCAGGTCGCATTTACTGGCTTCAACCAGGCTCAAGCTCCAAACATTGTGCTAGCTAGCACCTCGTCTCCGAGCGTGTCTTCCTCGGTTTCGGCAAGCGTCTCACCAACCGCCTCGCCAAGCGTTCAGCGCTCAGCAGAGTACGAATTTAAGATCGTGACCATCACCACGATCTACTCTTCTGAAGTTCAGGTCAACACCAACTCGATTACTCAGCAGATTGTTACCACGCCAGCGGAGCCTGCCATGGTTGATGCCGTAATCAATGACGACAGAACAATCTTCATCACCTGGGGTAACGCAACCTTCGACGGTGGTGCCGAGATTACCAACTACGTCGTCAAGGTCAACAACGCCGAGCAGTGTGTAACGTCGACAACCAGCTCATCCTGCGTGTTTAGCAACTGGTCTTACGCCACCACCTACAACATCAGCGTTGCGGCCATCAACGAAATCGGCACCGGTCGCTTCGAGAGCATCTCCGTCACAACGGTAAATGACCCAACGCCACCTCAGGCACCATCAGTGGTTGTGACAACCTCACCTACCGTGAGCCCAACGGCGTCACCTACCGTCTCGCCTAAGCCGACTGTTTCACCGACCCCTAAGCCAACTCCTAAGCCGACCCCTGGCAAGCCTGGAGATGCTGACGGAGACGGCAATCCAAACTCTCAAGATCCAGACATTGACGGCGATGGCACGCCAAACGGCAATGATGATGACATCGACGGCGATGGCATTCCTAACAACGAGGACAGCGACCCAACTGGCACTGGCGACGGTGGCCAGCCACCGCTAGATCCAAACGACATCCTCAACCCAGAGGAAAATGTTGCCGACGACGCAGATTCAGTTTCTGGTGCGGCGATTGGTGCCACTGGTGATGACTCGATTCTTCAGCCGTTCAGCCCACTCGGTTCACCGCAGTCGATTGCGGCCATGGTCGGCCTGCTAATCAGCGCAATGGCTGCTGCCGCTGCCGCAGCGGCCGCAGCAGCCGGTGCCGCATCGAGCTCGTCATCAAGTTCTTCTTCTCGAGCAGGAGGCTCTGCTCCAGAATCTGAGGAAAGCGATGAGGACCTCGCAGAGCTTGAAGTTGCCCAGGATCAGATTGAGCTGGTTGAAGAGAACTGGGGAGACAAACTCGGCTGGTTCAAGTCCAAGTGGCTAACGTTCCTGGATAAGTTCACGCACGACTTGGCGCTAATGCTGGCACCTATCTCGCCACTGCTTTCCAAGGTTGTTAACGACGGCGCATACTTGCGCGCGATGCTGGGCTCAACCACCCTGCTACTGCCAGTAGCCGGTATTGGTTTGGCGATTGCTGCCATTATCGACAACGACGGAATGCTGATTTCCCCAACCTGGTACTTGATGTTGGCAATTGCGCTGCTGGGTCTGTTTGATGCTTTCGCTGGTTTTGCCGCCACCTTGGTATTTATCTTCGGTTCGATCATCGCCCACGGTCAGCTTCCAGAGATGAGCGAGATCAGGACCCTCATGGGTGTCATGATCATCGCGATTGGTCCCGCAATGTTGGCAACCGCATTCAGGACCATCCGTAAGTCACCAGCTCGAGATGGCGATGCTTGGTGGGAGCGTTTGGTCGACCTAGCCATTGTGCCGATGATGGCTGGCTGGTCAGTAATGACCATGGTCTCGGTAATGCCTGCCATCTCAGGTTTGACTTTGAACGTGGCCAACCACGTTACCGACTTCGGTATCGCGATTGCTATTGCTGCCGTGGTCAGGGTGCTACTGGAAGAGGGTGCTGCCCGCTACTTCCCAGCTCGTCTGAACCAGATCAACCCAACCGAGCTGCCTGATTCCCCGCTAATTCAGAAGGCCAGCGCTTTGGCAGTTCGCTATGGAATCTGGGTTGTGCTCTCCGGTGCGATTGTTGGCTTTGGCTGGCAGGCATTTGTGGGTTCAGCGCTGTTCTTGCTACCAACCATCATCGGCTGGTACCAGGACCGCTTCCCTAACGTTCCTTGGATTTGGAGAATTTTGCCAACCGGTGTGCCAGGCCTTGCCTTCACCATCTTGGTTGCCTCTGGCACCTCAGCGCTGCTGGCAACCTGGTTGGGTGCCACCCCTGCCTTTGCCGAACTCAGCTTCGTGTTGCTACCGCTACCGCTACTGGTGCTGAGCATTCTGTCAATGTTTGGTCGCGAGGGCGCAACCGAGGATGAGGAGCGTCCAGGAAAGCGCAACCGCATGGTCTACCGCATCGGTGGAATCGTGATGCTGCTGGTTACCCTGAACCTAACCGGGATTATCTAAAGTCGAAGCAGGATCAGGCTGGCAGCCATAACGGCGACACCTGCGATAAAGCCATAAACACTTAGGTGACCGCGAGCCGAGTTGCGAGCGGTTGGCAGCAGGGTGTCAATCGCCAAAAAGACCATTACGCCGGCCACCATCGCAAACAAAATGCCCATTACAAAGTCGTCGAGGAACTGCGCGAGTAGCAGGTAGCCAATAACGGCTCCAGCGGGCTCTGCGAGCCCTGAGAGGAAGCTAAGGCGGAATGCCTTGGCTCTCGACTTTGTGGCGTAGTAGACCGGCACAGAGACCGCAATGCCCTCTGGAATGTTGTGCATCGCGACTGCAATTGCCAGCGCGATGCCAATCTGTGGGTCATCAAGCACCAGCAAGAAAGTTGCCAGACCCTCGGGGAAGTTGTGAATCGCAATTGCCAGGGCGACAAAGACCCCGGTTCTTAGCAAGATCTTGTTGGCTTTGGCTTTGCCGGCGTCAGATTCTGGCCCGAGCAGCTCAATCTCGGTGTTTTCGTGGGGGTTGGCTCCCGACGGCACCAGCGCATCGATAATCGCCATCACAATCATGCCCGCCACCATCGCAACCGCGGCAATTGCCGATGCCTCAACATCAGAGAAGGTCTCAGAAATGTAGGAGGTTGACTTTGGCAGGATCTCGACAAAGGAGAGATAAACCATCACTCCAGCGGAGAAGCCCATGGCGATGGCGAAGAATGACTTGTTTGTGGTCTTGGTGAAAAAGGCCAGCGTGGAGCCAATTCCGGTGGCAAGACCAGCCCCCAGGGTAACCAGGAACGCCAAAAGTAGTGCGTTGTCCATAATCACCTCTTTCTTGGGTCAAAAAAACCGGCCAATTAGAAACCGGCCGGTTCTTTTGCTAATGCTTTATTTAGTGCTTGCCGCCGCAGCCGCAAGTTTCCTTAGAGCAATTGCAGTCCATGGTTACCTCCTAGAAGTCCCAGTCGTCATCGGTAGTGGCTTCGTGCTTACCAATTACGTAAGACGAGCCGGAGCCAGAGAAGAAGTCGTGGTTCTCATCGCTGGCTGGGCTTAGGGCGCTGAGGATCGCAGGGGAGACCTGGCAGTCATCCTTCGGGAACAGTGGGTCAAACCCAAGGTTCATCAGTGCCTTGTTGCCGTTGTAGTGCAGGAACTGCTTGACGTCGTGGGTAAGCCCAATTTCGTCATACAGGTCTGCGGTGTACTTAACCTCGTTCTCGTAGAGCTCGAGGAGAAGATCGTAGGTGTAGCTCTTTAGCTCTTCCTGGCGGGCAGTGGTTGACTCGTTGTAGCCCAGCTGGAACTTGTAGCCAATGTAGTAACCGTGAATGGCCTCATCGCGAATGATCAGACGGATTAGGTCAGCGGTGTTGGTTAGCTTTGCCCTCGAAGACCAGTACATCGGTAGGTAGAAGCCCGAGTAGAAAAGGAACGACTCCAGCAGGGTGGAGGCAACCTTGCGCTTTAGTGGGTCATCACCGCGGTAGTAGCCCAAGATGATCTCGGCCTTCTTCTGCAGGTATGGGTTGTCCTCAGACCAGCGGAATGCCTCGTCAATGTCGCTGGTCGAGCACAGGGTGGAGAACACACTCGAGTAGCTCTTGGCGTGCACCGACTCCATGAATGCGATGTTGGTGATGACCGCTTCCTCGTGAGGGGTGCGAGCATCTGGCATCAGGCTCATTGAACCAACGGTGCCCTGGATGGTGTCCAGCATGGTCAGTCCGGTGAAGACGTGCATGGTTAGCTTCTGCTCGTGTGGACGCAGGTTGCCCCAGGACTGAACGTCGTTGGATAGTGGCACCTTCTCAGGCAGCCAGAAGTTCTGAGTGAGGCGGTTCCAGACGTCTAGGTCTACCGAGTCCTCAATCTTGTTCCAGTTGATAGGTCTGGTAATCAGTTTTGTTGCCATGTTGATTTCCTTCTTCCCTAGAGCATGCAGCTGACGCAGTTTTCGACTTCGGTGCCCTCAAGGGCAGCCTGTCGAATGCGGATGTAGTAAATGGTCTTGATGCCCTTCTTCCATGCGTAAATCTGCGCACGGTTGACATCACGAGTGGTGGCGGTGTCCTTGAAGAACAGGGTTAGCGATAGACCCTGGTCAACGTGCTGGGTGGCAGCAGCGTAGACATCGATGATCTTCTCTGGCCCTACCTCGTAGGCGTCCTCGTAGTACTCCCAGTTTTCTTCGTTCAGGAATGGAGCTGGGTAGTAAACGCGACCTAGCTTGCCTTCCTTGCGAACCTCAACACGAGATGCGATTGGGTGAATCGAGCTGGTCGAGTTGTTGATGTAGGAGATCGAGCCGGTTGGCGGCACAGCCTGCAGGTTCTGGTTGTAGATACCGTGCTTCATAACCGAAGCCTTTAGCTCTTTCCAGTCTTCCTGAGTTGGGATTGCGACGTTTGCCTTAGCAAACAGCTCCTTCGCCTTCTCGGTGGTCGGTGCCCACAGCTGCTCGGTGTACTTGTCGAAGAACTCACCGGTTGCATACTTCGAGTTCTCGAAGTTGTGGAAGTAGCTCTTGCGCTC
>CAZKLA010000077.1:0-6838 GCA_964553455.1 uncultured Aquiluna sp. | reverse complement strand
TTAGTTTCAAATATTTTTCCATCACATGAATAATAACCAAGTTCTTTGAACATTACACTTCTTCTGGATTTTCTGGGTTAGGGGGACTGTCGTACGTAATTTGCTTAATATACGTAACGTTTGCTTCTTGCATTTTTTGTTTAAAGAAATTGTTTTTATTTACAACGGTTTCATCTAAGTCATCGCCGAAAAGTTTCTCTTTTCCATTGAGCATGTTCTCATACGTATCAAATGCAATGGTAGTCGTTGAAATATTTCCTTCAATTACGTTTGAAGCTTCTTCTGCAAGATATCCGGGCAAAGTTCTAATATATGCAAAGAACGGAGAAATATGCGTAGCAATTTCTTCTTGTGTAAAAAGCGAAGGAAGAAGATCTTGTTTTGTTAGGATCCATGGATCATCTTCATTTTTTATCAATTTTACAATAATTTTTGAGGACATTTTGTTCTCCTAAGATGTGATATTTTATTTATTCTGTAACGTATTCGTTTAAAAGTTCGTAAATTTCGGGAAAAGTTTTCTTCCAGTTTGTCTTTCGAACTTTATCTAGAGATTCCATATAAATTATAAACTTTTTGACATAAGATGTACACTGCTTTTCATCATATACATTTAAATTATTTTCAAAAAATCCAATGATAAAGTTTTTAAATCTATCAGGAATTGAAGATTTCCTATAACTTTCGATGACTTTAAGTTTTAAATGATCTGGCAAGTACTTCGGATCGATATCATATGGATCTGTCAAAAATCTTATGTTTATGTTGTACTGTTTAAACCTATCGAATAAACGTATTGGCGAATATAAAGAATATAGACCAACGCATGTTGATAAATTTCTTACTATGATATTTTCATATTGTTTTATCGATTCAAGATTTTTCAAGAGTGTGTCAAAGTTTCCAGGATATCTAATGTACTCATATCTCTCTTCAATGTCATCACAACTGATAGCTAATTCTACTTTTTTAAAGTGCTTTAGTTTTTCTAGTACTCTTCTATTAATAACACTCAAGTTAGTATCATACTCTAATATGATTTTACTAGCGAGGTTTGATTCTATCAGAATGTCTAATAATTTTTCATGGCCTTTAACGATAAATGGTTCCCCGCCCGTAATATACAAATGGCGTATTCTATGTTTAATTCTGTCTAGTTGATCAAACCATTCTTTAGAATCGTGCCACGGTAGAATGTCTGCACTATAGACACCATTTTCTTTTTTAATTTCATACACCTTTTTTCCAGCTTTAAAGGTATTTTTTCCGAATATTTCAACCCAGTCTTCGTACCAAGCGCTACTATAATATGGGTAGCACATTATGCACTTCATATTACATACGTTTGTAAATCTAAGATCTAAACTAATAGGAAGTTCATTAAGAGAACCGTCGGGCGTTGTGTGTTCTTTAACATTATCTAGATGTATAGAATTATCTAAGGGAACTAATTGCACAAAACTTTTATAAGTTCGAGTAGAGCCACTTTGTTCATTATATTTTTCAAAGGCATCATCTCTATCCCAGCATACTAAGCAATGTTCATGTCTTAGGCCATTTTCTTGAGATTTTCTAATTTCTTTATGATACTTACTATTTAATGCTTCTTCAATAGTGTGCGTGAAAATTGTCATTTCATTTCCACTGTCATCTAAGCAATTTGTATATTTTTCAAAAAAATCATACTTCTTATCGCTTGACGGAACGTTTCCAGAAAATTGGCATATTCTAAATTCACCAAATGTGCCGATTTCTATAGTTGACCATGGTATAGAGCAAAAAGTTTTTTTGTTAAACATATAATAATGATAATCTATCAGAAGGAGATTTGGTCATAGGACCTATTGTACACATAATCTTTTCTTTATTTTCAGCTTGTTTTAAAAATAAATCTTTATCACCCAAATTTACAAAGTTAACCCCGACGTTCATGTTAACTTTTCTTGCTTCTTCGAATAAGCCGGCTTTATGCAAAGATAAATTTGTATGCATTGCAATTTTAGGTCTTGGGGATACTCCATAATATTTACACAATGTTTCTTGTATAGGCTCATTATAATCTATATTCGTAAGAAGATTATATAGCATCGATGGAGTACGTGTTAGAAAATTAACCAAGTGCTTTTCACCAAACGTTCTTTCTATCGCGTATTCGCATAAAGTAAATTTTAATTCTGGATTAACATTGGTTTGAAGTGTATCGGAAATATTATCTTCTCTTTGAAAAGGCTCTGAAGAAGAACTAACTATTCTACCACCCGTATTAGATACATATTCTTCAATGTAAAACTCGATAGCAGTTAAAAAGTTAACTTTGTACTTATATGCAAAATGAGAAAATTTCACTTTCATTTCTTCGGCAGTTATAAACAAGACTATAGGTGTAATTTTATGTGTATAGCACCAATGTCTTGCGTACCACAACTCTGCTCCATTTGACACATAATCCACGAGTATAGGAGTGAATTTGATTCCTCTTTCATAAAGAGTTTTCGCAATGAATTCAGAATCTATTCCTCCGCTCATAGGAACATAGATATTTTCTAGATTTTGATCTTCTAGTATTTCGTCAATGCATTCCTGTTTGGATTTTATTTTAAGCGAAGAAAAGTCCATGATAAACTTGTCATCATGGACACATAACCAGTTGTTTATCAGATATTTCACAATATTCTAAGTCTTAGCCACGATGTTATTCCATCGCCGCCGACACCGCCCGTCACTCCGGCGTAATTATAATATGTGTATGTAGTATTTCCAGGTATATCTTCTTCAAATGTCCAGCGAGTTCCCGTAGTGTTGCCAGTATCAAAAACAAGTGCTCCACCTGAGTGCGTGGAAATGTTGACAATAGAGCCATTTCTAAACACTAAGTTTCTAGTAACATCATCAGTAGATCTACCAACGTTTACTTCTATCTCAGCTCGTATTGGCCAAGGGTTTGAATTTGTATAAGAGACAGTATCATAAGATGTCGCAACGGAGTTGTTTGGATAGTACATACCAGTACCGCTATATGGATTTCCATAACCATCTAATAAAGTTGTGGTACCAAGTATTTGACGACTAATATAAAGTGTGCCGCGGGCGCTTTGATTACCACCGTTTACTCCCACAGTGTAAGAAGTATGGCCCCACGCCCATCGATCACGTTGTAAAGAAGTTACGTTTTCTGCATCTCGACCAATGATTCTCATGTCAATCCAAGAAGTACATCCATCAGATCCCCAGCCGTTGACAACACCGCAATAATTATACCACGTATAAGTAGTTTTTGCTGGTATAATTTCTGTTACTGTAAAAAAAGTTCCTGTTGTATTGCCCGTGTCAAGAATAAGCGTTCCGCCAGAATGTGATGATATACTAGCAATAGATCCATTTCTATACACTAAGTTTCTAGTAATATCATCAGTAGACCTACCCACGTAAACACGTATTTCTACAGATAATGGATAGTTTGCTGGATTCGTATAACTTATAGTATCATACGAATTAGCTATAGAACCTCCAGGATAGAACAGTCCGTTGCCGGTATAAGGATTTCCATAACCATCTAGTAAAGTTGTACTGCCATATATTTGACGACTAACGTAGTATACACCGCGAGCATTCTGCAGTGCGCCAGTTGTTCCTGCTGGCCAGCCATCAACACCCCACGCCCATCTGTTAGCTTGTGGAGACGTTATAACCAAGTTAGGCTGATAAGGACGTTTTGAATAAAAATCGTTTATAGAAATATTGCTTGATGGGAACGTTCCCGACGACGAATTTGCTGTGAACCACGTGGTGCCACGGTACGCGTTAAGATTCGTGCCGTTACCGAATTCTGCATTAATTTCGTTTAAAGAAAGTGAGTATCCCGATGGTTTGATTGCCATATAATATCTTCCTAGTTATCCGTTCTTATCTATGATACTATAAAATTTAGAAAGTATTGGATACATGCCACCCACCCCTACTTCTCTATCAATTCTCCCGATTCCAGCCTGATACAGGGAGAACACATCAGAACTTTGTTTTTGCGTCAAGTAGCTGTCTCTCAGACTTAATAAATTAGTCTTACTTTTCGGTGATTTATATATCAAAGGTTTTTTAAGACTATAGACTATTTTATTTATATCTACTCCATCTAGCCTCTGAACCCCGAGTTCGTCGTTATAAGAACTCATGTTACGTATGTTGTAAACTTTCTTTAGAACATGAAGCTGTTTTAGTAATATAGAAGTATTATCTGGATCCCAATAGAAGTTTATCCTTTTTATGTCTTCCTGCCGGCCGGTGTCAGCATAGCTCATGCATGGAGTATCTCTAAAATGAAATCCGTCTAGCACACCATCATGCACGCCTGTGCTTGAAAACAACGAAGGTTTGTCTTTACCGAAGACAAGAGCAACTTTCTTACCTTTCCACTCGGTAGGAACAATGTGATGTCCGATGTCTCTCCAAAGCCAGTTGTGTGGACTGAACCACGCACCTACTTCGTCTACCCAATATTCAGCGTGTTGAGAAACACTAAAAATCTGTACATTGTCAAAGAGCTTGGTATAGTCAATCACTTGAGTAATTGGCTCTAATCCAAGCTCTTTGACGTAAGGAAAAGCGTTATGATACAATTCGCCATTATGGTTACTGTCTTCACCATAAGAATTGTCTTGACTGAAAGCTCCAACTATGATTATTTTGTCTAACTTAATATTGTTAAAGTAAAATGTTTCTAAAATATTACTAGAGTCATATCCACCAGAATATGCTAAAATCACATAGTCATATGTATCGCGTATACGTTGTGCTTGTTCTTTATAATAGTAATCTAGACTATGAGGAGGTTCTACAGTCCAGTCAAGTTTTTCGTATACATGATCATGATAATAGAACTTCGGTTTTTGTGTCTTGGCGTGACCGTATTTTACAGCCTCTATTTTTGATGTAAATTTAGTACCATCTTCAAAATAATAAAACATGCTCAATACACTTAACAATTTGTGAGTTTAGAATAATCTTCTCGCAATTCAATAAATCGATGAATCCAATCATCACGCTTTTCTTTAAAGATCAAAGGCTTGTCATCATCGACCGACATGATGATGACAAGTTGTCCGATAGGTATACATGTTCTTTCTTCAAACATAACTGCATAAGCAGATGTCTGCATGAAATAGCTATGAATCTCGTCTCGAGTCTTAATTCGTTTTGACGTTTTAAAGTCGATTACGGAAAGCTTACCTTCATATTCTGCAATACAATCTACTGTGCCAGCGACCTGCAGAAAATTAGAATAAAGCTGTGTTTCAAGACAATGAATATTATTTATCTTGTCAAGATACGGTGTAATCGACTTAAAAGTTTCTAAATCAAAAGGTCCAGGATCGACTTCTTTGTTGAGTAGATAATGTTCGCAGAGGGTGTGTATAGCAGTGCCTCTACGTGCTGCTCTTGCCGCAATCCTATTTGCTTCGGCGTCTCCGACTCTTTTTCTCCATTCGAGGATTTCTGCTTTTCCAAGGATTCCGAGGATAGAGGTAACTGACGGATAGGCTCGACCCGTGGGGGTTTGATATAATCTACCACCTGCTGAATCGATACGGGTAAGCTTATCAATTTCATGATGAATGTGTTGGAATGTTGTCTTCATATCTCAATTTAGCCAAAATATAGTCTTTGACTAATGAACTTCGAACAATGTCGTCAACAGTAAATTCAATCTTTGTAAAAGCTCCCATGTGGTATGCAATGTCAAAGAATTTAAGAATACCGCTTACGTCATTCTTCTTTTTATTCAAATCCGTTTGTCGATAATCGCCACACCAAACGATCTTGGAGCGATAACCAACGCGGGTCATAACTGTATCAATTTCTTCAAATGTCATGTTTTGCATTTCATCGACAATGATGATTGCATCGTCAAATGACATACCGCGAATGAACGAGGTCGAGATAAACTCAATATAGCCCTGTTCTTCCAGTCTATCCCATGCATCCTTACGACCAAAAAGTGTTTCACAAATTTGTCGATATGGTTGCTGATAGATTTCCATCTTTTCAGTCACGTCTCCAGGTAAGTGACCAATTTCACGCGATTGTACTGCTGAACGAACCACGATAATTTTCTTAAATGGATTACTCTTATCGAGTACTTCTTCTAGTGCTTTATATAATGCACAGAAGGTTTTACCAGTTCCTGCAACTCCATGTAATGCTACAAAATAATCACCTCTCTTATAAGCATCGAAGAATGCTTTCTGATTATCAGTGAGAGGCTCGAATGTTCTAAGATCATCAATCCTTATTCTTAATGAGTTGTTCACTGCAACTCTTGGGGATTTAATTTCAAGTGATTCATTATCTACGCTCTTTAGTGCTGCTTTCTTTGAGCTGGCCATTCTATCTCCGGTTAGTTTTTAAAAAGCGTTCATTTTCTTCAAGTCGCTACCTGGAGTCCTTTCATGGATTTGTTGTAATACGTGCTTGAAGCCTGAATCGCGCTTGGTGACGCCCATGTTTACAGGGTCCCCGATCATAGGGACACCTGCAATCATTTGCTCTAAATGGGGATTGTCTTTGAGGTATTGCTCGCGAGCGGAGATCGACATAAACTTGTCGAATTCTTCTCCGCTGTGAGTATCTTTGAATTTATACGTTGGCATACTGTAGTGGCATTGAAATAATTTTATTCAGTTTTGGCCTGTGTTCCATGTAACAGGCATCTTCATATAAGTTATTTATACCATCAGCAAACCATCGAGGCATAGGACGATTAGTCCAGCGAGACATTTTTACCTTAGCGCCAAGATAATATGCACGATACGATTCAACAGTATAGTTAGGAATAGAACGATCT
>CAZKLA010000076.1:0-6891 GCA_964553455.1 uncultured Aquiluna sp. | reverse complement strand
GCCAAATCTTTCTTAGGAGCTAAACCATGAGCCAAAAAACCGCAATCGTAATTGGCGGTGGCATCGCAGGTCTCTCCTCGGCAGCATTGCTCGCCAAGGCCGGCATGAAGGTAAAGCTTTTTGAGGCCAGAGAAGGTCTGGGCGGTCGCGCCTACCTCTGGGAGAAAGATGGCTTCCGTTTCGACATGGGACCGAGCTGGTACCTCATGCCAGATGCTTTTGAGCAGTTCTACAACCTAATGGGCACCACGGCTGAAAAAGAGCTGGACCTGGTTCGACTTACCCCCGCCTACCAAACTCGCAACGAGGGTCTTGGCGATCGCCTGGTGATGAGCGAAAAGCTGCCGGAAATCAAAGCCATGTTCGAGTCAATCGAACCGGGCAGCGGTGAGCAGCTACAGCGTTACCTCGACAGTGCCGAGGAAGCGTATGAGCTCTCCATCAAGCACTTCCTCTACACCAACTTCAAAGACCTCAGAAGCTTCCTACACCCCGAGGTGTTGGCAAAACTTGGCAAGTTCCTGAAGCTGCTAACTACCTCGCTCTACGACTTCTCTGGCCAGTTCGTCAAGGATGAGCGCCTGAAGAAGATGCTTAACTTTCCAGCGGTTTTCCTAGGCGCTTCGCCATACAACACCCCTGCGATGTATCACCTGATGACCCATGTTGACATGAACCAGGGAGTCTTCTACCCGCAGGGTGGTTTCTACACCCTCATCGAATCTGTCGCAGGGCTTGCTAAAGAGCACGGTGCCGAGATTCACACCTCGTCTCCGGTCACCAAGATTCTGACCAGGGATGGCAAGGCGGTTGGTGTTCAGGTTGGAGCCGCCGAGTATCACGCCGATGTGGTGGTAGCGAGCGCCGACCTTCACTTCGTTGAGACCAAGCTGCTAGATCGCAAGCACCAGTCCTTCCCGCAGTCCTGGTGGGACAAGCGCGTTCCAGGACCATCAGCACTGCTGATGTATTTGGGTGTAAAGGGCAAAATCGATCAGCTTGATCACCACACGCTTTTGTACACCAAGGACTGGGGTAAGAACTTTGCCAAGGTGTTCCGCAAGGCCGATGGCAAATCAGAGGTTCCAGATCCAGCCAGCCTCTACATCTGTAACCCATCAAAGACTGACCCCTCGGTAGCCCCAGAAGGCATGGAGAACATCTTCGTTTTGGTTCCTGCCGCGGCCGATGTCGGCATTGGTGGCTCAGGTGATGCCAGCTTCGAGGCAGCAGCCGACAAGGTGATTGACCAGATCGCTCAGTGGTGTGAGATTCCAGACTTGAAAGAGCGAATTGTGGTTCGCAGGACCATGGGTCCGCGTGATTTCCAGAACGAGCTGAACGCCTGGAGTGGCACCGCCTTGGGAATGGCGCACACCCTGCGCCAGAGTGCGTTCTTTAGACCAAAGAACTACTCCAAGAAGCTCAAGAACCTCTTCTACGTCGGTCACAACACCATCCCCGGTATTGGTTTGCCGATGTGCCTAATCGGCGCTGAGCTGGTCTACAAGCACCTAACCGATGACCGAAGTGCGGGACCTATCAAGGGTGAGCTAAAGCCAGTCAAGACCTGGAAGGGCCTGGCTTGATTCTTTATCTTTTGGCCCTAACCATTTCCATCCTGGGAATGGGGCTAATTGATTACAAGCACAAGCTCGCTCTCTTTTACCAACCGCTTCGGACCATCATCACGCTGGCAGTTGCGGTGGTGGTTTTCCTGATCTGGGACTTGGTGGGTATCGCCATGGGCATTTTCTTTAGAGGAGAAGGCCCCTACCTAACCGGCATCACCATCGCACCGGAACTTCCAATCGAAGAGGTTTTCTTCCTCATTCTGTTGAGCTACACAATCCTGATCGCCTACCTAGGGTTCAAACAGTGGCGACGGAACTGAGCTACCTGAGCATGGCCCTGCCACCGGTCTTGGTGGCGGGGTTGATTGGCTACCTATTTAGACGACACTTCAACCTAAGAGCGCTGAGGCTCGCAACGGCGCTGTTGCTACTAATGACTCTGGTCTTTGACAACCTCATCATCTTGGCCGGCATCGTGGCATACGACGAGAGTCTGATCTCCGGCATCAAGCTCGGTATTGCTCCGATTGAGGACTTCTCATACACGTTGGTTGGCCTTGTGCTCATTCCGCTTACCTGGGAGCTACTGGGGAAGAAAAAGTGAGTGCGGCGGTAAAGCTGTTTGTCGCCTCCAGGCCAATCTCCTGGATTAACACTGCCTTTCCATTTGGAGCCGCTTACTACTTCACGACCGGGGAAATGGATTGGGTGTTTTGGCTAGGCAGCTTCTTTTTTCTAATCCCCTACAACCTGCTGATGTATGGCGTGAATGATGTCTTTGATTACGAGAGTGATCTGAGAAACCCACGCAAAGGTGGCATTGAGGGAGCTCTGCTTGACCCGAAATACCACCGGCTGACTTTAGCTTTGGCCTTTGGGATTGCCGCCCCATTTGCGCTGGCGCTTTCGACCATCAACCTAAATGCGACGTTGTGGCTCTGGCTGACGTTGTTTGCGGTAGTGGCATACAGCCTTAAGGGACTTCGATTCAAAGAGATTCCATTTCTTGATTCCCTAACCAGCGCCTGGCACTTCGTAGGTCCGATGCTCGTGGGCCTTGCCATGGCAGCTGCCGATATCAACTCCTTCCACCTGATTGGCATCGCAGCCTTCATGCTCTGGGGCATGGCGTCTCACGCCTTTGGCGCGGTGCAAGATGTTAGAGCTGACCGGGAGGCAAAGATTTCGTCAATCGCAACCGCCCTGGGAGCAAGGCTCACCACTCGGATTGCCTTCGGCTTCTATGTGATTGCTGGGCTTTTGGCGCTATCGCTGCCAGATCGTTTCGGTTTCGCAGCTCTTGCCGCCATCCCCTATCTATTTGTTGTCGGCAGAGAATTGGATATCACCGACCAAAACTGCGAACGTGCGAATCGTGGCTGGAGAGTGTTTATCTGGCTGAACTTCTTTGCCGGTGCGGTGATCTGCTCACTGCTTATTGGTCCAACCGCTTAGTTTTCAATCCAGCTAATCAGGTAGCGCCGTGAAAAGCTTGGCGCACACAGCTTGCAGCTGAGCATTCTGGCTGGTCTTCTCGATCTAAAGTGCTCGTGACCGCCTGGGCAAACCCCGCGATACTTGGCAACTTGCTTCGCCAGTGGCGTGCCATCAATTCTTTGGTGGAGGTAGCCAAGCTCGGTTGCTTTAGCTTTCCAGATTTTGCCGTGACCAGCTGCCTGACCGCAGAGTGCGTGGGCGATTTCGTGCAGCAGCACCTGCTCCACAACGGCCATATCTCCGGCTTCAACCAGGTGCTTTGAGATTGTGATGCGTTTTTGCGAGTAGTTACAAAGTCCAGCCCGCCGGATGGCTCTATCGAACCCAAATGAGTAATTCACCAACCCGTGGCGTTGAAATAGTTCTTGGGCTAACTGACTTACTTGGTCAAACACCTGCCAAGAGTAGCCCTAAAGCGGTATGTTTTTGCCTTATGACAAAGCGTTCTCGGCCATGGGGTCACAATGATCCGATCTATGAGCCAACTCAGCGCGAGTTGCATCCCGACACCGTTAGTGTTCGGGGGGCATTGATCCGCTCCGGTTTTGCCGAGACTTCGGAAGCGATGTTTGTCACCAGCGGCTTTAGCTACGACTCGGCTGAGCAGGCTGAGCAGGCATTTATGGAGACCGAGGAGCACTACCTCTACTCACGATTCTCTAACCCAACCGTTGCGATGTTTGAAGAGCGGCTAGCGCTGATTGAAGGCGCTGAGGCGGCGCTCGCCACTGGAACCGGGATGGCGGCGATGTTCGCATCGCTTGCGTCCTTCGTATCGGCTGGCGATCGCGTGGTGGCATCGCCTGCGATGTTCTCCTCCTGCTATGTCGTGCTCACCGAGATTCTGCCGAAGTGGGGCGTCCAGGTTGAGATTGTGTCTTCCAATACAGAAGAAGGTTGGAAAAAGGCGCTAGCAACCCCGGTGAAGGCAGTCTTTATTGAGACTCCAAGCAACCCGCTTATGGAAATTGTCGACATCGCGCTGGTGGCGGAGCTAACGCATCGCGCAGGCGGCATTTTGATCGTGGATAACGTGATGGCCTCACCTGTGCTTCAGAAGCCACTTGAACTCGGCGCGGATGTGGTGATGTATTCCGCCACCAAGCACATGGACGGTCAAGGTCGCGTGCTGGGTGGGGCCGTGGTCGGCAGCAAGCAATACATCAACGAGGTGCTAAAACCCTTCACTCGTCACACTGGACCATCGCTCTCCCCCTTCAATGCCTGGGTGCTAACCAAGTCTTTGGAAACCATGTCGATGCGAGTCAACCGCATGGCTGACACCGCCTTCGAGATTGCTTCTGCCCTGGAAGGACTCCGCGGTGTAGCGAGAGTTATCCACCCATTCTTGGCGTCTCACCCAGATTCAGCGCTGGCTAAAAAGCAGATGGTCAAGGGTGGCACCACACTGGCGATTCAACTGGATGCGGACAAGGCAAAGACTTTTGCGTTTATGAATGCGCTAGAGGTGATCGATATCTCAAACAACCTTGGTGACTCCAGGTCTTTGATCACCCACCCAGCCTCTTCCACCCACCGCAGACTTGGCACTGAGACTCAGCTCAAGATGGGAATCACAGAATCGACCGTGAGACTCTCGGTTGGGCTGGAACACCCCGGCGATCTGATCACCGATCTGAAACTAGCCCTCGAGAACCTTTGACATTCGCGAGACAGCCTCGCTGATTCTGGCCTTTGACGTGGCGATGTTGAATCTAACAAAGTTCGAGTACTGGTCCTGTGGAGCATGATCCTCGCCCGGCACCACAGCAACCTTGCCCTGCTGGAATAGCACCTGCTGCGGGTGATCTACCCGATAGGCAGTGAGGTCAACCCAAGCCAAGTAGGTGCTCTCCATATTGAACAGCCTGGCCTTGGGGAGCTTCTGAGCAACCTCGTGCTGGAAGAACGCAAGGTTCTCCTGAATCTGCTCAACAACTTCGTCGAGCCAGTCCACCGAATGACTAAAAGCACTCTCCATAGCAAAAGCACCAACCAGTGAAGTGCGCCAGTGCATGGCATCTGGCAAGCCTTTGAGTCTGGCCTGCACCTCTGCACCCTGGGTGAGCAAGAAGGCTGCCTTTAGACCTGCGACATTCCAAGCTTTGGAGCTGGATGTGATTACCACGCCAGTGCGCTCGGCGGCTGGCCCCAGAGCAAGGTATGGGGTAAAAGGAACCCAGCTCAGCGGAGCGTGAATCTCGTCACTGACCACAGTGACGCCATACTTATCGGCCAATTCGGCAACGGCGGTTAGCTCTTTTGCGGTGTGGACGCGCCCAACCGGATTCTGCGGTGAGCAGAGCATGTAGACCTTGACTCCAGCTTTGAAGGCATCCTCAATTGCTGACAGGTCCAGGACCCAGTCGTCGCCCTTGAGAACCAGCGGTGCGTCTGCCACCTCAGCGTGAACCTCTTCGATCCAGTGGTAGAAGCTTGAGTAAACCGGGCTGTTCACCAAGACTCGGTCGCCAGGCTTGGTTAGAACACGCAAAATCTCGACGGCAGCAACACCAACATCGGTGGCTAGCTTGAGCTGCTCCGGCGCAATCTGCCAACCCCAGCGGTCCAGGGCAAACGCCTCAAATGATTTGGCAACCTCTGGAATTGGTCCGGTGTAGCCAAGGTCAGAGCGGTCGGCTAGATCCTTGATGCGATCACGGATAGCTGGTGCGACATCGAAGTCCATCTCGGCAACGTGCATCGGCAAGACATCTTCTGGGAAGCGACGCCACTTTGAGCTGGAGCGATTGGCAAAATTGCCAAAACTGTCTGAGTTCACGCTTCGATTATGCCCGATTTGTTCGTTTCAGAAGACTAAAGCGAGCCAAACAATAGAGTGAGCGCAATTGAGAACATAACCAGCGCAATCACAACATCGAGAATCTGCCAAAACTTCACCGAAGACATAAAGCGAGATAGCAACTTTGCGCCATAGCCAAGTGAGAAGAACCAGACAAAGCTCGCTGTCACCGCACCCAAGGTGAACCACCACTGGTTTGGCACGAACTGGTTACCAATCGAACCGAGCAGAATCACGGTGTCCAGGTAGACATGCGGGTTGAGCCAAGTCAAAGCTGCCATGGTGGCCAGGGTCTTGAACAGGGGAAAGGATTCGCCCTGGGCTTCCAAAGTCTTGGGATTCATCGCCCTGCGAACCGCAGCAATACCGAACCAAATCAAATAGGCAGCACCGGCATACTTGAAAACTTCGAGCAGTAGCGGCAGCTGCTGGATTATTGCGCCTAAGCCAGCAACACCGGCAATGATCAATAGCGCATCGGAAACCGCACAGAACAGCACCACCGCTAAAACATGGTGACGCATCAAACCAAGCCTCAGCACATAGGCGTTTTGCGCGCCAATCGCGATGATGAGAGAGAGCCCGGTAAAGAAGCCGGCGACGGATGCGATCACTTGGGAATTGTATCGGTGCGGAAAAAGTTATTTCCCCTATGACTTCAACTCTAGAAATTGGCAACAAGGCACCACAGTTCACCCTGAAGAACCAAGACGGCAACGATGTTTCGTTGGATTCAGTCTTGGGCCAGAAGGTAGTGGTGTATTTCTACCCAGCGGCATCCACCCCAGGCTGCACCACTCAGGCCTGTGACTTTAGAGACAACATCAACTCGCTCAAGTCCGCCGGCTACACCGTGTTGGGAATCTCACCTGACGAGCCAGGAAAGCTCAAGAAGTTCAAGGACAAAGAGGGTTTGAACTTCGAGCTACTTAGCGATCCAGACAACGCTGTTCAGCTTGCCTACGGCGCATACGGCGAGAAGAGCATGTATGGCAAGACCTACATGGGGACGATTCG
>CAZKLA010000075.1:0-7068 GCA_964553455.1 uncultured Aquiluna sp. | reverse complement strand
TTTGATGTCACAGAGGACGGCCAGTGGATTGCCTACGCAACCTCGGATGGGGTCACGCTGGTAGACAACAGTGGTCTCTCCGGTCGCGCGGCCAAGGTATCCACCAGGCAAAGCGTTCGGAGTTTGTTTTTCGATTCCTACGGCTACCTCTGGGTCATACCGGCCTCTGCTGGAGAGCCAATAGAAATCATCTCCAAATCTGGTGAGCGGAAGTACCCCTTTGACAACCTCTTGGGTAATCGTGGGCCAGTGAGAATCGGACCCGCCGGCTCAAGACTCGCGGGGATTGAGTCAGGAGAGCCCAGTCGAATCAGGACCTATTCAATCTCTCGAGATCTCGCGGGTTGGCCAATCAAATTGACGCAGGGTGGTTTAGTCAACACTTCCATTGGTTCAGTGCTGTCTTTCACTTGGCAAAGTGCGGACACGCTTCGGGTGCTGGAGCAGACCAATTCTGGTCTCACTTCGATTAGCGACTATCCAATCACCGGCCCCAGGTCTCAGCTGAGCATCCCTCCAGTCACCGGCGTTGAGATCTTTACCGGCACTGCTGGACTCTCGACCTACCTGGTCTCAGATGCCGGGGAGGTCTGGGTGTTAACTGGAAGTGCGTGGCGACGAGTTGTCGCGGATGCGCTGCTGATGGCAACCAACGACTAACAACGGCCGAATTCAAGGCCTTCTCAACAGGTGGTCTAAGTCCGAGCCTCTCGTTTTGCTGAGCCGAAATGCTTCTTCGATGGCTATGACATTGATTGATGTGATTTTTCCCTCCAGCTGCATTGTTTGTGGCACGAGCCCCAAACCAATCTGCCCAGGCTGTAAGCCAGTTACAGAAATAGGCAAGATTGAGGGTTTTGGCTTTCCAGTGTTTTATGCGCACCGGCATCAGGGGGCCGTCGAGAAGCTGATAACTGGCTACAAAGATCAGCAGCTGACATCCCTTGAAAAGGTCCTTATCGCATCAACAGCAGAACTATTTGGTGAGCTTGATTTCAGAGGAATTTCCGCAGTGGTAGTGCCGGCTAGAAACGTAAAGAATTATCGCAAGCGTGGGTTCGACCCTGCGAAATCAATTGCGCGGCGGGCTTTGAAAGTCGCCCAGCTGGATGTTCCGGTAGTCAACCTCGCCAATGCTCGTAACCGCTCAGATCAGCGCGGCTTGGGCCGTGATCAAAGAGCCAACAACGTGCTAGGCAGCATGAAGCTAGATTTTCACGTCAATGGAAAGGTGATGTTGTTTGACGATGTGCTAACCACCGGAGCAACCATTTCGGAGCTGGCTAGGGCCTGCGAGGAAGCTGGAGTAGACGTGGCATTTGGCTGTGTATTGGCTCAAAGATTTACGCAATTTTGACAATACGGACGCCAATTAGGCGTATGTTGTTTTTAAGGGCGATGTTGCCCCAAAACGGAGGTAAAAATGGAACTCAAGATTTCTGCAAAAAACCTCAACGTCTCGGACCGCTTCCGAGATTATGTCGAAGAAAAAGCCGGAAAAATTGACCGGTACGCCCACAAGCCAGAAGAACTCCACATCAAAATTACGCGCCAAGAACACAGTAGAACCGCGGGTGTTGAAGATCAGGTTGAGCTCACTGTTTACGAGCCGGGTCACATTGTTCGAGCTGAAGCCAGGGCTAGTGACAAATTTGCCGCATTCGACATTGCGTTTGGCAAGTTGGTCGAACGCCTCAGAAGGTATTCAGATAAGCACAAGGTGCACCGCGGTGGTGGGCACAAGAACCTCTCTGCCAGTGAACTGGCCGCTACTGACTTCGCGGCCCTTGACATCACGCCTATCGACCACGATCTATTGCTCGGGACGGTCGAAGCAGCGCCCGAAGCCGAGGACGCTCCATACAGCCCGGTGGTAATCAAGTCCAAAGAGTTTGAGGCGAAGCCAATGACCAAGGAAGAAGCTGTAGGCCACATGGAGCTAGTGGGTCACGACTTCTATCTGTTCCTAGACTCTGAAACTTCGCGCCCAGCGGTGGTTTATCGCCGTAAGGGCTGGAATTACGGGGTTATCTCACTGGTCTAGCACAAAGCACATCACGGGTAGAATTACACCCGTTAATCAAGGAGTATCTATTGGCGTCGATTATTGACAAACTGCTTCGCGCTGGCGAGGGAAGACTGCTCAGAAAGCTGCAGTCCATTGCCGCAGAAGTAAATGCTTTGGAGCCGAACTTTCAGGCACTCACCGACGAAGAGCTCCACGGTGAGACCGCTGCCCTGAGGCAGCGCTTTGCCGAGGGCGAGACCCTTGATGACCTGCTTCCTGAGGCATTCGCCGCTGTGCGCGAAGCATCAGTTAGAACTCTTGGCATGCGCCACTTCGACGTCCAGCTAATGGGTGGTGCTGCCCTGCACCTGGGCAACATCGCAGAAATGAAAACCGGTGAGGGTAAGACTCTGGTTGCGACCCTGGCTGCCTACCTGAATGCGATTCCTGCGCGTGGCGTCCACGTGGTCACCGTTAACGACTTCCTGGCGGGTTACCAGTCTGAGCTGATGGGCCGCATCTTCCGCGCGCTGGGCATGACCACCGGTTGCATTCTTGGTGGTCAAGATCCAGAGCAGCGCCGTGCGATGTATGCCTGCGACATCACCTATGGAACCAACAATGAATTTGGATTTGACTACCTGCGCGACAACATGGCCCTGAACAGCCAGGACCTAGTTCAGCGTGGGCACTTCTTCGCAATCGTCGATGAGGTGGACTCGATCTTGATTGACGAGGCTCGAACCCCGTTGATTATTTCTGGTCCCGCAGCCGCAGATGTCAACCGCTGGTTTGGAGTATTCGCCAAACTCGCTCAGACTCTTCAGATTGATGTGGACTACGAGGTCGATGAGAAGAAGCGCACCGTTGGTGTGCTGGAGGCTGGTATCGACAAGGTCGAGGACTACCTCGGCATCACCAACTTGTATGAAACCGCAAACACTCCACTTATCTCATTCCTGAACAACTCGATTCGTGCCAAGGAGCTTTTCCGTAAGGATCGTGACTATGTAATCGTGAACGGTGAAGTTCAGATTGTTGACGAGCACACCGGTCGTCTACTTCCAGGCCGTCGTTACAACGAGGGTATGCACCAGGCTATTGAGGCAAAAGAAGGTGTAGCCATCAAGGCTGAGAACCAGACTTTGGCAACCGTAACCTTGCAGAACTACTTCAGGCTCTACGAGAAGCTCTCCGGCATGACCGGTACCGCTGAGACCGAAGCCGCTGAGTTCATGTCCACTTACAAGCTTGGCGTAGTGCCGATTCCAACCAACAAGCCCATGGTCCGCAAGGATCAGTCCGACCTCATCTTCAAAAACGAAGAGGTCAAGTTCCACATGGTGGTTCAGGACATCGCAGAGCGTCACGCCAAAGGCCAGCCAATTTTGGTTGGAACCACCAGCGTTGAAAAGAGCGAATACCTTTCCAAGCTTCTAGCCAAGGCGGGCATAAAGCACGAAGTGCTAAACGCCAAGAACAATGCCCGCGAAGCGGTTATCGTCGCGCAAGCCGGTCGCTTCGGTGCTGTGACAGTGGCAACCAACATGGCCGGCCGTGGTACCGACATCATGCTGGGTGGAAACGCCGAATTCCTAGCGGTGCAGGAAATGCACAAGCTCGGTCTCGATCCGGTGGAGCAGGCGGAGCAGTACGAAGAAGCTTGGGATGAAATCTTCGGCAAGGTGAAGCAAGAGGTAGCCAAGGAAGCCGAGCGCGTGCTCGAAGTTGGCGGCCTATACGTGCTTGGAACCGAGCGCCACGAATCTCGTCGAATCGACAACCAGCTACGTGGTCGTTCCGGTCGTCAGGGTGACCCAGGTGAATCTAGGTTCTACCTGTCGCTAACCGATGACCTTATGCGCCTATTCAACTCAGGTGCTGCGGCGGCTTTGATGAACCGTTCTTCGGTGCCAGATGACTCAGCAATTGAGTCGAAGATGGTTTCCCGAGCGATCGCATCTGCTCAGGGACAGGTCGAAGGTCGAAACGCTGAGATTCGCAAGAACATCCTGAAGTATGACGACGTAATGAACCGTCAACGTGAGGCAATTTATGCCGACCGCCGTCAGATCCTCAAGGGTGAAGACATCTCCGACACCTTCCACTCCTTCCTGGAAGAGACTGTCAACGACATCGTCTCGGTCAACTTGCCAGAAGGCGGAAGCCTGGATTGGGATCTTGAGCAGCTGTGGACTCAGCTCAAGCAGGTCTACCCAATCGGCATCGAGATCTCAGAGGTGCTAGAAGCAGCTGGTTCTCGTGCGAAGTTGACTCGAACCTGGCTGATTGAAGAGATTCTCTCGGACGCTCGTATCGCCTATGCGAACCGGACCAAGGAGGTCGGTGAAGAGGTAATGCGCGAGCTTGAGCGTCGCGTCATGCTTTCGGTTATCGACCGAAAGTGGCGCGACCACCTCTACGAGATGGATTACCTCAAAGAGGGAATCGGTCTTCGTGCGATGGCGCAGCGTGATCCGCTGGTTGAGTACCAGCGTGAAGGCTATGGCATGTTCATTGACATGATGGCTGGCATCCGCGAGGAGGCTGTGCAGTTCTTGTTCAACATCGAGCTCAAGCAAGCTGAGCCTTCGGTGGAAGTGCAGGAGCCACAGCAGCTGACCTTCAGTGCGCCGGATGAGAACGGTGAGGCTGACTCACATAGTGAGCCAAATCCTGCTGCGAAGCCAAATCAGAAGCCAAAGCAGGGTGGAGCGGGAAGTTCTTTCTTTAAGAACTAGATGATCAGGACCTCGGTGACTCGAAAGCGGTCATGAATTCTCTCTGCTCTAAGAGCCACAGCTTTTGTGGCCCCCGAGACTCTCAGGATGACAACGCCGTGAATTCCCGCGTCATCGGTCAGGAAAGTTTTACTTTTTCTAAGAGAAATGTCCGGCCTGGCTTTAGCGCCAGTTATTTGCCTTTGCAGGGCCTCCCTTTTTGCTCGTTGTGAAATGTCGTAGTACGCCTTGTCTGACAGCCATCTCGCGAGTTGCTCAGGTCTCCTAACGCCCGCCAGGATTTCAATGTAAGCCTTCGAGATTTCTGCGAAGAGCTGCGCAGGATCAAAATCACCTGGCACCTTGTCATCGGACACTTGGGTTCCTCCTTGAAAGCCACTGGGACTTAAGAAGTTTGCTACCTATTTCCCCTGCGATAAATAGCCGACCTATTGACCTGTGGATAACTCCCCAGTTTCCTTTGGCACTAAAACAGCTCACGTCCCCTACCTAACCGAGCACCGGGTCTCAAGGCCGGAGTCTCAACGAGTTGGTTAATTATCTACGGATTTCCGTACACAATGTTGTTAGAGGTGTTTTTGCTTCCGTGTCGAAGGGGAAACCTGCTGTGGATAACTAGGAGCAAAAAAACTGAGTTTGCCCCAGTCTCTCTTTAGGAGGAGAGGCATGAATAAATCACTGCGCAAGAGAATCTCCAATCTCACGTTGA
Source organism: uncultured Aquiluna sp. (assembly GCA_964553455.1). GTDB lineage: Bacteria > Actinomycetota > Actinomycetes > Actinomycetales > Microbacteriaceae > Aquiluna. The sequence goes on along the minus strand of CAZKLA010000075.1, from coordinate 1,610 downwards.
TAGTTTTGCTTGTGGCCACTGGCTTAGTCGCCGCAGGCGTGATTACTCTGAGCAGGCCTTTGCCAGAATATCTGGTAGCCAAATCGGTCCTAATTCCCGGCGAACGAATCGGAATCGATGATTTTGAGCTCCAGGGCCTTGATCTTGGCGAAGCGAGCGGCCTGTACCTGACCTCCCAAGATGCGCCAAATAGTTTTTACCTTGATGGGGTGGCTTTGGAGGGCGAATTGATTCTCAAAAGAGCAGTCAAGTCTTATCCCGCCCGCGGTTTCACAACTGTCGTTCTGAAACCTTCTCTACCAATAAGTCAACAAATCTCTGCTGGTTCATGGGTTCAGATTTGGCGAACAAGTTCGAGTGCAGAAGGTTTTGTGGGGGAGCTTTTAGTGATGAGAAGTCAAGTTGTTACCGTTACTGAAGACTCGAAGTTTATTTCCGAACCGGGTTCACTGGTTGAAGTCATGGTCACTCCCCAGCAAGCGGCCCTAATCCTCCAGACCTTGGCCGCTGATTTGGAAATCTATCTTTTGGTGACCCCTTAGTGCTCAGGAATGACGCAGCAAAAACCGATTGGCGTTCAGCAACGGCTCACAAAGGACGCTGTGGTGTTGTTGCTACCTGGGGTAGTGCTGGTAGCGGTAAATCGATGCTCGCCATTAATCTCGCCTTTGAGTTGACTCGCCTAAATCGAAAGGTTCTACTTGTTGACTTGGACATGCGCCGACCATCTCTGGCGGCTTGGCTGGGGTTGACAGAGGCTGGACCTGGAATTACAGCAGCCCTTCGATTGGCTAGAGCAAGACGTCTAGAGATAGATGAACTTCTAAGGCTTTGTGCGGAGCTCAAGTTCGGAGGCTTCAGCTTGGACGTCTTGACGGGCCTCTCAAATCCGATGCGTTGGACAGAGGTGCATCCAGAAGACCTGAGTCAACTCATGTCTGTGGCATCTCAACATTTCGATTTCATCCTTTTCGATGTAAACGACGGGTTCAGCCAATTGACTAGTGGTCATTTGACTGCTGACTCGCCTGCGGCGACAACTCGATGGGTTATCGACTCAGCCGACCTTGTTTTAGCCGCTTTCATAGCTGATCCAGTAGGTATAAACCGTTTCTTGTTTGATCTAAGCGGGATCGATCGGGAAGTTTGGCCAATTGCGAACCGAGTAAGCACGAGGGTTTTTGGCAAGTCATCTTCGAAGAAACTCGGTGAATTGCTGTCGCACTTCACATCTTTTCCGATTAGAGCTGAGCTACCGAGTGACCCAGCAAGCTGTGAAGCTAGCATTTCGAGTGCCCGACCTCTGATGCTAGAGAGTCCGAATGCCAGGTTGACTCTTGCGGTGAGGTCGCTAGCAACTGAAATACTCGACGAATGCGCCACAAGGCTAAACTCAGATGGTGGCAAAACTTGATTCCAATTCACAGCAATGGATTCGCTCATTGCTTGCCGAGTGGCAGCTAATTGCGGATCTAGCATTTGGTGACTTGGTTCTTTGGGTTCCTCAGGGCGGGAAGCTCAATGCCACTGCTCACGCAAGGCCGGCCGCCGCAGCAACGCTCTTTTACCGCGATATCACCGGGACACCCGCAAGGTATGACTGGGACCAG
>CAZKLA010000074.1:4205-7141 GCA_964553455.1 uncultured Aquiluna sp. | reverse complement strand
TGACCCCATCCGAGGTTGCGTAGGCAATCCACTGGCCGTCCTCTGTGACATCAAAGGCGGTGACAGACTCCGGGTTGATAAAGCCCGCTGTTCCTCGAATGACCGTGTCGTTGGTTCCGGTCACACGGTAGATGCCGGTGTTCTTCAAATAGAAAGCAGCTCCACCGGCAGCTGGCGTTGGCAGATTGGCAGGAATGATCTCCTGCGGCGAGTTATTGATCGAAATCTGGACATCGGAGACGCCCACCAACTGCATCAGCGTCGCTCGAAGCTGGGTCAACATCAACCGGCGTTCAAGCGCATCGGCCTCCAGTGCGGTGGAATCAAAATCCACCTTGGCCACGCCGTCTTGGATATTGACCGCATCGATGGTGAGCTTGGTTCCCTGCGGAATTGTAGACACCACACCCTGGGCGAGGTGTGCCGAAGGGCCAGCTAGCAAAGCATTGACCAACTTGGTACCGGTCGAGGCCCTCGAGGGGAACCAACGCAAATCAGACACCAGGGCATTCTGGGTGTTGTTGTAGAAGTAAACCTGAAAGGCGTTGAAGACCACCGAGAAAACCGGTGATGTAACCACCGTCAGGTTAGGAGCGCTCGCTATTCGCCACTCACCGTTTTCGCGCTCGAGGGTAAAACGAAGCGATACTTGCTCGGGTTCCAGGTTCTCCCGGAAGCTGCCGTGCTCATCTACCGAAGCACCGACCCTAACGTCGACCACAAGCGAACTTTCACCGCTCGGAGTAAAGCCAGGGGCACCATCGCGAATCAACACTTCGGCGGCAGGGTTCCAGCGCTGGGCGAATTCATCGGTCAGGAAGTCTCTCGCCACCGAGTAATCGTTTTGCGGACCGGTTCCCGCGGCTAGGAAGCCGGAGACAATCTCCTGTTGAGATGCCCCCTCGGATGGGCCGGTAGGAACGTAGTAGCTAAAGTCAGCGGCTTCAGGGGCAACCAATTCTGGCCCGCTCTTGATATCGACCTTGGTTGGCAACTGGGCGCAACCGGCAAGAAGCGATGCCGAAAGCAGTAAAGCAAAGAACTTCTTCACTAGCCCTCCATGGTTCTTGGCGGCAGTGGTAGCGGTGAATTGGCGATTACAGCATCCGAGCGAATTGGCAGAGTCAACCTGAAGCTCGATCCTCGATTTGGCTTGGACCAGACCTGAAGCCAGCCACGGTGCAGAATTGCGTCCTCTTTTGAGATAGCAAGTCCGAGGCCAGTGCCGCCTACCGATCGCTGCCTTGCGGGGTCAGCTCGCCAGAAACGGTCGAAGATGCGCTCCAGCTGCTGCTTGGTCATGCCCACGCCCTGGTCTGTGACGCAAACGGCGACCGCCTGAGCATTGGATCCAACTTCAACCACAATTGGTCGCCCTTCACCATGCTCGACAGCATTCGAGAGCAGGTTGCGCAGCAACCGCTCGATGCGCTTTGCGTCGAATTCAGCCTCAACGTTGCCGGCCGGCAAGCGAACTTGAATCTCGGTTTCTTTGCTCTTGGCAAGCGGCTCAATGCTTGCGATTGCAGCTCCGACCACCGCATTTAGGTCGTGCATCTCAAGATCCGGCGTCACCGCTCCAGCGTCGTAACGAGAGATTTCAAGGAGGTCGGCAAGCAGTTCTTCGAAGCGTTGGATTTGGTTCTGCATCAACTCAGCCGAGCGCGCCAGTGCCGGTTCCAACCTTTCACGATTACCAAAAATCACCTCACCAGCCAACTTGATGGTGGTCATCGGGGTTCGAAGCTCGTGAGAAACGTCGGACACGAATCGACGCTGCATTCTCGAGAGTGAGTCAAGCTGCTGAATTTGCTGCTGCAGGCTATTGGCCATCTTGTTGAATGAGCGTGCCAGCACCGCCATCACATCGGCACCCTTTTCCGGAAGTCGAACATCCAACTGGCCCTCGGAGAGCGACTCAGCCACTGAGGCGGCCTGCTCTACCGGCTTGACGATGGTTCGGGTAACGAAGTAGCTGACCAGCGAGATAACGACCAGTAACACCAAGCCACCAATTGCCAAAGCGTTCTGAACGGTAACTAGCGCCTGCTGTTCGGGACCTAGGTCGAAGACCAGGTAGAGCTCAAAATCGCCAGCCAGCGGCAAGGTGATTGGAGCTCCCACTGTGATGCCTGGCACTATCTGGCCATTTCTTACCAGTGAGACCGAGGTGTAGGTAAGTACGCCATCAGATGCCCTCACCTCCTCGCGCAATTCGCCGGGAATTGTTGCGAGATCAAGGTCTTGGGAGATTGGGGACTGGAAGAGCTGAAGCTGGGGTTGACCTGGGCTTCGAAGCAGTGCCACCTGCCTCGCTCCAGAAACACCGGAAACCTCAAGCGATGGCACCACCGAATTGATCAAGGTCTGGAGCGCGGTTTCGTCGGCTAGCGATGCGGCCGCCACGGTGCCCTGCACCGATGTCACCGCACGTTCGGTCTCGCTGAGAACTTGGCTAAGACGGTTTTGGAAGAAATTGTTGGCTAGCGAGTAGGAGAGAAATCCCCCCAAAGTTGCCAGCGCGATTGCGCTCAGGGTTACTGTGGCAAATACGGTCCTAGCGGTAAGTGACCGTCTGAGCAGTGAGATCACGGAGTTTCGGTACCAGCTCGATATCCATGGCCGCGCACGGTGGTAACAATCTTCGGGTTCTCAGGATCTTCCTCGACCTTGGACCTAAGGCGTTGAACGTGAACGTTAACCAGGCGAGTGTCCGCCTTGTACTGATAGCCCCAAACCTGCTCCAAGAGCATTTCGCGTGAGAAAACCTGCTGTGGCTTTACCGCCAAAGTGTGCAGCAACTTGAACTCCAGCGGTGTCAGCGAGATTTTTACACCGGCGCGCTTGACTTCGTAGGAGCGTGGGTCCATGGTGAGCTCGCCAATGGTGATGATGCCTCCATCGGCGGCGACTGGGCGCAATCTGGCCTTGATTCG
>CAZKLA010000074.1:0-4105 GCA_964553455.1 uncultured Aquiluna sp. | reverse complement strand
AGGTAGAGGCCTAGTGCTTCGCGCAGTGCATCGTCATCGTCCACGACAAGAATCTTGTTAGACACTGCACAACCTCCAGCTAGTAACGGTAGTGATCCACTTTGTAAGGACCCGCCACACTGACTCCAATGTAGCGTGCCTGACGCTCGGTTAGTTGAGTCAGTTTTACACCAAGTGCGTCTAAGTGCAACCTCGCCACCTTCTCGTCCAGCTCCTTTGGCATGATGTGAACACCGATGCCGTATTCGCCAGAGCGCAGGTGGAGTTCAATTTGAGCTAGAACCTGGTTCGAGAACGACGTGGACATCACAAAGCTTGGGTGACCAGTGGCGTTACCAAGGTTCATTAGGCGACCCTCAGACAAAATCAAAACCGCATTTCCGTTTGGCAAACGCCATTCGTGAACCTGAGGCTTAATCTCGACCTTCACAACGCCCTGAAGCTTGCTGATTCCAGCCATGTCGATCTCGTTGTCGAAGTGTCCGACATTTGCCAAAATCGCGAGGTTCTTCATCTTCGCTAGGTGCTCAGGGCGAATCACATTTTCATTGCCAGTGGCGGTTACGAAGATGTCAACCTGATCGATTACGTCCTCCAGGGTGGCGACCTGGAATCCATCCATCGCGGCCTGCAGCGCGCAAATCGGATCAATCTCAGAAACGATTACGCGTGCGCCCTGGCCCCTAAGTGCCTCAGCGCAACCCTTGCCAACATCGCCATAGCCAGCAACGAAGCAAACTTTGCCGCCCATCAGCACATCGGTGGCACGGTTTAGGCCATCCGGTAGAGAGTGGCGAATTCCATACTTGTTGTCGAACTTCGACTTGGTGACGGCGTCATTCACATTGATCGCTGGGAACAACAGGCTGCCGTTCTTGGCAAACTCGTAGAGTCGGTGAACACCGGTGGTGGTCTCCTCGGAGACTCCCTTGATCTCTTTCGCGATGCGAGTGAAGTAGCTGGCATCGCGCTTTAGCGATTCGCGTAAGACCTCAAGAATGACTCGGTACTCCTCGGAGTCATCTAGGCCCGCAGGAGGCACCGAACCGGCAGCTTCAAACTCAACGCCCTTGTGGACCAAAAGTGTTGCGTCGCCACCATCATCAAGAATCAGATTTGGACCATCGAAGCCTTCGGATGAAAAGTCAAAGATCTTCTCGGTGCACCACCAGTACTCCTCAAGATTCTCGCCCTTCCAGGCGAATACCGGAGTTCCGCTTGGCTGCTCGGTGGTTCCCGAGCCAACCACCACTGCAGCCGCAGCTTCATCTTGGGTTGAGTAAATATTGCAGCTCGCCCACCGAACCGATGCTCCGAGGGCCTTTAGGGTCTCAATCAACACCGCGGTCTGCACCGTCATGTGAAGTGAACCTGCGATACGCGCACCCTTGAGAGGTTGCGAAGGGCCAAACTCCTTGCGCAGAGCCATGAGTCCTGGCATTTCGGCTTCGGCAAGACGAATCTGGTGTCTGCCGGATTCGGCAAGTGAAAGGTCAGCGACCTTAAAGTCAATCTGGGTGAGGGTTTGGGACATTTGCGGCCTCTCGAATTGGTTTAGCCATTTCTGATTGCAGCTATGGCCTGGTCACGAATCTTTTCCATCGAGGCCTCGTGGTTTGATTCGACGTTAAGTCTAAGCAATGGTTCAGTGTTTGACGAACGCACATTGAACCAGAACCAATTTTCTTTATCCCCTGAGCTGAAGGTGTAGCCGTCGAAGTGCTCAACCGAGCAATCCGGAAACTGCGCCCGAAGTCGATCAATCGCAGCCGGGACATCCGAGACCGTGGAGTTAATCTCACCGGAAGAGAAGTAAGGGGTAAAGCTCTGGGACAGCTCGCTCATCGAGCCTTGGTAGTCACCCAGTTCACTGATTAGGTGCAGCGCGGCCAGCATGCCGTTGTCTGCCCCCCAGAAGTCACGGAAGTAATAGTGTGCGGAGTGCTCGCCGCCAAAGACGGCATTGGTGGCGGCCATCTCCTCCTTGATTAGCGAGTGTCCAACCTTGGTGCGCACTGGCTTCGCTCCAGCCAAAGAAATGCGCTCCTCAACCACCTTCGAAGTTAGAAGGTTGTGCAGCACTGTGATGTGAGTCTCCCCAAGTCCCTTTACGCGCCTAATCTCGCGAATCGAAACTATTGCTGCGAGCGCCGATGGGCTAACTAACCCACCCTTTTCATCAACCGCAAAGCAACGGTCGGCATCGCCATCAAAAGCCAAACCAAGATCCGCACCGTGCTCGACAACAGCACGCTGCAGGTCTCTGAGGTTCTCGACCTGAAGAGGGTTTGCCTCATGGTTTGGGAAGGTGCCATCAAGTTCAAAGTAAAGCGGCACGATTTCAAGGTTCAGCGCTGGAAGGCCGGCTGCGTCCTGAAGCACCAGTGGCACGGTGAAGCCACCCATGCCATTTGCCGCATCAACCACAATCTTCAGCCTGCGAGTCTGGGATAGGTCTACTAGCTTGCGCAGGTACTCGACATACTCGCGGGTGAGGTTAATCTCCTCCACCGCACCAGGTGTCGAGACCTGTGCGATGCTCGAGTCGAAGTAGTTCTGCGCTCGATCTCTGATCGCAGCCAGCCCCGAGTCCAGTCCAATGCCCTTAGCTCCTGCCCGTGAGAACTTCATGCCGTTGTAACTGGCTGGATTGTGACTGGCGGTAAACATCACCGATGGCAGGTCTAGCTTGCCCGAGGCAAAGTAAGTCATGTCCGTCGAGCACAGTCCCAGCATCAACGGGTTACCGCCGCGCATGGCAGCGCCAGCAGCAAATGCCGCAGCGAACTCTGGAGAGCTATCGCGCATATCGTGGCCGATTACCAGCTGCTTGCCCGATAGCTCGAGCTCATCAACGAATGCCGCACCAAATGCCGCAACCACATCGTCGGTTAGTTGAGAACCAACCAAACCACGAACGTCATAGGTCTTTACGAAGTCTTTGAAATTGATCACAGCGATAACTCTCTTTGGCTTTAGCGTGCCAAGAATACAATGAGCCAATGGGAATCAGGGCCGGAAGTCACCGAGACCGACACGGTCGCGGACTGCGCAGGCCGCTACCCTCCAAGCTTTTTCACTTTGGCGTGGCCCGGCTGGGATTCTTTGAATCAGTGGTGCAGGAGACTTGCGAATACCTTCAAGAGAGCTACGAGGAAGAATTCAAGAACCTCAGGTGGCGTATAGAAGATGTTCCAGCCATCGTTGACAGCGAGCCGGTGAGACGTTGGAGCGCCAACAAAACCTCGATGACCATCACGCTTTATCGCATCCCGATTGAAAGATTTGGTCGCCAGCGGCTTCCCGATCCACGGATGCACATTGAACACGCTGTAATTTCTGCGGCGGCGTCACTAATCGACAAGGACCCCTGGGAGCTGATGCATCCGCACTAGCGGACAAACACCTGGATGTCTGACCCCAGGTTGGCATTCTCTCTCGGGGCTATCACCGCATAACCCTTGGGGTCACTAAGTATCAAGCTGGCCCGATACTCGCCTGCCGACTCAAGCACCAAAGCTCTTCCCGAGACATTCACCAGCAACTGGGAGCGTGCCGGGATGCTCAGAGCTTGAGCTCCAACATCCAAAGTCAAAATGACACTTATGGACTGATCGGTTGGATTAGCAAGCGCTAACTTCGCCGCAAAGGCCGGCATTGCCATCGCGGTTTCACCGGTCTTAGCCGCTACCGGTGACAACCAGCCAAAATCAAAATTCTCGCCAACAAATGGGTTGTAGAGCTCTGCCATAACTTCGGACTGAGCCTCAATTAGAACCAGGTAATTGCCAACGGAGAGTTTTGGCGTCACCAGCTCAAAGCCACCAGCAGGAACCTCGACACTCACCACATCGCTGTTGGTGCCAGATCCGACAAAGGTGACCAGCGCAGTGGTTGGTTCTGTGCCCGGGTTGAAGATTCTCAAACTCGGGTCCGCCAGACCATCAGCCAGAATCTCAAAGCCAGGGATCACCTGAGATTTCGCAGCGGCCAGGGTTGGGCCAACCAATTCAACACCGGTCGCGCTCAATCCAACGCTGGAGCGATTCTGCAGCGCGACAGCGACCTTTTGGCCTGAGCTTTGGAAGTGAATCGCAAACTGTGG
>CAZKLA010000073.1:3856-7313 GCA_964553455.1 uncultured Aquiluna sp. | reverse complement strand
GTCCACCGAACTGAGCCTTACCACCAAGTGGCTGCTGAGTAATCATGGAGTAAGGGCCGGTTGAACGAGCGTGGATCTTGTCGTCAACTAGGTGGTGCAGCTTCAGCATGTACTTCACACCGACTGCGATTGGCTCTGGGAATGGCTCACCGGAGCGGCCGTCAAACAGACGTGCCTTACCGGAACCGTCGATTAGACGCTTGCCGTTCTCGCCTGGCAGGGTGTGGTCCAAGATGCCAGCAACCTGGTTCTTGGTAGCACCGTCGAATACCGGGGTAGCGACCTTGGTACCAGCCTCAGCTGAGTACAGCTCCTTGGCCATGTCGTCTGCCCACTTGGCAACGCCCTTGACATCCCAACCCTGGCGGCAAGCCCAACCTAGGTGAGACTCAAGTACCTGACCAAAGTTCATACGACCTGGGATACCCAGTGGGTTTAGCACGATGTCAACTGGAGTTCCGTCCTCCATGAATGGCATGTCCTCAACCGGAAGGATCTTGGCAATAACACCCTTGTTACCGTGGCGACCAGCAAGCTTGTCACCCTCGGTAATCTTGCGCTTCTGAGCGATGTAGACCACTACGCGCTTGTTGACGCCAGCACCTAGCTCGTCGCCAGCCTCAGCGTCAAATACCTTGACACCGATGATGGTTCCCTGCTCACCGTGTGGCACCTTCAAAGAGGTGTCGCGAACTTCGCGGCTCTTCTCGTTGAAGATTGCGCGCAGTAGGCGCTCTTCTGCGGAAAGCTCGGTCTCACCCTTAGGGGTAACCTTTCCAACCAAGATATCTCCTGGGCGAACCTCAGCACCGATGCGGATGATTCCGCTCTCGTCTAGCTGAGCAATTGCCTCTGGGGAAACGTTTGGTAGGTCAGCGGTGATCTCTTCGGCACCTAGCTTGGTGTCGCGAGCGTCAACCTCATACTCCTCAATGTGGATCGAAGAAAGCACATCGTGCTTCACGATCTCCTGAGACAGGATGATTGCGTCCTCGAAGTTGTAACCCTCCCAAGGCATGAATGCCACGAGCAGGTTCTTACCCAGGGCAAGCTCACCGTTCTCGGTCGAAGGACCGTCGGCTAGCACTTCTCCAAGCTCAACGCGCTGACCAACCTCAACGATTGCGCGCTGGTTGATTGCGGTGCCCTGGTTAGAGCGGTCGAACTTGCGTAGGAAGTAGGAGGAGCGAGTGCCATCGTCGTTCATAACGGTGATGGTGTTTGCGTCGATCTCCTCTACAACACCGGCGTTGTCTGCGATTACCACAGCACCGGAGTCGATAGCAGCGATGCGCTCCATACCGGTTCCAACAAATGGGCTCTCAGCGCGTAGCAGTGGAACTGCCTGACGCTGCATGTTCGCACCCATCAGCGCACGAGACGAGTCATCGTGCTCCAAGAATGGGATAAGCGAGGTGGAAACCGAAGCTAGCTGACGTGGGGAAATGTCGATGTAGTCAACATCCTCAGCTGGAACCTCAACCATGTCGCCACGGAAGCGAACGAATGCACGAGGACCAACTAGCGAGCCGTCTTCCTTCAAAGGAGTCTCAGCTGCTGCGATGACCTTGCCGTCTTCTGCTGCTGCATCTAGGTACTCGATCTTCGAGGTGACCTTGCCGTTCTTTACGATGCGGTAAGGGGTCTCGATGAAACCGAAGGTGTTGATGCGGCTGAACGCGGTTAGCGATCCGATTAGACCAATGTTTGGACCTTCTGGGGTCTCCACTGGACACATGCGACCGTAGTGCGATGGGTGTACGTCACGTACCTCCATCTGGGCACGCTCACGAGCGATACCACCAGGTCCAAGTGCGGATAGACGACGCTTGTGCGCAAGACCAGCAAGTGGGTTGTTCTGGTCCATGAACTGGGAAAGCTGGCTTGCGCCGAAGAATTCCTTGATCGCGGAAACCACTGGGCGCAGGTTGATCAGGGTCTGAGGAGTAATTGCCTCAATGTCCTGAGTCGACATACGCTCGCGAACTACGCGCTCCATGCGGGAAAGACCAATTCGAACCTGGTTCTGAATTAGCTCGCCTACTGAGCGGATACGACGGTTAGAGAAGTCATCGATGTCGTCTGGACGGACAACTAGGTTGACCTTCTTGCCGTTCATCTTGATGCCGAACTCAACGGTCTGAGCGGTTGCCTGAACGCCGTTTGCCAAGGTGATGTCAAATAGCAACAGGTACTTCAAAGTTGCCACGATGTCAGCCAGGGTCAAGGTGGTGATGTCGGCACCCTGCTCAATGTTGAGCTTGCGGTTTAGCTTGTGACGACCAACGCGAGCTAGGTTGTAGCGCTTGTGCTCGAAGTAGGTTGAACGCAACCAGGCCTCAGCAACTTCGGCACCTGCGGTCTCGCCGCGAACCTTGCGGTATACCTCGCGAAGTGCGTCTTCCTTGGAAAGGATTGGGGATGCGAAGACCTTGGACTCGTCATACTCCAGGGTGCGCTCAATGATGTCCTCATCGAAACGTAGGTTTAGTGGGCTGGCCTCAACCGATCCCTTTAGGTCAGAGAACTCTGCGCGGATCTCGTCCTTGGTCATACCAAGGGCCTTTAGGAAGATGGTTGCCGAGACCTTGGTCTTGCGGTCAACCTGGACCTGCAGGATTGGCTGGCCGAAGCGGGCAGCTGGCTTACGCTCGTCCTTTACCCACTCGGTTAGGAACTCTAGGTAAGAACCACGGCTTGGGATGATCTGAGCCTTGTTGTTCTTCACGTCCAAGTTACCGGTGGTGTTGGTGGACACCGAGAAGTAAACACCTGGGGAGCGAACTAGCTGCGAAACCACAACGCGCTCGGTACCGTTGATGATGAAGGTGCCCTTGCCGGTCATCACTGGGAAGTCACCCATGAATACGGTCTGGCTCTTGATCTCACCGGTCTCGTAGTTGGTGAACTCAGCCTTGATGTAAAGCGGCTTGGTGTAGCTCTTGCCCTTTTCCTTGCACTCGTCAGGAGTGTAAGGCGGGTCGAAAAGTTCTGGGTCAGAGAAGGAAAGGCCCATCTTCGCGTTCTGGGCAGCGTTCGAGCTGTCCTCGATCGGGCTGATCTCCTCGAAGACCTCGTTCAGACCAGTGCGAGCATCTGCTCCGGCGATCTCGCGCCAAGCAGGTGCTCCAACCAGCCAGTCAAAGCTCTCAGTCTGAAGTGAGAGCAGATCTGGAATCTCGATTGGGTCTGGGTGCTTCGCAAAAGTTGGTCTTAGTGCGGAGCGAGAGTTCTTTGCGGACTTTAGGTTCTTAGCGTTTTTCGCAGCAGCCAAAGTGATAACCCCTAGGGAATTGTTGTTGTAGGCGGGAAATTCGCGTTCCTAGACACAGCGAGCCACAATTTGCTACGCGCCAAACGACCTACATATGAGGTTCGGCAAAGGTTAGGGATGCAGTCTCCTATCCTAACGGGTGCGAATTATCCACCGCAACTTAAATTTCCGCAGAAACTTTAC
>CAZKLA010000073.1:0-3756 GCA_964553455.1 uncultured Aquiluna sp. | reverse complement strand
TTGTCGTAGTCCTTCTTACCCTTGGCAAGCGCAATCTCGACCTTGGCGTAGCCATCCTTGAAATACATGCTCAGCGGGATAAGGGTGTATCCAGACTCGCGAACCTTGCCGGCAAGCTTGCCGATCTCCTGGCGGTTTAGCAGCAGCTTGCGCTTGCGTCTGGTGAAGTGGTTGGTCCAAGATCCCTCGAAGAACTCCGGGATGTGAACATTCTCCAGCCACACCTCGCCATGCTCTATAGAGGCAAAGCCGTCGATCAGGGAGGCTCGGCCGGCTCGGAGAGACTTGACCTCGGTTCCGGTTAGCACAATGCCGGCCTCGTACACGTCTTCGATGTGGTAGTCGTGTCGGGCCTTACGGTTCTGGGCAATCAGTTTCTGCCCACGTTCGCGTGGCATGGCGTTTCCCTTGATTAGGCCTTTAGGTAACGGTGGATAGACACGCTTGAAGAGATGATCGCAAGAGTGGCGCCGATACCTAATAGGTAGGGAGTAATCATAAGCGAATCAGCGACAGTAAAGAAGGACGTAAATGCCAGCTGCTGGGCCAAATAGCCGGTCACAAAGTAGTGAGTGATTGCCACGGTGACACCGGTTGCCAATAGCGCACCTAGAACCGCAGCCAACAATCCCTCCAGCACGAATGGCAGCTGGATGGAAAAACGCGATGCGCCAACCAGGCGCATGATCGAAATCTCACGCCTTCTGGAGTGTGCACTGAGTCTGATTGTGGTGGCAATCAACAGGGTTGCGCTCAAAAGCATCACTGCTGCCACACCGGCCGCCAAGAGCGAACCTGCGTTTAGGAAGTTAAAGATTTCATCGAGGTAGCTGCGCTGGTCTTTGATTTCTTCAACCCCGTCAAGGCCGGAGAAGCTCTCCAGAATCAACTCGGACTGGGTCGGGTCTTTGAGGTTTACCCAGAACGCCTCGTTTAGCTGATCTGCGTTGATGTACTGCGCGGCCTGAGAGTCGGCAAACTGCTCCACGAACTTCTCGTAGGCAGCGTCCTGATTCTCAAAGTAGTAAGCGTCAATGTAAGGAGCCAGCGTTTGGCCGGAGAGCTGCGACTCGATAGCTGCCTTCTGAGCATCGGTGGCACCACCGGCTGGGCAAGCTTCTTCCGGCGAATAGTCGCTGCAGAGATAGATGGCGACCTGAGCGCGGTCATACCAATACGTCTTCATTTCGCCAATCTGCAACTGCAGCAGCAGCGTGACGGCAACGAAGGTGAGCGAAACAAAAGAAACCAGGATGATCGAGACAATCATCGAGATGTTGCTGCGAATGCCAGCCCACATCTCGGAGAGGATGAAACCTAACTTCACTTCTCACCGCCAAAATCAATATCGGCAGGTGAGTCAGGGATCATCGGAATCGAGTCCGATGGAATCTCTCGGTAGGAGGCGGTTTGAGCATCGCGAATGATCTGTCCGCCCTTGATCTCAACCACGCGCTTTTGCATTCGGTCCACAATTCCACGATCGTGGGTGGCCATAACGATGGTGGTGCCGGCCAGGTTGATGCGATCCAGCAGAGTCATGATCTCGTTGGAGGTGGCGGGGTCTAGGTTTCCGGTTGGCTCATCCGCCAACAAAACCTCTGGGCGGTTGACCAGTGCCCTGGCAATAGCAACGCGCTGCTGCTCGCCGCCGGAGAGAGCGCTTGGGAGTCGATCGGCTTTTTGACTAAGTCCAACCAATTCCAAAACATCCGGCACCGCGGTCTCAATAAATGCCTTGGGCTTTCCCAGAACCTGGAGCGCGAAAGCGACATTTTGGTAGACGGTCTTATTTGGCAAAAGTCTGAAATCTTGAAAGACCACACCGAGCTTGCGGCGGAACTGAGCGACCTTGCTGGCCGAGAGCTGGCTCAGGTTCTCCCCCAGCACCAAAACCTCACCCTGATCCACTCGCTCCTCGCGAAGCATTAGGCGCAGCAGCGTCGACTTACCAGAGCCCGAGGTTCCAACCAGGAACACAAATTCGCCGCGCTGAATATCCAGCGACACCGAGTCCAGGGCAGGAGCGTCTGCGCCCTTATAGGTCTTGATTACATTTTCTAAGCGGATCATTTCGCTTCAAAGCCTAAGCCGAGCAAGGCTTTAGGCCAGCCTGCCACGACCGCAAATGGCTATTTGTCTGGATTAGCGCGCCAGCGCAGACCAGCAGAAATAAAGCCCTCGATTTCACCATCAAAGACCGCATCTGGATTGTTGACCTCGTAGTTGTTGCGAAGGTCCTTGACCATTTGGTAGGGAGCGAGCACATAGGAGCGCATCTGCTCTCCCCAGCTCGCCTTTACGTCTCCGGCAAGCTCTTTCTTCTTGGCATCTTCTTCTTGCTTCTTTAGAAGCAGCAATCGAGACTGCAGCACCCTGAGTGCGGCTGCCTTGTTTTGCAGCTGACTCTTCTCGTTCTGACAGGAGACCACGATGCCAGAAGGCAGGTGCGTGATTCTTACCGCAGAGTCGGTGGTGTTTACAGACTGACCGCCGGGGCCCGAAGAGCGGAAGACGTCGATACGGATATCGTTCTCTGGAATGTCGATTACATCAGTGGTCTCAATCAGAGGAACAACTTCAACCGCAGCGAACGAGGTCTGCCTCTTACCAGCTGCGTTGAATGGGCTCATTCGAACCAGGCGGTGGGTGCCGGACTCAACTGACAGTTGGCCATAGGCGAACGCCGCATCAACTTCAAACACCGCGCTCTTTATGCCAGCACCTTCCGCATAGGAGATGTCCAAGACCGAAGTCTTGTAACCCTGCTTTTCGCAGTAACGCAAATACATTCGCATCAGCATCTCGGCAAAGTCGGTGGCGTCATCGCCACCAGCGCCAGATCGGATAGTGACAATCGCGCCACGAGCGTCATACTCGCCGTTCAACAATGTCTCGACCTCGAGGGAGTCCACCATGGTGGCAAGAGCCTTGAGCTCTCCCCTGGCCTCCAACTTGGTTTCGGCATCATCCTCGGCATTGGCCATCTCAATAAGAACTTTTAGGTCGTCAAGGCGTGCTGCCACATCATCCAGCTTTTGCTTCTTGGCTTTTAGACGAGCAAGCTGGCTGGTCACACGCTGCGCAGTTTCCTGGTCATTCCAGATATCAGGCTTAGCGGCTTCTTCTTCGAGGGCAGCAATTTCGCTGGCCACCTCGGCAGGGCGGGTAACGGCAAGCACAGAAGCTAGAACTTCTTCGAGTTCTGCTAGTTCACTTGAGAGATCGAGCTCTGCCATCACAATCGATTCTAAAAATAGAAAAGGTGAAAGCAAATGCTCTCACCTGTGGCGGTGACGGTGGGATTTGAACCCACGGTGGGCTTTCACCCACACAACTTTTCGAGAGTTGCACCTTCGGCCGCTCGGACACGTCACCGCCCGCTAGCTTAGCAAAGGTGACCTCTATCGCACACTACGAACGTTTGGCCTCAAAGAAGGCCTTGAGTAGATCTGAGCACTGCGCTTCCAGGATTCCAGGAATGACCTCAACCGGTTTACCCAATCTGGAATCCCGCAAGACGTCGTAGATTGAGCCTGCTGCCCCGACCCGTTCGTCCCAAGCCCCGAACACAACGCGAGGAATCCTCGCCGCAACAATTGCCCCGGCACACATCACGCAAGGCTCAAGGGTGACAAACAGAGTGGTGTTTTCAAGTCGCCAGTCCGAAAGCTCTGCAGCTGCTTTTCTAATGACTTCAATCTCGGCATGTGAAGTTGGGTCATGCTTGGCCTCGCGCAAGTTGTGAGCGGTGGC
>CAZKLA010000072.1:0-7785 GCA_964553455.1 uncultured Aquiluna sp. | reverse complement strand
GTCGGGAACTGGTCATACTTGCTAAGCAAGACGCTCGTTCCTGGATCTAGTTTGCTGGCACTGAAGGTTCCGCTGGCTGCCTGAACGGAGAACTCTCGCTCACCAACGTGGAAAGTGATGTCTCTGAGAGCGGCCTGTGAATCTGGGCTTGCGCTGAAATAGTGCTCCTGGGACATGCTGTAAACCTAATACAGCCCTAGGGTTAAAGTGCGATGGAAAACGAATCCACAATTGACCGCATTCTCAGGCGGGGTGCTGCTGCGCCTCGAAACGAGTTTGACGGAGACCAACTCGATCTTCAGGAGCGAGACTCGCTTCGACGTGTTGCGGGCCTCTCCACTGAACTTCAGGACATCACGGATGTCGAATATCGAAAGCTTCGACTGGAGAAAGTTGTCCTTATCGGAGTCTGGGGTTCGGGCACACTAACCGATGCCGAGAATGGGCTTCGGGAACTGGCTGCTCTGGCAGAAACCGCTGGCGCCGAAGTTCTTGATGGATTGCTGCAAAGAAGGCCTTATCCAGATCCAGCAACGTTCTTTGGCAAGGGAAAAGCTCAAGAGCTAAAGGAATTGGTCGCACACCTTGGGGCGGACACTGTCATTGCCAACGCTGAACTTGCCCCGTCTCAGCGCCGAGCCCTGGAGGATGCTGTCCAGGTAAAGGTGGTTGATAGAACCGCCATCATCTTGGACATTTTTGCCCAGCACGCCAAGAGCCGTGAGGGCAAGGCTCAGGTCGAACTGGCCCAACTTGAATACCTCTTGCCTCGCCTTCGCGGTTGGGGAGAGTCGATGTCCAGGCAGGCCGGAGGTCAGGCCGCCGGTGGTGTTGGTATTGGTTCGCGTGGTCCAGGTGAAACCAAGATCGAACTAGATCGCAGACGCATCAACACCAAGATGGCAAAGCTGAAGCGCGAAATTGCCGACATGAAGCAAGCCCGAGACATCAAACGTTCCAAACGCGAGAAGAACAACGAGCCCCAGGTCGCAATTGCTGGCTACACCAACGCTGGTAAGTCTTCCGTGCTCAACCGCATGACAAAAGCCGGGGTATTGGTGGAGAACGCTCTGTTTGCCACCTTGGACCCGACCGTTAGGCAGCACGAGACTCCAGATGGCAGAAGTTACACCATTGCTGACACGGTTGGATTTGTAAGGCAGCTGCCACACCAGTTGGTCGAGGCGTTCCGCTCCACTCTTGAAGAGATTTCACACGCCGACTTGATAGTTCACGTGGTGGATGGCACCGACCCAGACCCGATGGGGCAGATCAGAACTGTCCACGAGGTAATCTCCGAGGTCAATGCCTCAAGCATTACTGAAGTTATCGTTTTCAATAAGGCCGATTTGCTCTCGGAAGAGGACCAGGTGAGGCTGCGCGGGCTGGTGCCGGGCTCACTCTTGATTTCAGCGCGTACCGGTATGGGCTTCGAAGAACTTGAATCCAAGATCGCAGAGTTGCTACCGCAGCCAGATGTCGAGTTTTACGGGGTGGTTCCCTACAGCAGGGGAGATCTAGTTTCCCGCGCTCACATGTCGGGCAAAGTGCTCGAGATCGAGTATGTGGAGACCGGCACAAGGCTCAAGGCTTTGGTGAAGCCTGATCTTGCCTCGGAGTTGAAAGAGTTTGCTACACAGCCCTAAGCACGGCTACGACTTTGCCCAGGATCACGGCGTGGTCTCCCAAAATCGGTTCAAAGGCAGAGTTTCTTGGTAGCAGCCAGGTGTGACCATCGCGCTGCTTGAAAGTCTTCACGGTGGCTTCATCTTCCAAAAGTGCGGCAACGATGTCACCATTCTCAGCAGTTTGCTGCTGGCGGACAACCACCCAGTCACCATCGCAGATAGCCGCATCAATCATTGACTCACCAACGACTTTCAGCAGGAACAAATCTCCCTGACCTACGAGCTGCCTGGGCAGGGCAAAAACGTCCTCGACGTTCTGCTCCGCTGTGATTGGTCCACCGGCAGCAATTCGACCGACTAGCGGAACCATAGCCGCGTCCGCCTTGATGATTTCTCCCGCGTAGTCATCAAAGCCGAGCAGGTCAATGGTTCTCGGCCTGCGCGGATCGCGACTAATGAATCCAAGAAGTTCAAGCTTGTTTAGCTGGTGGGAGACGCTGGCAGTGGAACTCAATCCCACCGCCTCGCCGATCTCGCGCATCGAGGGCGCATAGTTCCTCGCCTGCATTGATTCCCGGATTACAGCGAGGATTCGCTGCTGCACATCGGTGAGCTCAGAGCTGTCCATCTCGGCTCCTCTCAAAATGTCAGTGGGTAAAGATTTACTTCCTTATGTCGAAACTGTATTCGCTCCTGGAGCGTTTGCCAAACACATTTTCGAGTTATTTGTAAAAAAACTTACAAAAAACTTGTAAATGTCGGAATTGTTTCTATACTTAGAACAAATGTTCGAAACAAATAATCGAACAGAAGGGTGATGATCAGAATGAGCGCTGTTACTTCTTACCGACTAACCAACCCAAGACGCCTGTTCCGCGGAGTCGCAATCTTGGCACTGGCCGCTTCCTTCACCATGGCTTCGATCTCTGGTTCCGTTGCCGGTAGCCAAGAGCCTGGCGAACTCGAGTACGTAACCGTCCAGTCCGGAGATTCGCTTTGGTCGCTTGCTGATGCCTATGCTCCAAACCAAGACCCTCGCGATTGGATTGCAGAGGTTGTTCTGCTCAATGCGCTGACTACCGTTGATCTTGCTCCTGGTCAGCAGATCGCCCTGCCCTAGTCCTTTCCAGTAATCTCTAGGGGTGACCAACCTCGAAGACTTACCAATCCGGGACGACCTTAAGGGCTTGAAGCCCTACGGAGCCCCGCAGTTGGATGTTCCAATTCAGCTAAATGTCAACGAAAACACATTCGGCATCCCCGAGGCTGTGGCCATCGACATAATTCAAGAGCTGGCCGCCGAAGTTCTCAAACTAAATCGCTATCCAGATCGTGAGTTCCTGGAGCTCCGCGGTGCGTTTGCCGCTTATTTAGGCCATGGGCTTCGTGCAGAACAGGTTTGGGCTGCGAATGGTTCTAACGAGATAATCACACAAATCTTCCAGGCCTTTGGTGGCCCAGGGAAGAGCTCGCTCAGTTTCGGGCCGACTTATTCGATGTACCCGAATATCGCTCGAATCGCACTGACTGAATATCAAGAGCTACCCAGGCTTGATGATTTCGAGCTGACCGCAGATTATGTTTCGGCCAAGCTCGCGGAGCTAAAACCTTCTATTGCTTTGCTGTGCAATCCAAATAACCCGACGGGCACGCCCATTGACAATTCAGTCATCAGCGCCGCCTATGAAGCCTTTGACGGAATCTTGGTTGTGGATGAGGCCTACGCTGAGTTCTCCTCGCAAGACTCAGCCCTTGAGCTGCTTGCGGGAAGGCCAAGGCTAATTGTGAGTAGAACCATGAGTAAGGCCTTTGCCTTTGCCGGTGCCCGAGTCGGTTATCTCGCGGCAGATTCGGCAGTAGTCGATGCTTTGCGCATTGTCCGTCTGCCCTACCACCTGTCTGCCCTAACTCAGGCTGCGGCTCGGGCTGCCCTGCGTCACGCGCCAGAGATGCTAGCTAACGTCGATCAAATTAAGGTTCAGCGCGACCGTATGATTGCCCAACTTGAGACCATGGGGCTTCGTGCCTACAGCTCGGATGCCAACTTTGTATTAGTTGAAGGGTTCAATGACCCCAACCAAATCTTCGAGGCGCTGCTGGCTAAGGGTGTGATTGTTCGCAACGTAGGGATTCCGGGTACCCTGCGAATTACCGCTGGCACAGAGGCTGAGACCACCAAGTTGCTGGGTGAACTCGCATTGATTCTTGACTAAACTTGGGGAATCTTCCCAAACGAGGTCAAACATGAGCCGCATTGCCAAGCTTTCTCGCGCTACCAGCGAGTCCAAGATCGAGCTCGAGCTGAATCTAGATGGCTCAG
The DNA here is from genome assembly GCA_964553455.1 of uncultured Aquiluna sp. Classification (GTDB taxonomy): domain Bacteria; phylum Actinomycetota; class Actinomycetes; order Actinomycetales; family Microbacteriaceae; genus Aquiluna. The sequence continues at coordinate 3,837 of CAZKLA010000072.1, read as the reverse complement.
GTCAGTCTGAAATCGAAACCGGTGTGCCATTTTTTGACCACATGTTGACTGCGTTTTCAAAGCACTCGCTTATCGATCTAAAGGTCAAGTCGGTGGGGGATATCGAGATTGACATTCACCACACCGTCGAGGACACCGCCATCGTTCTTGGTCAAGCCATCAAGCAGGCACTTGGCGACAAGGTTGGAATCGGGCGCTACGGTGACGCCACTGTCCCGCTCGATGAAGCGCTTGCCCGAGCTGTAGTTGATGTGTCAGGTCGGCCCTTTCTGGTTCACTCGGGAGAGCCTCAGGGTTTTGAGTATCACCTGATCGGTGGCCACTTTACGGGCTCTATGGTCCGTCACGTTTTTGAGGCACTTGCTTTCAATGCTGGACTGACGCTGCACGTCAACGTTCTGGCTGGTCGCGATGCCCACCACATTGCGGAGGCGCAGTTCAAAGCACTAGCGCGTGCCATGCGCAAGGCGATTGAAATCGACGCACGTATTTCCGGTGTGCCATCCACCAAGGGCAGCCTTTGACTAAGACCGTCGCGGTTTTTGACTACGGCAATGGCAATGTTCACTCCGCTTGTCGCGCTCTGGAGCAAGCGGGTGCCGAGGTTGTTCTAACCTCAGATCGCAAGCTTCTGCTGGAAGCCGATGGCATGCTGCTGCCAGGGGTGGGGGCTTTTGCCTCGGTCATGAGAAACCTAAATGCCCACAATGCTTCAAGTCTTGTTGACCAAAGACTGACCGCCGGTAGAGCCGTTCTTGGCATTTGCGTCGGCATGCAGGTCATGTTCGAACACGGCGTTGAGCACGGTATTGATACTGAGGGCTTGGGACAGTGGCCTGGAAGCGTGACCATGCTGGAGGCTCCAACACTGCCCCACATGGGCTGGAGCAAAGTCACACCAGACTCAAAGAGCGTGCTCTTCGAGTCAGTAGCCGATGAGCGCTTTTACTTTGTCCACTCCTATGCCGCCAAAACCTGGGATCTAGACATTCAGCCACCATTTGTGAAGGCAGCGTTGACTTGGTCTGAGCACGGGGAGCGGTTTCTAGCGGCTGTCGAGAATGGCCCACTAAGCGCAACACAGTTCCACCCTGAAAAATCTGGCGAGGCAGGGCTTCAATTGCTTCGCAACTGGATTCGTTCGATTTAGGAGAAAAGAATGAAACTTGAACTTTTGCCAGCAGTCGATGTCGCGAACGGCAAGGCAGTCCGACTAACCCAGGGCGAGGCTGGCAGCGAGGAAGACTTCGGTCACCCACTCGATGCGGCCATGGATTGGATCGCAGCCGGAGCTGAATGGATTCACCTGGTCGACCTGGACGCGGCATTCGGCAGGGGAGAAAACCGTGCCGTAATTGCCGAAGTCGTGAATCAAGCGGGCGCAACCAAGATTGAGCTTTCCGGTGGTATCCGAGATGACGCATCCCTGGATGCCGCTTTAGCTCTTGGAGCAACTCGCGTGAACCTCGGAACCGCTGCGCTGGAGAATCCAGATTGGACTGCCAAGGTAATCGAACAATACGGCGAGCAGATTGCTGTTGGCCTCGATGTTAGAGGCACCACCTTGGCGGCTCGGGGCTGGACTCAAGAGGGTGGAGATCTGTTTGAGGTGCTGGCTCGTCTAGAGCAGGCCAACTGCGCGCGTTATGTGGTGACAGACGTCACCAAGGACGGCACTCTGAGGGGCCCAAACATTGAGCTTTTGAAGCAGGTAATGGAATTCACAAACAAGCCGGTGGTTGCCTCCGGCGGCATCTCTTCACTACAAGACATCGAAGATCTGCACGCTCTAGTGTCCATGGGGCTAGAGGGCGCGATCCTAGGTAAGTCCCTCTACGCTGGCCGCTTTACCCTGCAAGAGGCCCTGGCGATAGCCAACCGCTGATGCACGATAAGTTTCACGATTCGGCAGGCGTCCCTTGGGAGGGGCGTGAATTCTCGCAAAACAGCTGGTCTCACGATGACGGATCGACACCAGCGGTTTTGGCAGCTGCCCTTCAGGGTCAACTGGACAAGTCGAAGCTGTTTATCGCTCTCGCAGAATCTCGCCTGCTAATTCCACTGCTTGCCGAACTGGGGGAGAGTGGCGTTGGGCCGCACGGTCAGACCGTGGATAAGAGCGCGGACTTGGCAATCGTTGCCGTGAGCACTCCGGACGGTAAAACCGCGATCCCAGCCTTCAGTTCAGTTTCGGAGATGGCAGCCTGGAATAGTACTGCCAGGCCTGTGCCGGTTGACGCTCCAAAGCTGGCAGTGGCCGCTGTGAGCGAAGGTCACGATCGGGTTGTACTAAATCCTGCCGGCAGAGCAATCGGTTTGAGACGCCCAGCTCTTGCGGCTTTGGCGCAGGGCTTACCTTGGACCCCGGCTCACCTTGATGAGCGAGTCCAGAAAATGGTTACAACAGCCGCAGCATCGCACCCAGAGATTGTGTCGGTAAAGCTGTTCGACTCAGACCCAGAGGCAAATCTGACAAAGCCTGAATTGGGCATTGAAATCGGATTGGCCGCTGGATTAGCAAAGCCTGAACTTGAGAGAGTCTTGGCTGAGTTTGGTGTTGGTTGTCAGACTCAGGAATTTCTCCAGCTGGTGGATTCCTTCGCCATCAGGTTGGTTGCCGTCTAGTTCACCGGTCCGGTGTACTTTTCGCCAGGACCCTTACCTGGCTCGTCAGGAATCACAGAAGCCTCGCGGAACGCAAGCTGGAGTGAGCGCAGGCCGTCTCGCAGCGGCCTAGCGTGGTGGTCACCAATCTCTGGGGCAGCCGCGGTAATCAAGCCCGCCAGTGCTGTGATGAGCTTTCTTGCCTCGTCAAGATCTGCTGGCGCATCCTCGGCCAGGCCACACTGCACGGCTGCAGCGCTCATCAGGTGAACCGCAGCGGTGTTGATAATTTCAACCGCAGGTACTTCGGCAATGTCTCTGGTGAGTTCTTCGGACAAGATTCCTCTTTCAAAATTCTTTGTGTTTCTGCTAGGCTACCTGAGGCTCTGGGCACTTAGCTCAGTGAAAGTGGATTACATTCCCACCTGTCTACCGCCTCTAAAGGTATCCGGGTTTGAGCGTTTGATACTTTTGCGCGCATTTTGCGTGAGTCAAAACGGTACCTAAGGAGCTAGTTATCAGCGATCCCCGCATCAACGAGCGCATTCGTGTCGCCGAGGTCCGACTAATCGGACCAGCAGGTGAACAGGTTGGCGTTGTCCCTATTGAGCAAGCTTTGAGATTGGCCCGTGAGGCAGACCTAGACCTAGTCGAGGTAGCACCGGGATCCAACCCTCCAGTTTGTAAGGTCATGGACTACGGCAAGTTCAAGTACGAAGCCGCTCAGAAGGTTCGTGAAGCTAGAAAGAACCAGGTCAACACTGTATTGAAGACGGTTCGTTTCGGTCTAAAGATCGACGATCACGACTACAACACCAAGGTTGGTCAGGTTCGCAAATTCCTCAAGGCCGGCGACAAGGTGAAGGTGATGGTTGTCTTCCGCGGTCGCGAGCAGTCCCGCCCAGAGATGGGTGTGAACTTGCTTCGCAAACTGGCGGACGAAGTAACCGAATTCGGAACCGTGGAGTCGAACCCATCGATCGATGGCCGCAACATGGTCATGGTGATTGGGCCGTTGAAGAACAAGGCAGAGGCAAGGGCCGAAGCTAAAAAGGCCCAAGCAAAGCCCCAACAGGCTGAAGCGACAGAAGAGAACTAAGGAGAGATCATGCCGAAAATGAAGACCCACTCGGGCGCCAAGAAGCGTTTCCGCTTTACCGGCAGCGGCAAGCTGATGAAGCAGCAGATCAACATGCGCCACAACCTGGAGCACAAGTCATCCAGACGCACCCG
>CAZKLA010000071.1:0-7988 GCA_964553455.1 uncultured Aquiluna sp. | reverse complement strand
TCAACCACTTGGGCATCGGCGCGATTGTCAATCAACTTTGCGGTTCTTGGAGCGCCAATCCCCGCCGCGGTAATCCAGTGGCTATTGGACTGCAGGTGATCGTTGAAAGCGTCGATGGCTGCCATTTCGCTGGGGCCACCACTGTTGGTTTCGGTGTCGATCACATAGATCACAAATCGCATTAGTTGGCCTCCGGGGTCTCTTTATTCAACCAAGACTTCTCTAGGTTGATTATGAACTTAAATCCCCAGATGGCAAGAATCGAACAGGCCAGGCCACCGGCAATAAAGGGGAGCCTGAGGTCAATGCTGGCGATGGCGCCACCCAGCAGCGAACCAATCGGCATCATGCCCCAAACCAAAGTTCTTCTGGTGCCGTGGATGCGACCAAATAGCTCGCTCGGGATGATCTGGTGGTAGCTGGACATCAGCAGGATATTCCAGCCGGTGATGACCATCGAACCAATGGTTACAAGCGCAGCCAGCACCCAGTAGTTGGGCGAGAAGCCTTGAATCACAACCAGCACGCTCGAGAGCAAGATCGACCAGGCCATGGTGGTGGTCCTGCCAAATCGAGCCGAGATCTTTGGGGTGATTACCGAGCCAACCAGAGCTCCAACCGCAGGGGCGGCAAACAAAAAGCCAAACAGCGCAATCGGAGTCTTAAGCGTCTCAGTCATAAACAGCACCATCGTGGAGGAGGATGCGGCAAAGAAGAAGCCGATTGAAGAGGTTAGAAGAACGAGTTTGAGTAGGGTCTTGTCCTCGTACAGGTAGCGAATGCCAAAGCGTACGTCTTCCCAGAAGCCAGTCTTTGCTTTTGGCTCGGGGTTCATCGGCACGATTGAGTAAGCGGTTGGAATCGATAGCACCAGGAAGACTGCCACCAGGATGCCACCGGCACCAAAGTAGAACGGCAGCGCAATCGAGGCGGCAAACAGCAGTCCACTGACAGGTGCTCCAATGAATTCGGCAAGTGTGATACCGACAATCTGAAGTCGGGCATTGCCTCTATCGAGCTGATCCTTGGTTAATACCTCTGGCATCATCGACTGCAGCGTGGTGTCGTAGATGACCTCACCGACACCGAAGATAAAGATTGCTCCCAGCAGAATCGGCAGGGTAATCAGGTCTAGACCAACAGTTACCGCAATCAGTATGACCGCGGAGAGTCTGAGGGTGTTGGCAATCGCCAGCATATTGCGGCGGTTAATTCGATCTACTAAGCCGCCAATAGGAATGGCAAAGAAAAGCCAGGGCAGCATGCTCAGCGCCGCAATAGTGGAGATCCAGAAAGGGTCTTTGGTAAGCGTGGTGGCCAGTAGCGGAGCTGCTGTCCTGAGTAATCCATCGGCTAGGTTGCTAGCTGCGCTTGCGGTCCAAAGACGCTGGAATGCCGCACTGAATTTAGTATTGCTTGATTCTGAAATTCCTCTAGCCGATCTCTAGTTCTTTCGTTTTAGAGCCTAGCGTTATCGACCTGATTTAGAGCTTGGTTACCACGATGTCTGAAAGGGCTTTGCGCTCTCTCGGAGCCGACTCGCGCTGCTTAAGCTCATCGCTGACGTTCGATACATCACCCTGAGCACCGATGGTGATCACACAGGTCAACCAAGCGTCCTCGATGCCAACCGCCTTCAGGATGTCATCATGCATAACGCCACCCATGTAGTGAGCCTTTAGGCCCATGGCCTCGGCTTCAAAAACCAGTTGGCTGGTTGCCAGCGCATTGTTGAAGTAGGAAGCGTGACGGTCAATTTCGGTGCCATCGGCGCGGAATTTGTCGGCGAATGCCAAGACGTAAAGCGAAGCGTTTGGTGCCCAGGCTGCGTTGAAGCCAGAGAGCATGCTGCTGGAAATCTTCTCGAAGAGCTCTTCACCGCGGCGAGCGAAACCAAAGCGCCAAGGCTGTGCATTGTTGCCGGATGCCGCCCAACGGGCCGCCTCCGCAAGTCTCAGCACCTGCTCGTCTGTCATCTCGTGGGTTGGGTCATAGACCCTTGGGCTCCAGCGGTTGGCTAGTAGCTCAGAGATTTCAACGGACGTGGTGGCAGGCTTTTGGATTTTGGTCATGGTTATTCCTAACAGCTGGTTATTTCTTTGGCTTCCCAATTTTTCTGAGCATCGCTCTGGTGGCTATCAATGTGCCACCGAGTACCGCGGGTATTCCGCCGCCGGGGTGAACCGAGGCCCCCACCCTCCAAAGCCTTGGTCGAAGTGGGTTGTGGTACTGCGGATTGTGGAATGGTCCTGACTGCCACAGCGCTCTTGTGGCGCCGTAGAGCGCACCACCAGCGGCACCAAACTGAGCAAAGTAGTCAGGGTTCAAAATTTCATACTCTTCAAAGAGTTCATCTATTGCGACCCGGAGTCCAAGCTTTTGAGAGACTCGGTCTAGCTCGTTGCGCACCCATTCACTATTCAGGTCATGCTTCTTGCCATCGGCTGGAGCAGTGATTAGAACGGCAACGGTGTCTTTGGTGTTGGGGTAAATCTCCCCGGCACGGTAGTAGTTGACAAAGGTCATGGTCTGCTCCGGAGGCAAAGCCGCATCCAAACTGCGGTGCAGCTTCTCGGCATCGTCCGGCATGATCACCGAGTGGGTCACCACATCATCGGGCAGTGGCTCTTTTAGCACCGCGTATATCGCAACACCCGAACAGGAGCGATGCTTGGCTAGCCGGTTTGGCTTTCCAGTCTGAAGCGACTTAAGTACTCCCGGATCCAACGAACTAACTAAATGATCAAAGTCGTAGTCCCCGGACTGGGTCTTGACCGACTTGCTGCCAACCTGGGTAACGGCAACTCCCAGCTCGATCTTGGCGCCAGCCGCGACGGCAAGCCGGCCCAGTGCCAACGCGATTTCATTGACTCCACCAACCGGAACCGAGATGCCTTGCGATGCCATGGCAGCGGTCATCGAGGCGTAGAGCGCGAGCGTGCGGTTTGGTGAGACACCGGCATTGAGGGTGTGGATCGAGATGACTTCCTTGAGTGCCGCCGGCATGTAGCTCAGGGATTTGAGGTAGCTGGAGGTGGTGAGCCTTAGCCCATAGACCTTCATCATCTTTGATAGCGCCGGAAGCGCGCTTGGGTCGAGCGGGTGAGAGGTGAGCAGCTTTGAGATGGCTGGAGTTAGGGCATCGTGCTCTTTGGAAAACTGGTCCCAGGCCTTTGACCAGTGGTGCTCTGGTCTCACCGGTAGGTCGGTGACATGGTTTCTCAGGTAGTAGCGGCCAACCTCTTTGAGTTTGGTGAAACTCAGGTCGGCGTGCTCTTTTGAGCTAACTTTTCCAAGCGAATCAAAGGTGTCTAGGAACTGCTCCCAAACCTCTGGAAATGTCACCAGTGCTGGCCCGGTATCCATGCGTTGACCGGCAAGCTCAATTCTTCGAGACTTACCGCCAAGCCAGGAGTTCTTCTCTAAGACCGTGACTTCATGACCTGCTTGAGCCAAGAGTGCGGCACTGGCAAGGCCTGAGAGCCCAGCTCCGAGCACAACAATTCTTGCCATTAGTACCAGCCGAGAACGATGGCAGTCACCAGCTGCACACCGGCCACTGCGCCAGCTACGTATGGGAATGCGATCGAATACTTATAGACATCGTGGGCACGCTTTGGAGTCGGGGTTCGCCAAACTGTAAAGACCAGGTAACCGGCAATCAATAGGTTCACGATCGCCACCGGAATATTTACCAAGGCAAACAGCACCGTTGAAACCGCCCACCAAAAACCAGACCAAACCAGAGTCTTCTTAACCCCCAGGTGGACGGCGGTGGTTTGAATACCGGTGTCAGAATCCTGCGGAATGTCTTGGATGGCGTCGTAGGCATGCTTGGCGATAGACCAAGCCATCAGGCCAAATACCGCGAGCCACAGTGGTTCGTGCCCAAGCGCTAACGGCACAAATGCCAGTGGGAAGGCGTAATCGGTATTTGAGAAGCTGTCCAGGTATGGGCGAGCCTTGAAGCGAAGTGGCGGTGCCGAGTAGAACGTGAAGAACAGGCTGTAGGCCACCATCCAGGCGGTTGCCTGCCAAGGCAGCGTTACAGCGAAGTAAACCAAGAACGGGACGTTGGTGAGAATCACACCCCACCAAATCGGCTTCACCTCGCTGGGGGAAATGTGAGCACCCTCATAGCCACCCTTGCGGGCGTTGATGTTGTCGGTCTCCTGGTCAAAGATGTCGTTGATGCCGTAGATCAAGAGGTTGAAGGGCAAGGTAACCCAGATCAAGATTGGCAAGACGCGCCAGTCCCACAGGTAACCGGCTAACCACATTCCCATAACGGTGGTGCCAATGGTGTTTACCCAAAGCACTGGTCGGGAGATAACTAATAGGCGTCTAAGCACCTGACCAGCCTACGCCCAAGCATGTGGATAATTAGCTATGGGCAAAAAGCGAATCTCGGCGCAAGAGGGTCAAACCGCTTTGGCCAACCTGCCAGATCAGCTGCCAACCGCGGTTAGATATCTGCTCCAGGAGATCGAGATTCGCCACCCTGGCGGCACCATCGAACTGCGAGTGCCGCCCTATGGAGCAGTGCAGTGCGTGGCTGGTTTAGAGCATCGACGGGGAACCCCGCCAAATGTTGTTGAGATCACACCAGAGCTTTTTATCCAGCTGGCTCAGGGCGAAATCGCGCTGGGGAGCGTGCCACACGGTGCCGGCCTTACCCTCTCAGGTGCTAGAGCGCCGGAGATCGCCTCGGTATTCAAATAAATCAACCCTCGCATTTAGCTAAATAAGGCCGATGCCTCGGCAATATCTTGTTTAATACTCTTGTGACCAAGCCCAAGCAAAACCTGCCCGAAGAGGTAGAGATTCGCCGAGCACCAAAGATCTTGCCCTGGGCTATCACTGGAGCGGTTTTTGGGGCCATTGCTGCCGTGGTGCTGTTCTTGCTAATCCCAGCCGATCAGCGCTCCAACGAAAACATTCTTGGTCTATTGATTCTCTCCTTTGGTTCTTTGGGATTTGGACTGGGTCTAGGCATCGCCTTGGCCATTGATCTTCTTACCTCGCGCAAGACCAAAAGGGCTTTGGCCGAAAGGTCCGATCAGTGATTCGCGGCGATGGGCTGCTGAATCACGACATCCTTCCGGGTGAGAAGGGTCCACAGGACCAGTGCGGCGTTTTTGGCGTTTGGGCACCTGGCGAGGAAGTCGCAAAACTTACCTACTTCGGTCTCTACGCGCTGCAGCACCGCGGTCAAGAATCAGCTGGAATCGCAACCTCAACCGGCGAAAAGATTTTGGTCTACAAGGACATGGGTCTGGTATCACAAGTCTTTAATGAGGCAGCGCTTGAGTCGCTGCAGGGCCACATCGCTGTTGGCCACACCCGTTATTCCACCACCGGCGCATCGCACTGGCGCAATGCCCAACCAACTCTTGGTAAGACGGCCTACGGCACTATTGCCCTGGCTCACAACGGTAACCTCACCAACACTTCTGAGCTACTTGAGCTACTAGAACAGCGCTACCCAGATCATGAGTCGGAGCTGCGCGGTGGAAACACCACTGACACCGCAGTGCTGACCGCACTATTAACCGGCAACCCAGACTCTTCCCTCGAGGCAACCGCACTGGAGCTTTTGCCCTTGGTAAAAGGTGCCTACTGCCTCACATTTATGGACGAGCACACCCTCTACGCAGCGCGTGATCCGCAGGGCGTGAGGCCGCTGGTGCTTGGTCGCCTAGAGCGCGGTTGGGTGGTTGCCTCTGAATCGGCAGCGCTGGACATCGTTGGTGCTTCCTTTGTTCGTGAGATCGAGCCTGGCGAACTTATTGCGATTGACGAGAACGGTCTTCGCTCCACCAGTTTTGCCCCTAAGAAGCGTGCCGGTTGCGTGTTTGAGTATGTCTACCTGGCAAGGCCAGACACCGCCATCAACGGCCGCGTGGTTTATGAGGCTCGAGTTGAGATGGGCCGCACTCTGGCTAGGGAGTATCCGGTAGAGGCCGATCTGGTTATGCCAACCCCGGAGTCTGGAACTCCGGCAGCGATTGGCTACTCGGAGGCTTCCGGTATTCCATTTGGACATGGGTTGGTAAAGAATGCTTATGTTGGCCGAACCTTTATCCAGCCGTCTCAAACCATTCGCCAGCTCGGTATCAGGCTGAAGCTCAACCCACTCCGTGAGGTAATCGCTGGCAAGCGTTTGATCGTGATTGACGACTCAATCGTTCGAGGCAACACTCAGCGAGCACTGGTGAAGATGCTCAAGGAGGCTGGAGCGGCTGAGGTGCACGTTCGCATCTCTAGCCCACCAATCACCTGGCCATGCTTCTACGGAATTGACTTCGCCTCGCGAGCAGAGTTGATTGCGTCAGGTTTGGCAGTTGAAGATGTGCGCAAGTCACTAGGGGCAGATTCATTGGGCTTCCTCTCCAAGGAAGGCATGATCGCAGCCACCAACCAGCAGGAGCGCGAGCTCTGCACCGCTTGCTTTACCGGTGAGTATCCGATTGAGCTTCCGGCTGCTGAGCGCTTGGGCAAGAACCTCTTGGAGCGAGGCGTTGCTTCCATCCGCGAGGAAGGGCACGTGCACCCAAATGGCTAATCCATATTCCGCATCCGGAGTCGACACCGAGGCCGGAGATAAAGCTGTAGAGCTAATGAAGGCGGCCGTGACGGCCACCCACAACAACCTGGTACTAGGAGGCGTTGGCGGCTTTGCCGGAATGATCGATGCCAAGTTCCTAAAGGACTACGACCACCCAATCCTTGCCACCTCAACCGACGGCGTTGGCACCAAGGTGGCAATCGCCCAGGCGATTGACAAGCACGACACCATCGGCCAGGACCTAGTTGGCATGGTCGTGGATGACATCGTGGTGGTCGGCGCTCGCAGTTTGTTTATGACCGATTACATTGCCACCGGCAAGCTGGAGCCAGCCAGAATCGCGGACATAGTTCGCGGTATCGCGGGTGCCTGTAAAGAGGTCGATGTCGCACTCGTTGGCGGCGAAACCGCGGAGCACCCTGGACTTTTGGGTGAGCACGAGTACGACGTCGCGGGTGCGGCGGTCGGCGTGGTTGAAAAATCAAAGATGCTTTCTGCGGAGCGAGTTCAAGTTGGCGATGTGGTCTTGGGCCTTGAGGCTTCCGGACTGCATTCAAACGGCTACTCGCTGGTTCGCAAGATTGTTGCGGACCGCGGTCTGAAATACACCGACTCCGTTCCCGAGTTCACCAGGAGCCTGGGCGAGGAGCTACTAGAACCAACCCGGCTTTACACCGGTGTTTTGAACAAAGTTCTTGATCGCTACTCTGCTCAGATATCAACCATGAGCCACATCACCGGCGGTGGTATTGCGGCCAACCTATCTCGCGTGCTGCCTCAGACTGTTTCGCTTGATGTTGACCGCAGCAGCTGGAGCCCGAACCAGGTGTTTAGAGTGCTGGCCGGCTGGGGCGGTTACGACCTCAAAGATCTTGAATCAACCTGGAACCTAGGTCTTGGTTTTGCCGTTGTGGTTCGAAAAGATTTTGCTTCCGAGATTCAGTCCATGATTGCCGAGCTCGGCATTCCAGCATGGCAACTGGGAATCATCGAGTCGACCGCTTGCGAATCCGAATTACCTGGTTATGTAACGGAGGCCAAGGGTGTCCGCGGTGGCGCGGTTCGCCTTGTTGGTAACTATGCCGAATAAAAGATTATTTGCCGCCATCGCGGTCGGAACGGTTACGACCCTCTCGGCTTTTCTGATTGGGCAGTCGCTAACAAGTGCGGCTCCAGAACCAAGAAGCACACCAAACGCACTTTGCTTTAGGGACACTGCCCCGGATCAGTTTTCGCCCAAGCACGTTGAGACCAAGTTGCTTGCCTGCCAAATCGTGGGAATGACTAAGGCCGAGGCAATCGCAGCCATCGAATCGGCAAATCTGGTTTATCGCATTGCGATGGAAGATGGCGAGAGCTTTGCCCTAACTGAGGATTACACCGACTCCAGAATCAACTTAGAGATTGTCTATGGGCTGGT
>CAZKLA010000070.1:0-8018 GCA_964553455.1 uncultured Aquiluna sp. | reverse complement strand
ACCCTTCGTTGGGACGGCGCTGTAGCTCAGAAGCGTATGGAAGACATCTTGGTAGGTAACTACGCAGATGGCTCCATCGTTCACGGTGTGCTATCTCCATACGACGGTCTAAGCCGCGGAATCATCGCAGCTCTAACTGACGCTGGTTACACCGACCTACCAACCATCGTTGGTCAGGACGCTGAGGTTCTATCCGTCAAGGCAATGCTTGCTGGCGAGCAGTACTCAACCATCTTCAAGGACACTCGTGAACTTGCAAAGGTTGCTGCAGGCATGGCAGTCGCAATCCTTAACGGCACTGAGCCAGAGGTTAACGACACCACCACTTACGACAACGGTGTAAAGGTAGTTCCTTCTTACCTACTAACCCCATACATCGTCACCGTAGACAACTACAAGGAATTGCTAATCGACTCCGGCTACATTGCCGAAGCCGACCTAGGCTAATCACCCTTGATCCGAAGATTGGCCCCCGGGGTAACTCGGGGGCCAATCCTCCAAGATTTTCTAGATAACTAAAAGAAACAAAGGAGCGCACGTGTCCAACTCAATTCTTGAGATGCGCAGCATCACCAAAACCTTCCCAGGTGTAGTGGCATTGGACAAGGTCACCCTGACCGTAGAGCGCGGCGAGATTCACGCCATCTGTGGCGAGAACGGTGCCGGCAAATCAACCCTGATGAAGGTTCTCTCCGGGGTTTACCCATTTGGCACCTACTCGGGCGATATCGTCTTTGAGAACAACGTCAAAAAGTTTTCCAACATTCGTGATTCCGAGGCTGAAGGCATCGTCATCATTCACCAGGAGCTAGCACTTAGCCCATATCTTTCGATTGCCGAGAACATCTTCCTCGGCAACGAGATCAAGACCTTCGGTCTAATCGACTGGAACAAGACCAACCAGGAAGCCGCCAAGCTGATGGCTCGCGTTGGCCTTCAGGAAAACCCAATCACCGCCATCAAGGACATCGGTGTTGGCAAGCAGCAGCTGGTAGAGATTGCCAAGGCTCTTTCCAAGCGCGTAAAGCTTTTAATTCTCGATGAGCCAACCGCGGCTTTGAACGACGAAGACTCCGCCCACCTGCTAGATCTGTTGCGTCACCTCAAGGGCCAGGGCATTACCTCAATCATCATTTCGCACAAGCTAAATGAGATTGAAGCTATTGCCGACACCACCACCATTATTCGTGACGGTCACGCTATCGAGTCGCTTCGCATGAAGCAGGACGCCGTTAGCCAGGAGCGCATCATCAAGGGCATGGTTGGTCGTGAGATGGAGAACCGCTATCCAGCTCGTCACCCGGAGATCGGCGAAGAGATTCTTCGAGTTGAAAACTGGAACGCCTACCACCCGATTGACCGCAACCGCATCGTGGTGGACAACATCTCCATGAATGTAAAGCGCGGCGAGATTGTCGGACTTGCCGGCATCATGGGCGCCGGAAGAACTGAGTTTGCCAGAAGCCTCTTTGGCCACTCCTACGGCACCAACATCTCCGGCAAGGTCTACAAATCCGGCAAAGAGATCAAGGTCAGGACCATCGCCGAGGCGATTGACAACGGCCTGGCTTACGCCACCGAGGATCGCAAGCGTTTCGGGTTGAACCTCATTGAGGACATCAAGCGCAACATCTCGCTGGCATCGTTGAAGTCTTTCGTGAGCTTCGGGCTAGTGAACAACAACGAGGAATTCAAAAAGGCCAGCGAATACCGCGACTCGATGAACATCAAGGCCCCGAGCGTGCTTTCGATCACTGGCCAGCTCTCAGGTGGAAACCAGCAGAAGGTTGTGCTCTCCAAGTGGATCAACGTAAACCCAGATGTTTTGATTCTGGATGAACCAACCCGAGGTATCGATGTTGGTGCCAAGTACGAGATCTACCTGATCATTCAAAGACTTGCGGCCGAAGGTAAGGGCATCATCGTGATCTCTTCCGAGCTGCCAGAACTATTGGGCATCTGCGACCGCATTTATGCGATCGCAGAAGGTCGAATCACCGGGGAAGTGGAACGCAAGGATGCAACCCCAGAACTACTTATGAAGTACATGACAACAGAGAAGGGTAGGAGCTGATGTCAGCTTTTATTGAGCGCAGTCGAGGATTCTTTGACTCGATGGGCCAAAGGATGCAAGGTGTAAACCTTAGGCAGAACGGTATTTTCCTAGCGCTGATTGGTCTGGTGCTGTTCTTCGCAGCCACCACTCCAAACGCAGCTTCGATTACCCCAACCAACTTCTCCAACCTGGTGGTGCAGAATGGCTACATTCTGGTGCTTGCCATCGGCATGGTCATGGTCATCATCGCCGGCCACATCGACCTTTCGGTTGGATCGGTAGCCGCCTTCATCGGCGCTGTTGCCGGTATTTTGACGGTTAGGCCGCTTGAGCAGGACGGCTGGGAGTGGCTGCCAGCGCTGCCTTGGTGGGGCGGTATTCTCGGCGCCATCCTGGTGGGAGCGATAGTCGGAGTCTGGCAAGGATTCTGGGTTGCCTACGTCGGTATTCCGGCGTTTATTGTGACCCTGGCGGGCATGTTGTTGTTCCGCGGAATGGCGCTACTGACCCTGCAGAACTCCAACATTGGTCCATTCCCTGACGAGTTCCGTGCCATTGGTAACGGCTTCTTGGACAAGGAAAAGAACTTCAACACCCTGGTCGGGTTCCCAGTCGACTACAACCTGACAGCGCTGGTCGTTACCGTTCTGGGTGTGGTCGCGCTTTGGATCGCTGTGCTGCGTCAGCGTAGCGGCAAGATCAAGTACGGTCAGATCGTTGAGCCTCGCACCTGGTTCTACATCAAGAACGTGATCCTTAGCGCCATGGTGCTCTACGTTGGATTCCAGCTTTCCCAAGCAAACGGCATCCCAATCACCTTGATTGTTCTGGCGGTACTGATCTTGGCTTACACCGTGGTTATGAACCGAACTCCATTTGGCCGCTACATCTACGCCATCGGTGGAAACCTAAACGCTGCGGTGCTCTCGGGTATCAACGTGCGCCGAGTCAACTTCTGGTTGTTCGTGAACATGGGTGCCTTGGCAGCTTTGTCGGGTGTGCTTATCGCCGCTCGAATGAACTCGGCTGTACCAAAGGCCGGTGACGGTTTCGAGCTAGACGCCATTTCATCGGTATTCATCGGTGGTGCTGCGGTTCAGGGTGGTGTCGGTACCGTAACCGGTTCGATGATCGGTGGTTTGATCCAGGGTGTCTTGGCAAACGGTATGAACCTAAACTCGGTTGGTATCGACGTCCAGATGACCATCAAGGGTCTGGTGTTGCTACTGGCTGTTGCGTTTGACGTTTGGTCAAAGCGCCGCAAGTAGGCAAGGTTAAGTAGAAAACCCGGGAGGCGAATGCCTCCCGGGTTTTTCTTTGAAGTCTTTAGCTTGCGCGACGTGCTCTGGCGTAACGGCGCTTTAGTGAGCGACGCTCGTCTTCCGATAGCCCGCCCCAAACACCAGTGTCCTGGTTCTCTTTGATGGCGTATTCAAGGCAGTTGGCCGCAACGTTGCACTGGCGGCAGATTGATTTGGCTTGCTCGATTTGCTCTAGAGCTGGTCCGGTGTTGCCCACTGGGAAGAAGAGCTCAGGGTCCTCATTGAGGCAACGGGCCTGGTTTAGCCAAGTCATATCCATAATGTTCTGTTATTCCTAAGTTTTCAAACCGAAATCCCGCCAATCAAGCGGGTAAAGTCAATGTTGCAACCCCCAAATGGTTTCACAACTGGGAGAGGAAATCAAGACCCAAAATGTCTAACCTAGGTCCGAAGCTGGTTATTTCCGCTGCCGTAATTGCGCTGCAGTCATTGGTTATCTGGGGTCTGAGCGTGTGGGCGATTGTCCTGCTCGTAAGCGAAACCGCCCTCTCTTTTGTTTCGGCACTGTTTTTGATCGGCCTGCTATTGGCAGCAGGGTTATGGAGCAGCAATATCGCGATTGGATTGCTCAGACAAAGGCGCTGGGCTCACACCCCGGCTTTGGTTTTTCAGCTGCTGGTTGCCTCAATCGGAGTTGCGAGCTTTGCCGGCGAGTTTGGGGATGCGGTAATTGGAGTCTTGTTGCTAGTGCCCGCGACGGTGACTTTTATTCTGCTTTTCAGCCGCTCGGTGCGCGAGCAGTTTCAGCGCTAGCTGATCTTCTTTAGTAGCAGGTCCACGTGACCGGTTGCTTTCACGTTGTAGAAAGACTCCACCACATTGAAATCCTCATCCACGATCGTGGTTGAGCGCAGCACGCCCTCATAGGTCCTGCCGTATAGCGTCTTGGTGCCATAGGCGCCAAAGGCTTTGTGAGCCACCAAGTCAGGATCGCTCAACAGTGGGAAGGTAAGTTGCTGGGCGTCCTCAAAGTCCTTTAGCTTGGCAGGCTTATCTGGGGAGATTCCGATTACCTGGTAGCCCGCGGCTTCGAACTCTGAGATGCGGTCTTGGAAGTCAGCTGCCTCTTTGGAGCAGCCTGGGGAACCTGCGGCGGGGTAGAAGTAGAGAATAGCTTTTTGACCTTTGAGAGTCTCCGATGAGAATTCCTTGGCGTTCTGATCTAGCAGTGAAAATGCTGGAGCCTTCGAACCTTGAACCAAGCGGAATTCCTGATCGCTCATCTAACCCTCACCTTCATAGATAAGGGTAGGGGGCAAATCTGAATGATTTCTGAAAGTTCGCCAATAGCGATGTTGTCCCCAATAAAGGATTGGTTCTGAAGAAATCTGGTTGATGTCATCCTGAGGCATTAGGTTACAAGTATTGATATTTCTTGAAAATGGGGCCGGATATGATCAAGCGCTTGCTAGCAGCATCGGCTGCTGCACTTCTTATGGCTGTCACGTTGGTGACGCCAGCGTCCGCCGCAATTCAGAACTATCAGGAGTCTCCGGTAGACACCTTTACCAGGGCTGGAACTCCAGCCAACTTCAACGCGGTCACCGTCTCCTACGCAGAGTTCTCTGAGGCTCCCGAGTTTCACTATTTCTACATTGACTTCGCAGCACCAGTCCAGGCCGATCAGTTCGATGACGGTCTTGGCTCTTGGGCCATGGTGATGATCGATTCCAATAACGATGGCAATGAGGACTTCCGCATTGAGACCAGGCTGGAGACTCTCGAGGGTAACTACGGCTCACCTGCTTACGTTCACGATGTAAACAGGGACCGCGAGGTCTCGGGCTGCTCCGCGGTGTTCTTTAGCAACCTGACGGATAGGGCCGAATGGGTTGGCTTCAAGCTGCCATACAACTGTCTGAAGCTCCCGAGGACCTTTGGCATCCAGGGCTACTCCGACTACATCGAAGATGACAATCAAGCTTTTGACTTTGTGCCCGAGAACAGCTTCTTTAGAGTCACTCACAAGCTAGCTGGAAGCTCTACGGTAAGAGGCCTAGAACTGCCATCGGTTGCCCCTGAAGCCCTCTACACCGTAAACACTCCTGGAGCCGCACCTGAGGACCTTGTGGCGCTCAGCCCAAAGGTTCTGAAGTCGGTGGTCACGGTCTTCTGTGACCAGGGCCTTGGCACCGGCTGGGCAGCAAATGTCACCATTCCAGCCTCTGCCACTCAGCAGGGCATGAAGACTTTCTTGGTGACCAACCACCACGTTGTCGAGGACTGCCTCTCGGCAGGTGAAGTAACGCTCACCGACAATGCCGGAAACTCGGCTGTGGGATATATCGTTTCCGCCGATGAAGCCAAGGACCTCGCTGGCATCTACACCAAGATGACACTTCCCGCACTTAGCTTCCGCGGCGAAAGACCGGCGCAGGGCTGGTGGGTTGGCGTGCTCGGATCTCCAAGAGGCCTTGAGGGTTACCTCACCACCGGACTGGTTTCCAAGGTGGTTGCCGATGGCAGCGAGTTTGGAGTATCGGCATCATTGAACCCGGGTAACTCGGGCGGCCCAATCTTTGATCGTGAAGGTCGAGTACTGGGTATCGCAACCTACAAACTGCTGGAATCCGAAGGACTGGGCTTTGCCAGAAGTTCGACTCTGCTCTGCACCTCAATTGTGAAGTGCGATAACGCCAACCCAATCTGGTCTACTCAGCTTGCTGCCAAGCCTGGAAGTTCAACCGGAGGCGGCACCGCTGTTGGTCAGAAGAAGTCGGCGACGCTACCTTCCTTTGCTGCTAGATCAGCGAGGCTGTCCGGCACCCAGCAGAACTCCATCAACCGCCTGCTGATCCTGAACGGTTGGACCACCAAGTTCCTATGCACTGGCATTGTCTCCACCAAGGCAACCAACAGCGAGAAGTCCCTTGCGAGATCGCGAGCAAAGGCAGCCTGCGACTTTGCCAAGCGACAGAACCCGAGTCTTTTGACCTCTTTCCAGGTCAAGACCTCCACCGCTAAGGCCACCATTGGCAAGGTGCTGGTCACCCTTACTAACTAAGGACTAACCCATGTGCTTTGTTTGCTCAACGGTGGCGGCAACACTAATCGTCGCAAGTCAAATTGTCCCTATTGAGCCCATTAGCGCGGCACCGGTGGTTCAGAAAACCCTCACCTCGTATTCAGCTGGGGCGGTGCCACTGAGCAATAAGCAGAAGTCTGAGATCCAGACTCTGGTTGAGAGCAACCCAGCGGCTGACAAGTTCATCTGCACTGGAATCCGGCTAGCTTCAGCACCGGTTTCCGAGAACGTCTTGGTGAGAAAGCGCGCCAAGGCCGCTTGCGACTATGCCCAACAGCTGAATCCGAACCTCTCGATCTGGTTCCAAAACAAGCCCACCAAGGTCAGAAGCTTTGCGGGCAAGGTTTTGATTACGGTAAAGAGCGCCTCAACCCCTGACATCACGGACCCCGGTTCACCGGGTCAGAGCGATCTAAGTACTCACCCTTCGATAACAGATCCGGCAAAGCTTTCACCGGTAGAGCTATGTAAGACAGCGGACGTATCATTCCGCCCAGATACCTCTAATGGATTCCCAAGGCCACCAACCGCACTAACCGGCACTGTCTCGGCTCGTATTCTGCTACTACCTATTGTCTTCAGTGATCTGCCATACACCGACGCCGACGATCAGCGCATGAGGGATGCCACAGATCGCGTGACCCGCTTCTACAAGGAGACCTCATACGGCAGAGTTTCACTGACCTACGAATATCTGCCCAAGCAGTACTGGGTAACCATGACAAAGTCCGCAGCCGAGTATCGCTTGCCAGAGAACATCCCTCAGCACAACAAAACCTCCATGGTTGAGGATGTCTTTAGGCTGGCAGATCCTTCCATCAATTTCAGCCTCTACGATGGCATCGCGTTGACTACCGGATTTTCGACGAGGATGAGTGGCGGGCAAGGTTTCCCAGGCGTGGCCTTCCCGACAAAGAACGGAATAGCCAAGGGAGTATCCCTAGAGATTGGCAGCGCCTCGGGCAATGACGGGGTAATGGCTCATGAGCTTGGCCACTCGTTGTTTGGCTTGGAGGACCTCTACGTCTTCCTAAATGCCAATCGCCCTAGAGTTCCAGACCCTGTTCCTGCGGGGCAATGGGACATGATGAGCTCGATTGGAAATGAGTTCTTTGGCTGGAACAAGCTTCTAATGGGTTGGCTGGAGTCCAATCAGGTTAGATGTCTTAGCAATCAAGCCTCATCTTCTCACTTCGTTGAAACTATCGACAGGCCCGGTAGCAAACCAAAATTGGTTTTGATCAACCTTTCGGTGGGAGTAACGCTTGCGATTGAAGGCAGAACCTCTCCCTCGAGCGGTGTGCTGGTCTACAAAATCGACACTCGCATCAACCACGGAGATGGTCCGATTACCGCCCAGAAGAGCTTGTTAGCCCCGGGGCAACAGCTGACCCTTGACGGTTGGACTATAAAGGTGAATGCGATCGATAACAGCGGCATCTTGTTTGATGTCATTAAGAACTAAGCCCACCACCAGAGAGCTTTCCTAAGATTCACTTTTGGCTTCAGCGATAAAGTGCTAAGCTTTTCCGCTGTCGCACCTCTAGCTCAATCGGCAGAGCAACTGACTCTTAATCAGTGGGTTCTGGGTTCAAGTCCCAGGGGGTGCACCAAG
>CAZKLA010000069.1:0-8101 GCA_964553455.1 uncultured Aquiluna sp. | reverse complement strand
CACTGGAATCTGGTTCGACGCTTTCGAAGGCACGCCTGGCATATGAAACCTGGGGCGAACTAAACGCCGAGCGCTCCAACGCCATTCTGGTGTTACACGCGCTGACCGGAGATAGTCACACCGTCGGCAACTCCTCGAAGGCCCATCCAACTGCGGGTTGGTGGAACGGCATCATCGGTCCTGGCCTGCCACTGGATACCGAGAGGTTCTTTGTTGTGACCCCAAATGTTCTGGGTGGCTGTCAAGGATCGACTGGGCCCTCATCGCTGGATTCTCGAGGCAATGAGTACGGTTCTAACTTTCCACAGCTCACTATTCGCGATCAGGCCAAGGCCTTCGTGGAGCTTGCCAAACAGCTAAACGTAGAGAAGTGGTTCGCCATTGTCGGTGGCTCGATGGCCGGCATGCACGCTCTTGAAATGGTTATCGACAACCCTGAGGTGACCGAGAGATTAGCGATCTTGGCAGCACCGCCGTATTCCACCGCCGATCAGATTGCCCTCAACACTGTGCAGCTGGAGGCAATTCGCTCGGACCACCACTTTGCCGAGGGCAACTACTACGGAGCCAAGCCAGGTTTTGGACCACACAGGGGTCTAGCACTGGCTCGCCGCATGGCACTTTTGAACTACCGCTCCCCTGAAGAACTAAACGACCGATTTGGCAGAAGCTGGCAATCAAAGGTCAGCCCGCTCACCGAAAACGGTAAGTATGCGGTCGAGAGCTATCTTGATTTCCACGGCAATAAGTTTGTGCGTCGCTTCGACGCAAACAGCTACATCACGCTGGTTTCGGCCATGAACTCTCACGATGTTGGTAGAGGGCGAGAATCTGTTGAGGCAGCGCTGAGCAAGATCAGCTGCCCGACGCTGGTGTTAGGAATTGATTCCGACCGACTGTTCCCGCTGGCAGGGCAAGAGCTGATCGCGAAGCACATATCCGGTGAGTTATATGGTGGCGAGCTACAGGTGATTCAGAGTGAGTTTGGACACGACGGTTTCCTGATCGAAATCGAAGCGGTTGGCCAGCGACTGTCGGGGCTACTAGCCCTCTAGGCTAAGAGCGTGAATCTACTGCGCTCAAAGATTGCTGTCTCCTTCTTTTTCCTTTCCGGAGGCTCCGCGCTTGCGCTCTGGGCCGTGCACATCCCGCTGATTAAAGATGCGGTTGGAATCGAATACTCAACCCTCGGCTTGCTGTTGATGCTCTCTGGTATCGGCGGCTATGCGGCGATGCAGTTCTCCGGTTGGATGATCGACCATGTCGGAGCTAAGACTTCGACTCGCATCGGTGGTGTGATTGTCGGTTTGTCGCTTTTGGGTCCGGCTTTCTCCACCGAGCCCTGGATGCTCGGGTTGGCAATCATGGGTATCGGTTTTGGTCTTGCCGGTATTGATGTGCCAATGAACGCCGCTGCCTTGCAGGTAGAAAAGGCGAACAAAAAAGCAATCTTCACCTTTTTTCACCTGTTCTGGTCAGTTGGCGGATTGTTGGGTGCGGGCATCGGCTTTGCCACGATTGGTGCTGGCTTTGTCCAGTCTCAGACCCTGCCGGTCTATGGCGCAGTTTTGTCGATCATCGGATTCTTTATGGCGAGCTGGCTTTTGCCAAATGAGCCAGTTGCCACCACGGCAGACAAGGTCGCCAATAAGGCAGCCACCAAATCAAACCGCAGGGTCTTTGGCTTTGTGATCCTGGCGGGACTGATGGCAGCATCGGGTGCGATCATCGAGGGCGTCGCACAGGATTGGTCCGCCCTTTACCTTGAGGATATTCAAGGTGCGACAGTTGCCATGGCAGCCTGGGGTCTCGCGGCCTTCAATATCGGAATGATCGTCGGCCGACTATTTATCGACCGAATCGTTGAGGTGCGTGGCCGCGGTTTCATAATTCGTTGGGGTTCACTGTTCAGCGCAATTGCGATTGGCCTGCAGGCGATTGCGCCAAGCTATGAGGTCTCTTTGTTCTTCTGGTTCCTGCTTGGATTGGGAATCTCGGGAGTGGTTCCTCAGCTCTTCGCCGAGGCGGGTGAGATTGGTGAGGCGACGCACTCGGGAAGAAATATGGCAAAGGTGGTTGGCATTACCTACATCGGAGGGCTTGCCGGACCGTCAATTATTGGCTTACTAACTTTCTCCCTGCCGCTGGATGTTGCCATCGGCTGGGGAAGTGTGCTGGGTATCTTTATTGTTCTCAGCTACTCCCAACTGCAGAAACTACCTAAATGAGCAAACTCTTTACTCCAATTCAGATCCGCAACCTAACCGTAAAGAACCGGTTGTGGGTGTCACCGATGTGCATGTATTCCTGCGAAAACCAGGACGGCGTGGTTGGCGACTTTCACCTGGTTCACCTCGGAGCAAGAGCGCTCGGTGGTGCTGGGCTCGTTATGGCAGAGGCCTCAGGGGTGAATCCAGAAGGAAGGATTACTCCGTGGTGTCCTGGGATTTGGTCTGACGAGCAGGCCAAGGCTTGGCTCAGGGTCAATAACTTTATTCACGAGCAGGGTGCCGCTACCGCAATCCAACTTGCGCACGCCGGTAGAAAAGCCAGCACCTATCGCATGCAGTCTGGTTCTGGCTCGGTGCCAATTGATCAAGGCGGTTGGCAAACCTATTCGGCAACCAACGAGGCCTTCACTGGCTACGCAGCCCCTCGAATGCTGGAGACCGAAGAGATACCTGGCCTGGTTGCTGACTTCGTGCTAGCCGCCCAAAAAGCGGTAGACGCAGGTTTTGATGCCCTTGAAATTCACGCAGCCCACGGCTACCTGCTCCACCAGTTCCTCAGCCCGTTGAGCAACCAGCGCGAGGACCAATACGGTGGCAGCCTAGAAAACCGGGCGCGACTCCTGCTCGAAATTGTCGATCAGATTCGCAGCGCAATCGGTGAAAGCATCCCCTTGATGGTTCGCTTTAGCGCCACGGATTATGTTGAGGGCGGTTGGGATCAGCAGCAGACGAACCAGGTTGCCACCTGGGCCAGCGAGCTCGGTGCCGACCTGTTCGATATCTCCTCCGGTGGCATCGTAACCGGCGTCAAGATTCCAACCGGCCCCGGCTATCAGGTGAACCTGGCCGAGTCGGTCGGTGCGGCAACTGGCAGCGACGTGGCAGCCGTTGGTCAAATTACTTCTGCGGCGCAAGCCGAGGAAATCTTGGGTCGTGGCGAGGTCGACGTCATCATGGTCGGTCGCGAGTTCTTGCGCGATCCATTTATGGGGCTTCGTGCCGCCCATGAACTAGCTGAAGAAGTGAGCTGGCCGGTTCAATACGAACGCGGCAAGTGGCCTAACGCCTAGTAGCGTCGTCAATCTCGCCGACGAGCTCCTCGATGATGTCCTCTAGGAACAAGCAGCCCACAATCGTTCCATCCGCTGCGAAGCTACGCGCGATGTGAGCGCCTGAACGTCTCATCTGAGCGAGCGCATCCTCAAGCTCTGCGGTCTGTGGCACAGAAATCATTGGACGCAGGCGCTTGGATGGAAGCTTTTGTGCCAGGTCTTCCTCGGTGGCCGCCAACGCATCTTTGATGTGCCAGTAACCAACAATGTCTCCGGAACCGCTGAGCACCGGATAGCGGGAGAAACCATGTTCACCAACTGCTAGCTGCAGGTCCTTGGCGGTTGAGTCGGTGCTGAGCGTGATCAACTGGTCAAAAGGAACTGCGACATCAACGACGTTCTTCTCGGTGAATTCAAAGGCCTTGAGAATCGTGCCGGAATCATCCTCCAAAGTGCCGTGACGTGCGGACTCATTAACGATGTTTTCCACTTCTTCCAAGGTGTAGGCGTTATCCGCCTCATTTCTCGGAGTGAAGCGGAACATTCTGAGGATGACATTGGAAATCGCATTCATGGTCACCACGATTGGGCTCACCAGCTTCGCAACAAAGTAAAGCATCGGAGCCAAAACCAAAGCGGCACGGTCCGGGATAGAAATAGCGATATTCTTCGGCAGCATTTCGCCAAGTACGACGTGCAGGTAGGTAACCAGAAGCAGCGCAGTTGCGAACGAAATCACATAGGTCAATTCATAAGGAATGCCGATTGCCTTCAGCGGAATCTCGAGCAGGTGGTGGATCGAAGGTTCGGCAATAAGCAGAATCAATAGCGATGAAACGGTGATGCCCAGCTGCGCGGTGGCAAGCATCAGCGAAACCTTCTCCATCGCACGCAGCGTAATCTTGGCCGCAGCGTTACCCGCCTCAGCCTTTGGCTCGATTTGAGCTCGGCGAGCCGAGATGACAGCAAACTCACTACCGACAAAGAAGGCATTTGAGGCCAGCAGCACAACCAGCCAGACCAGCCCGAGAAGATCGTTATTCATCTTCGACCTCGATCGGCTCAAATCTCACACGGTCGACTCTTCTGCCATCCATGCGGGTCACGGTAAGGAATCCTGCTGGAATCTTTACCTGGTCGCCAGCCTCAGGAATCTTCTCAAGCTCACTCATCATGAAACCGGAAACGGTGTCGTAATCCTCGTCTTCGGCAATTACGAGGCCGTGCTCTTTGAGCTCGGCAGGTCTGAGCAATCCAGAGAACGCCAACGAGCCATCGGAGAACTTGGTAACCGAACTACGGGCCTTGTCGTGCTCGTCGTCGAGGTCGCCAACCAGCTCCTCGATGGCATCTTCCAGCGTGACAATGCCAGCGGTGCCGCCATACTCATCAATCACAACGCCAAACTGCAGTCCCTTGCCGCGCAGCTGAAGAATCAAAGCGTCAAGCGGCATGGTTTCAGGGACCCTGAGCGGCTCAACCATTAGCGCACTGACTGGAACCTGTGCTCTGCGCTCCAGCGGAATGGTGATGGCGCGCTTGAGGTGCACAACTCCCACGATGTCATCCTCATCCTCACCCGAGACTGGGAAACGGGAGTGACCGGTGGAACGAGCCAGTTCGATCAGCTCGCTGGCGCTTTCGTCTCTGGAGAGTGAATACATCTTTGGTCGCGGAGTCATGACGTCGCTGGCGCTTAGCGAAGCAAGCGAAATTGTCTTTTCCAAGAGCTGTGCGGTGTCTTGCTCCAAAGAACCTAGGTGAGCACTCCTGCGCACCAGCGAGGAGAGCTCCTCTGGGCTTCTGGCCGAGGAAAGTTCTTCTTTAGGCTCGATGCCAAATCGGCGGACCAGCCAGTTTCCATTCGAGTTCAAGAAATTAATCAGTGGGCCAAAGATCCAAGTAAAGGCAACTTGAAAACCAACCACCAGCTTCAGAATCTTCACCGGCTCGCTCAGGGCCATGTTCTTAGGCACGAGCTCGCCTATTAGGAAGCTAAAGATTGTTGCGATCACCATGGCTATCGCAATTCCAACCGGCTGCAGCAGGTTTTCAGGGACTCCGATATCAGTGAGTCCAGGCCCCAGCAATCGGGTAAGTGCGGGTTCTGCGACGTAGCCGGTGAGCAAAGTAGTGAGGGTGATGCCGAGCTGGGCAGCAGATAGGTGGGTTGAGGTCTTGATTACGGCTTTGATCGGCAGATCAAGGCCTTTTTTACCCGCTTCGCGCATTGCCTCGAGCTCAATACGCTCGACATTGATTAGCGAGAATTCACTTGCTACAAACAATCCGGTACCGATTGTGAGCAGTACGCCTACGGCGAGTAGCAGGTAATCGGACATCTACCGATCCTGTGTGGGGCTATGTTTACTGGGCTCCATATTCACAAACACTATAGCTGGTATCACGGGTAGACTAGAGAGCGGTTTTAAAGGATTCGTTCAAAGGGGCACCCTTGTCGTCAACCGACAATCACTCATCCGACGCAGATTTTGGCGCAAACGAATGGCTAGTTGCAGAAATGTACGGCCAATGGCTTGAGAATCCGGATTCGGTAGACCGATCCTGGTGGCCAATCCTGGAGCGCTACCAGCTAACTCAGCAGCCTGGAACCCCAGCGCCAGCTCCGACACCAGCTTCAGCTGTAGTCGCCCAGTCAGCCCCGGCACCAAGCTACGACACCGCAGCTCCGGTGACCGAGGCAATCACCGTTCCGGTTGCTAAGGCGAGCGAAACCAGCAATGTAAATGCTCCGGTGCCAGCCGACCTTCCAGCCGCCACGGGCGCAATCTCAACCATTGAAGCCGAGGACGACGAGCAGCCAGAGGTAAACGTGCTTCGCGGCATGGCCAAGACTTTGGCTACGAACATGGACGCTTCGCTTTCCATCCCAACCGCAACCAGCGTTCGCCAGGTTGCCGCCAAGCTTTTGATCGACAACCGCATTGTCATCAACTCTCACCTAAAGCGCACCAGGGGTGGCAAGGTTTCCTTTACCCACCTAATCGGTTACGCAGTGGTTCAGGCTCTCAAGGAGTTCCCAAGCCAGAACGTCTTCTACGACGAGATCGATGGAAAGCCGGCCGCAGTTACCCCTGCGAACGTCAACTTCGGTCTAGCGATTGACATCCCAAAGCCAGATGGCACCCGTGCGCTACTGGTTCCAAACATCAAGCGCGCTCAGCGTTTGAATTTTGCTGAGTTCTTGGTCGCTTACGAGCAGTTGGTAAAGAAGGCTCGTGACAACAAGCTAACCGCCGAGGATTTTGCGGGCACCACCATTTCGCTAACTAACCCAGGCGGCATTGGCACCGTTCACTCAGTGCCTCGCCTAACCCGCGGCCAAGGCTGCATCGTTGGCGTTGGAGCTTTGGACTACCCAGCTCAGTTCCAGGGCATGGCTGAGGAGATGCTGGCCGAGCAAGGCATTGGCAAGATCCTGACCCTCACCTCGACCTACGATCACCGTGTTATCCAGGGCGCTGGCAGCGGCGAGTTCCTAAAGATCATCAACGAGCTATTGATGGGTGAGCGTGGTTTCTACGACCAGATTTTCGCCGACCTTCGCGTCCCTTACACCCCTGTGGTTTGGGCAAGCGACTTCCACTGGGATCTAGCCGACGAGAACGGCAAGAACACTCGCATTCAGGAGTACATCAACGCGTTCCGCGTTCGCGGTCACCTGATCGCTGACATCGACCCTCTTGAGTACCAGCAGCGCTGGCACCCAGACCTAGACATTCGCTCCTACGGACTAAGCCTTTGGGACCTGGACCGCACCTTCAAGACCGGCGGGTTTGGCGGTCGCACCAAAGCCAAGTTCCGCAACATGCTTGGCATCCTGCGCGACAGCTACTGCCGCACCGTCGGTGTTGAGTATATGCACATCCAGGATCCAACCGAGCGTCGCTGGTTCCAGGAGAAGCTAGAGCGTCCTTACCAAAAGCCAACCAAGGAAGAGCAGTTCAGGGTTTTGAACAAGCTCAACCAGGCCGAAGCTTTTGAAACCTTCCTACAGACCAAGTTCGTCGGTCAGAAGCGCTTCTCGCTCGAAGGTGGCGAATCACTAATTCCATCGCTGGACGAGATTCTGCAGCAGGCCGCACACGCCGGCATGAGCGAGGTGGCCATCGGCATGGCACACCGCGGTCGCCTAAACGTGCTCACCAACATTGCTGGCAAGACCTACGGGCAGGTATTCCGAGAGTTCGAGGGATCTACCGACGCCAAGGGTGTGCAGGGTTCCGGAGACGTGAAGTACCACATGGGCACCGAAGGTGTTGCCACCTTCAGTGACGGCACATCCGTAAAGGTGTCGCTAGCCGCTAACCCTTCTCACCTAGAAGCGGTGAACCCGGTTCTCGAGGGAATCGTTCGCGCCAAGCAAGATGCTTTGGGCAACCCAGATAACTTCCCAGTGCTTCCGGTGCTAATTCACGGTGATGCGGCGTTTATAGGCCAGGGCGTAGTTCCTGAGACCATGCAGATGAGCCAGCTAGAGGGCTACAAGGTTGGTGGCACCATCCACATCGTGGTCAACAACCAAGTCGGCTTCACCACCTTGCCTAAGGATTCCAGGACTTCGGTTTACTCAACTGATGTTGCCAAGGCAATCCAGGCACCGATCTTCCACGTCAATGGAGATGACCCAGAGGCAGTGGTTCGAGTCTCTCAGTTGGCTTTTGAATACCGCCAGGAATTCAAGAAGGATGTTGTCATCGACATCGTTTGCTACCGTCGTCGCGGTCACAACGAAGGTGATGACCCTTCGATGACCCAGCCGCTGATGTACAACCTGATTGAGCACAAGCGCAGCGT
>CAZKLA010000068.1:7002-8110 GCA_964553455.1 uncultured Aquiluna sp. | reverse complement strand
CGTTGATTGCCACTACGTCGTAAAGCTCATCTGGCTCAATCGACATAACGGTTACTACAACCTGGATCTCGTTGCGAAGTCCATCAACGAATGATGGGCGAAGTGGACGGTCAATCAGACGAGCAGCCAAAATAGCTGCGGTCGATGGGCGACCCTCACGACGGAAGAATGAACCTGGGATCTTTCCAGCCGCATACATACGCTCTTCAACGTCAATGGTTAGCGGGAAGAAGTCGAACTGGTCCTTTGGCTGCTTTGATGCGGTGGTTGCCGAAAAGAGCATGGTCTCTTCGTCAATGTAAACCGCAGCGCTACCGGCTGCCTGCTGTGCTAGACGACCAGTCTCGAAGCGGATTACGCGCTTGCCGAACTTGCCGTTGTCAATGATTGCTTCTGTTGCTTTGATCTCTGAGCCTTCCATGGCTCCTCCTATATCCTCAGCGCACGCGAAAACCCAACCTGCAAATACAGGTCTTTGCTGCGTGCTGGAGAAGGCCGATTGACCTTATGAAGTGCTGGTCGTCAGTAAAAACACCTGGGGCAATCGACCCAAAAATTTCCACCGAGGACCCGCCTTCGCGAACTCCTAGCTAAAGCCTAACAAGCAAAGGGCAAAATGCCTAGGAAATGCAAGACCCCCGAACACATGTGTCCGGGGGTCTTGGCATAAAAGCCGAGATTATCGACGAAGGCCTAGGCGCTCGATTAGCGAACGGTAACGTGCGATGTCAACGTTCTGTAGGTAACCGAGTAGACGGCGACGCTGACCAACAAGAAGCAACAGTCCGCGACGGGAGTGGTGATCGTGCTTGTGGTCCTTTAGGTGCTCGGTAAGGTCAGCAATGCGGCGGCTTAGCACGGCAATCTGAACCTCAGGAGAACCTGTGTCGCCTGGCTTAATGGCGTATTCCTCGATGATTTGGGTCTTTACAGCAGCATCTAATGCCATTGCTTTTTCCTTTCCCTCGCTGCGCGGTGCCTAAAACAGGATGTTTCAAGCTCTCTTTATCCGCGGCCGTTACACGGCAACCTGAGAAGTCTAGGGATTAAAAGCGATTTCGTCTAGGCAGGGTCACTAATCCAGCGTTGGACGCTGACGCTCCTGATT
>CAZKLA010000068.1:0-6902 GCA_964553455.1 uncultured Aquiluna sp. | reverse complement strand
ATTTGCCATCGATGTCAGTGGCGTAGGAGCGGTAAGTGCGGCATTCCAAACTGCCGTCAGATCGTCACTGTCGATTGGCGAGGCTGGCCAGATAACGGTCTCGATGGTACCAAGCACCAGGCTGAGCAAAATGGTGAAGAGCACCCAGTACCAAAACTCGGAACGCGAGGCTCTGCCCTTGAAGTTGAAATAGTTTTTGAAACCTGCTGCGACTGCATCTACGAAGTTCATATCAGAACACTACTCTCCGAGGATTTCAGATGCCTGACGAACATCCACAGCTATTTGAGCGATTAGCTCCTCAAGAGAGTCAAACTTTGCCCAGCCGCGGACTTGGGCCACA
Organism: uncultured Aquiluna sp.; assembly: GCA_964553455.1. Taxonomy (GTDB): domain Bacteria; phylum Actinomycetota; class Actinomycetes; order Actinomycetales; family Microbacteriaceae; genus Aquiluna. The sequence goes on along the minus strand of CAZKLA010000068.1, from coordinate 6,559 downwards.
AACTCGCAGGTCACCTCTAGGTCGTAAAGATCTAGATCATCTCTCCCAATTACATGGGATTCCAGAATCTTAGGAACCTCCCCCACGGTGTCATTGGTACCCACCGAGTGCGCCGCTGGATAGCGAACACCATCCGCATAGAGATAACCCGCGTAGATTCCGTCGCCGGGAAGGTAGCCTTCGGCGCTTCGAGAGATGTTGGCGGTTGGGAATCCAAGAGTTCTACCCAGCTTCCGACCGTGCTCGACAATGCCGGTGACCTTGTGATTCCGCCCAAGCAGCAAGCTAGCGACTTCAACTTTTCCAGCGTCGAGAATGCCTCGAAGATCCGTAGATGAAATCTTGCGACCGGACACCTCGACGTTGGCAACTTCCCGAACCCTAAAGCCAAATTGCGGACCGAATTCCCTAAGGTCAGCCACCGTTCCGCTACCGCTCACCCCAAAGCGGAATCCCGCACCGACAAAAATCATCTGCGCACCAAGCGGAGCAATCACTTTTTCAATGAAGTCCTTTGGGCTCAACTCAGCCAACGCACTAGTGAAGGGAAGTGTCAACAAAACCTCAACCCCGGCATCTCGCATCAGCTGCGATTTCTGTTTTGGCCCAATAATCGGCCGGGGACAATTCTCTGGGTCCAGAAGCGCTTTAGGGTGACGATCAAATGTGATCACAGCCGGGACCAGGCCCGCCTCTTGGGAGTAATCCACCAATTCGTGAAGCAGTTGCTGGTGACCTAGGTGCAGGCCATCGAATTTGCCAATAGCCACCGCCGTGCTTGCTGAATCCTGCGGTAGCTCTGCGCTGCTAGTTATCTCGAGCATGGTGCTTCCTTAACCAGAGCAAACCCAGTACCGGCAGTAACAGCGGGATAAACGCATAGCCTGAACCAAATCCCGACCAAACCGAAGGGTGGGCAAACAGCTGTGGAAACGCAAGACTCAGCAAGCCAACGACCAAAACACCAACCAGCTCAAACCAGATCGTTAGCTTGGCAATGCGCTGCCACTTCTGAGATTGCTTTGTGAGCGAGTAGGTGGCAACCAGGTAAACAATCGCCGAAATTGCGGAAAGTGAGTACGCCAGTGGAGCTTGGTCGAACTCACGAATCAGCTGGTAACTGGCCCTTGCGGTAGCGGAAATCGCAAAAATTGCGTAGATCGCAATCAGCAGTCTTCCGATACCTAGGTTTTGTGTTGGCACCGGCTAAGTCTAATTGAGAGCTACTCGGTGACCTCAGCCTCAAGGTTCAAGCTTGGGTTGCCAGAGTCAATAAGCGCCGCACCAGCGATGCGAATGTGCTCAGGCAGTGGCGAGGAAACGCCAGTTGCGATCACGCCCTGCGCGTCAAGTCGAAGCAGGTAGCGGGCGGTGTTTCTGAGGTCGACAGTGTCTTCACCACACAAGCCCATTTTGATGCCGTAAACCGGTCCGTAGGGCTGTAGTGCCTCCACGGCTCCCAGGAGCGGCTTGACTTCGTTTTCCTTGTTGTACTTGAACTCAACCAGCTGAGCGTCAACATCCTTGAAAAGATCAACCTGGGTGCCAGCGGTTTGAATTAGTCGAGCGTCTGGGACTACAACACTGTTGAGGTCGCCGGGGATCGAGAGAATGTTGGCAAGCGGATAGCCGGTTGTCAGAGTGCTCGAGAAGGCAGTGATGCGAAGTTCGCCCTCGCCAAGTTCGTAGATGCTTTCAGACTCAAGCGCAAGATTGTCAGTTATGTAACTCAGGTCCAGATCTCTGCCGGTCTCGAGCTCGAGCCAATTTTCCAAAGCATCTCTGGCCGGAGCCAAAGCGGTAGGAGATATAACGATTTCCTGGTCTTCCAAAAACGCGTACTCATTGAGAGCGACAATTGCCGGGTCAGACCAGTTGGTGATTTCCTTGGCGAAAATGCCCGCCAGCAACTCAGCGTCGAAGGTTAGCTCATAGTTCTCACCCAGCACAAAGGTGACTACCGCGGCGTCCATAGAGACTGGTACCGAAAGGAATGCTTCACATTTGAAAGCTTCGTGGTCGGTTATTTCGATGCCCGCTGAGGTTTCCTCAACCAGGTTAAACCCCAAGCCGCAGGCATTGTTCATGCTGTCGTTCCAGAAACTTGCGACATCCTGCACCGCCTCGGTTACTGCGATGTCAATTGAGCTCTCGGGGCAAACCACTTTGCGCTCTGCCAGCTCTACCAGCAGGGAGTCGGGCATTGGCGGATCACAGGCAGTCAGAGTGGCCAAGATGGCTCCTGATAGTGCGATTGCTGAAATTACCCGGCGCATTTTGTTCTCCTCCAAATGGAACATCTGGGGCACGACTAAGCCGTGCCCCAGATGCTTTTGATCATTATGTTATTTAGTCAACCTTGGCTACTAGCTTCAGGGCGGTGGACTGGAACTTGCCCGACAGAGCAACGTAACCAACAGCCGCAGCCTTCGCTGGAGCACACTCCCTGATGAAGTAGGTCAGGTATTCGCGAACTGCGTCAGCCTTGGCGGTACCAGCCTTGGTTGGAGCAATTCCGTAGGAAACTAGCGAGAGGTTGTATGCGCCCCTCTGTCTCTTGTTGTAGTCGAAGATAACCTCGCCGTTTGCCTTCATCGAGGTGGACTCAATGAATGCCTTTGAGTTTGCGATGGTTGGCTTTAGGAACTGGCCAGCTCCGTTTCGAAGGTGAGCAGTTGCCAAAGCGTTCTTGTTGGCGTCTGCTAGGTCGATGTAGCCGAATGAGTTAGCGGTCGACTTGATGGTGGTTGCGACAGCAGAGTTACCGCTGGCACCCACACCTACAACGCCCTTGGCCGCAGACTTGAAGGCGTCACCCATGGACCACTCATTTCCAGCAACCTGCTTTAGGTAGTTGGTGAAGTTAGCAGTGGTACCAGAGCCGTCCGAACGGTAAACCGGGGTAATGGTCGCGTTTGGCAGCTTGACGCCACGGTTAAGGGCCACAATCTTTCTGTCGTTCCACTTGGTGATCTTGCCCAGGTACATGTCGCTCACTACCTCAGCGGTTAGGTTCAAGCGGTTCACACCGGCAACGTTGAAGGAGATTGCGATTGGGCCACCTAGTAGTGGTACGTAGGTGAAGTTCTTTGGCTTGGTCTCAGAAGCCTTGAAGATGATGTCAGAGCCACCGAAGTCGCTGACGCCCTTAGTGAAGTCAGAGCGACCAGTGGTCGAGCCCTTGGAAACGTAAGTCACCTTGTGGGCGGTGTATGCAGCAGCACACTCGGTCTGTAGTGAAAGGGTGTAGCTGGCGCCAGTTCCGGTGATGGTCTGGTTTGCCATTGCTGCAGGGCCGGATAGCACGGTACCTGCGATTAGCGCCACACCAGCAGAGATGCTGGCGATCTTGTTCAAACGCATGGGTTCTCCTTGTTTAGAGTCTGTTGACATGTTTGATTCTTGAGTTACCGGATTAACCAACTCTGTTCAGTAGGTAAACCCATGGTGAACATCAACCAAATCGTCCATTCACGTACTCGTTGGTGCGCTCGTCCTTTGGACGAATAAAGACGTTCTCGGTGGTGTCGAACTCAACCACTTCGCCAGGGTTACCGTTCTCTGCGAGGAAGAATGCGGTGTAATCCGCAACTCGCTGTGCCTGCTGCATGTTGTGAGTAACGATGACGATGGTCATTGTCTCCTTGAGCTCAAGGATGGTCTCCTCGATTCGACGAGTCGAACCTGGGTCAAGTGCTGAACAAGGCTCGTCCATGAGAAGGACATCTGGGTTCATAGCTAGCGATCTTGCGATACACAGACGCTGCTGCTGGCCGCCCGAGAGCGATAGTGCTGGCTCGGAAAGACGATCCTTAACCTCGTTCCACATCGAAGCCCTGGTTAGAGAGGTTTCAACCAAGCCATCGCCGTCTTCAATCTTGCGTCCCGACAACTTGAGCCCAGAAAGGATGTTCTCCTTGATGGTCATGGTCGGGAATGGGTTTGGCTTCTGGAACACCATGCCGATATCGATGCGAACGTTTACCGGGTCCACTGCCTGGGCGTAAATGTCCTGGCCGTTCAATAGCACCTGGCCGGCTAGGCCAGCACCTGGAATTAGCTCGTGCATACGGTTGAGCGTGCGAATGAAAGTTGACTTTCCACAGCCGGATGGGCCGATCAGCGCGGTAACACGATTGTTCTGGAACTGTAAAGAAACATCCTTGAGCACGTGACGCTCACCAAACCAGACGTTAATGTCCTTGGTTTCTAGGTGATTGAGATTGTTCATTATTTCTTTCTCCTCTTCGGCTTGGTGCCGACTCGAGTTGCCGAAGCGATACGAGCTCCAACGAACAGAATTCCAACAAAAATCAGTAGCACTAGGGCAGCTCCCCAAGCGCGCTGCAGGCTTGTCGCATCGCCTAGGTAGAGGAAGTTGTAAATGTAGGTTGGCAGAGTTGCCATTCCGCCAGCCAACGGGTTCACGTTGGTTTCGTTGGCGATAACCGCGGTGAGGATCAGCGGAGCCGTCTCGCCAATAATGCGGGCAATGCCCAAAAGCACCGCTGTGACGATTCCCGACTTGGCGGCTGGCAGGGTGACCATGAAAAATGCCTTGTAGCTTGGAGCGCCTAGGGCAAGCGCGCCATTTCTAAGCTCTGTTGGCACCAGTCGCAAAGCTTCCTCCGCGACTCGAGAGATTGTTGGCAGCATGAGGGGAATTAGCGAAAGTGAGGCCATAAAACCAACCTGGCTGGACCAGCCACTCACGATCAGCATCGAGTAAATGAAAAGACCGGCAACCACCGAAGGCAATCCGGATAGCGCCTGAAGCAAGGTGCGAACCACTCCCCTGGCGCCGTCTCGAGTTTCGGTTAGATAGACGGCAGTTGCCACACCCAGAGGCACGGTGATAACTGTGGTGATTCCGGTGATGATGATCGAACCTAGAATCGCGTGACCAGCGCCACCAATCTCCAGTCCGGTTGTACCGGTGATGTAGCGGTTGTTTTGATAAATGAAATGTGGCGAGAGTGCGGCAAATCCCTCAGAGATAACGCTCCAGATAACTGATGCCAACAGCACCAGCACGAAGCTTGAGAAGAAGAACGTGACCACCATGAGAAGGCCGTCGTTGATTCCCCTTCTGCCGTATGAGTAGTAACCAGCCCAGGCTCCGAAGATCAACTGGATTGGAAGCAGGATGGTCAATAGGGCCGCCATGAAATCCAGCTGCAGGCCGAGCCAAGCAATCAAGAAAATCGATGATGGCACCAAGGCGGTTACCCATGAAGCAAAGCGAACTCGAGACCCTAACTTGACCCAAGGGGCTGCATTTTTAGGTCTTGGCTGAGAAAGAACTTCGGTCATAGCTTCCTCCAAGGTTGCGCCTTAGCCACGATGTACGAGGCTATTGAGTTGACAATCAAGGTGACCACGAACAGCACGACACCGGCAGCAAGCAGCGCAGATAGCTCCGTCTCCAGAGCTTCATTGAAGCGAGCTAGGACTAGAGAGGCAACCGCACCACCGGAAGGCTCGAGAATCTTGAACCAGTTGAAGTCATCAAAGGTGAGGTTTAGCACGAAGAAGATGGCAACGGTCTCTCCCATAGCGCGTCCGAGGGCCAGCAGAACACCGCCGACAATGCCGCCCGAGGCGGTAGGCAAAATCACCTTGCGGAAGATGGTTTCCCTAGTTCCGCCTAGAGCCATTGCGCCCTTGATGATTTCCTGATCCATCTGAGAGAAGATCTCTCGAGTGATGGAGGAAATGATCGGCACGATCATTACGGCGATAACCAGCGACGCGATAAATGGCGAACGCAAGAAGATGTCCACCGCGTTGCTAAAGATTGGAATGAAGCCGAGGGCTTCGTTGAGCATGCGGCCCCACTCGGCTGCCACCGGGGAGAACACACCTAGACCCCAAAGACCAATAACGACGGATGGGATGGCGGCCAAAAGGTCAACAATTACAGTGGCAACCTTGGCCAATCTTGGTGGAGCTAGGAATGCGATGAAGTAAGAGATTGAGACTGCCATCGGCACCGCCAGGGCGACACCGATTGCTGCGATCAAAAGCGAGCCATAAAGCATTGGGCCCATGCGGAAGACTTGCGGGTCGGTAACCGGATCCCAGTCTGTTCCGAAAATGAACTCGACCACGCCCTGTGACTCAAAGGCTGGCCAGGCTCGCAGGGTCAGGAAGAACAGAATTGCTGCAACGATCACGAAGGATGAGTAGCCGGCGGCCTTGGCGACTGCGAAGAAGACTTTATCGGCTCGTCGTGATGGCTTGCTGCGCAGTTTTAGGCGCTTTGGGGCAACATCTGAGGTCATGCCTAATAGCGTGGAGTCACTGGGTTGAATCTGAACTAACGCAAGGTTAACGAAAAGTTAACTGAGGGCGAGATTTACGCGAATGAAACTGGCACTCCGGTCCAAATTTGATGCATGCGAACCAGCATGACAACAACTGTCAGTACTCCAGCTCCCATAATCACCGTTGACCAGCGACTTCGCTCAACCAGTGCCCAGACAGCAGCACCCACTGGGACCATGATGGCGACGATGAGATACCCAAAGAACTCCCAGGTGTCCAGCGCTGCCCGCTC
>CAZKLA010000067.1:0-8540 GCA_964553455.1 uncultured Aquiluna sp. | reverse complement strand
ATGGGCAACCAGTGGCGTAATTGGAGGTAACTTTAGCCCAGGTGATCAAAGGCCAGGCCAGCCAAAATGCTGGCACAAAGTGGTAGCACCGAGTCATCAAACATTGCCTTAGCACTGTGGTTGGTCGGAGCAGACTCATGGTTTATGTCCGGTGGGCAAGCGCCGACAAACACGAAGGCCCCTGGCACCTCGTGGACAATCGAAGCAAAGTCCTCACCGCCCGCGATTGGAACCTGCATCGGCACGTAACCCTTGTCGCCAACCAGAGCCTTGGCTACCTTTTCAACTCTTGCTACCGCTGCCGGATCATTCATAAGCACCTTGGTGGCTCGACCAAACTCCACGCTCGCGGTCAACCCAAAGCCATCGGCGATGGAGTAAATCAGCTTGGGAGCCAACTCGTGCAGCAACTTGGTGTTCTTCTCCGAGAAGGTTCGAACCGTAGCGCCAAAGCTTGCCTTATCGGCAATCACGTTGGTGGTGGCATCGTCACCAGCTCTGATCCAGCCAACATTGAGGATGACCGGGTCGAACTGGTCAAAGCGCTTGTTCAGCATGTTCTGAAGTGCGGCTATGGCTTCGATCATCGGGGTGACCGGGTCTTTAGAGAGCCAAGGCATTGAACCGTGGCCACCGGAACCATGGAAGGTGACGTGTAAGTCACCGGCGCTCGCCATCATTGGGCCTGGCTTGGAAGCGATAGCTCCAAGTGGCATTGAGGTGAAGACGTGCAGTCCATAGGCCGCAATAGGGCGCTCACCGCTGAGTTCCAAGAAGCCTTCCTCAATCATTACGTCTGCGCCGTGGTGACCCTCTTCGCCAGGCTGGAACCAAATCACTACCGTGCCGTTGAGCTTGTCTTTGTGGGTGGCCAAAAGGTGTGCCGCTCCAACAGCTGCGGCCATGTGAAGGTCGTGACCACAGGCGTGCATGAATCCATTGGTGGATGCGTAATCCAGACCGGTTTCCTCTTTGACAGACAGCGCGTCCATGTCGGCACGCAGCAAGACTGTGGGTCCAGGCTTTCCCCCTCGAATCACCAAACCGATGGAGTTGAGGTCTTTGCCAAGGTGAATTTCCCCAAGGCCTTGGATTGAAGCCAGGATGCGCTCCTGCGTCTTTGGCAGCTTTAGGGCAAACTCTGGGATTTGATGCAGGTCTCTCCGAATCCCAATCAGAGTCTCTGTGTACGCACTTGCTTCTTGAAGTAGCTCGGCAGGACTTGGCATCATTGCTCCTTTTTATTCGCCATACCATCATGGCACTTTTACTATGGAGGAATGTTCGCAAAGCAACTTCATCCAATCTGGCGAGAACTTCTCGCGGATCAGCTTGGGTTGCTCAAAAAAATCGAACACCGAGTCATGGCAGACCCAAGCTCGATTCCTAGTACCGAAAACATCCTGCGGGCATTCCAGTTGCCCCCGCAGGACTACCGGGTGTTGATTGTTGGGCAGGATCCATATCCGAATCCAGAGCACGCAATCGGGCTTAGTTTTGCTGTCCCCGAAGGCACCAAGCCGCTACCGCCAACCCTGAGCAATATCTTCAAGGAGCTTCGCAGCGATCTGGGAGAGCAAGTTGTCAAAACCGGCGACATCACGCCATGGTCAAGGCGAGGTGTGATGCTGCTCAATCGCCACCTCACGACTCAAGCCAACAACACCGCAGGTCACCTGGATTTGGGTTGGGCAGATTTCACCACTGCTGCGGTCAAGGGACTTCAAGAAGTTTTGGGTTCCAAGCTGGTGGCGATTCTGTGGGGGCAGCGCGCGATGGAGCTGTCCTCGGTATTGAACCAGGCAACCATCATCACCTCACCGCACCCGTCACCGCTTTCCAGCTATCGAGGCTTTTTTGGATCCCGCCCGTTTTCTCGCTGTAACAAAGCGCTCCTAGAGTTGGGACTCAGTCCGATCGATTGGAGCGCTTAGGTGGTGGATTCCGAAACCCGCTGGCGGCTGGTCCGCAAGCTAAAGCAGCGCGGTGCGGAGCCAGAGCGACCAATAAGCATTCGTGACGCCAAGTTCGAAGACCTGCCAGCAATCAAGGATCTCTACAACTACTTCATTCGCAACACTGTGGTGACCTTCGATGACAAGCCACTTGATCTTGCGCACTGGCAAGAAAAGCACCAGATGCTAGCCAAGTTTGAATTGCCATTTCTGGTCTTGATGCGCGGCGACACCGAACTGATTGGCTTTGCCTATGTCGCTCCTTGGCGACAGCGCAGCGGGTACCTCAAGATTGTCGAGAATTCGATATACCTATCAGCACCAGCCACCGGCAAGAAGCTAGGGACGCTGCTACTGACCGATTTGATTTCTCGCTGCCGCGCGATTGGCATTAAAGAGGTGATCGCTGTGATCGCAGATCGGGGTGCGGACGCATCCATCAGACTCCACACCAAGCTGGGTTTTGTGGAACAGGGCCATTTGGCCAAGGTGGGAACTCGCTTTGGTAAGCCAATCGGAAGCTACCTGCTGTCGCTGAACCTAAATCGCTAGCGAATTTGAGCTACTCGAACGTCCTTGACCTGCTCGTTTAGCTCACTCAGCGCGCTCTTGGGAAGCTTGGAATCGGTGATCACGATATCTGCCTGCTCGAAGCTGGCGAAGGAAGAGAACCCGCGCACGCCCCACTTGGTGTGGTCGGCAAGCACCACGCATTTTTGACTGCGGCGTAATACCTCACGGTTGGTTTCAGACTCCACTAGGTTTGGAGATGAGAAGCCAAACTCACTATCCATTCCACGGGTTCCCATGAAAACTAAGTCGAGGTTGAATCGAGAGAAAACCTCGGCGGTGATGTTGCCAACCAGCGAGTCGGTTGGAGTGCGCACGCCGCCGGTTAGCACCACGGTCTGGTCTGCTCTCGGGTTCTGAGCAAACAGATCAGAGACCGGAACCGAGTTGGTGACAATCGTGATGCTCGGGGAGTCCTTCAAAAGCTTTGCCAGCGCGTACACGCTGCTGCCGCCCATCAGGGCAATGGCCATGCCGGGGCGCACCAGCTCAAAAGCCAACTTGGCGATGCCATCTTTGGCGGCCTGTTCTCTTTGGCTAGTGGAGTCGAAGGTTGGCTCCAATGTTGAGCTCAGTGAGTTTGAAGTTACGCCACCGTGAACCTTGTCGACCAGCCCCTGATTAGCTAGTGATTCGACATCGCGACGGATGGTTACCTCGGAGACCGCTAGCTTCTCGGCGAGATCCGCAATGCGGATAGCACCAGCGAGAGCAACCTCTTCGAGAATGCGCGCTTTACGCTGAGCAGCTAACAATGGGGAACCTTTCCAATAGCCATAAAGATTACTGAAGATTTAGGAATCAGAGCGTTTTTTTACTAACGCTCTGATTACTTTTGTCGTTTTTGCTTCGAATTAGTTCGAATCGCGAATAGTGTTGAGCGAAATCAAGCAGCGGATACCCCAAGATTGTCCTTGGGAACCCATTGGATTTAGGGATGAAGCATTGGCTAAACCAGAATTTATTCACCTGACGCAGGCCGGTGTCTCGCTTTTGATTGATCTTTCACAAGACACCGCAGAAATCATCCACTGGGGCAGCGCTCTGGGCGATGTAAAGAACATCGCGAGCTACACCAAGGCTGCGATGGAGCCGGTGGCTCACGCTGAGCTTGATGATCCGATGTATCAGTCAATTTGGCGCGAGAACTCCAGAGGCAATACCGGACATCCTGCGCTTTTGGGCCACGCCTCCGGTAAGAGTTTTTCGCAGAAGTTTGAAATTGTTTCGGTTGAGCAAACCGCTACCAGCGCGACTATCACCGGGCGTGACGATTACGCAGGGCTGGAGATTGAGAACCACTATCGCTTTTTAGGTTCAGGTGTCATCGGGGTAACGCAGCGGATTCGAAACCTAGGCGTCTCGCCCTTTACTTTGAATGAGCTAAATGTATTCATGCCGCTTCCAGACCAGGCGGCTGAGTCGATGGACTTCACCGGCCGCTGGGTAAACGAACGCCAGCTGCAGCGCAGGCAAATTCAACCAGGGCTTTTTGTTCGTGAAGTCCGTGAGGGTAGAAGCTCTCACGACTACACCATCATGCAGTACGCCATGACTCAGGGAGCCGGCTACCAAGCCGGTGAGGTCTGGGGTCTTGGCATCATGTTCTCGGGTAATTCCAAGCACATCGTTGAGCGCCAGCAATCCGGCAGAACCTTCATGGCAGCCGGAGAGTTACTGCTTCCAGGTGAGGTTATTCTTCAGCCTGGTGAGCGCTTTGAATCGCCAGAGGTCGCTGCGGTCTATTCCGCAGCGGGCATCGATGGCACCACCAACCGGATTTACTCTTGGCTGCGCGCAAGGCCAAACCATCCGACCAACATTCGCCCAAGACCACTTACCTTGAACGTTTGGGAAGCGGTCTACTTCGACCACAATCTCGAGAAGCTCTCCCAGCTTGCCGAGGTGGCGCAGCGGATTGGTGTTGAACGCTTTGTGCTCGATGATGGCTGGTTTGGATCTCGCAGAGATGACCTAAAGGGTCTGGGTGACTGGGTGGTGTCAGAAGATGTTTGGCCAAATGGCCTAGGTCTTCTGATTGAAAAGGTTCATGCCTGCGGCATGGAGTTTGGTCTTTGGTTTGAGGGCGAGATGCTCAATGCCGACTCTGATGTCTATCGGGCACACCCAGATTGGATTCTGAAAGTCGGCGACCGCGTGCCACCAGAGGGTCGTCACCAGCACGTTTTGGATATCACAAATCCAGCTGCCTTCCAGCACCTGATGTCTCAGGTCGACAAGGTGCTCTCCGAGAACAAGATTGCCTATATCAAGTGGGATCACAACAAGTTCCTGATTGACCCAGCCAGCGGCGATGTGCCAGCTGTTCACAAGCAGACCGAGGCCATATATCGATTCTTCGATGAGCTAAAGCAGCGTCACCCAGGACTTGAGATTGAATCCTGCGCCTCCGGCGGTGGCCGCATTGACCTTGGCATGGCGCAGCATGCCGATCGCTTCTGGACCTCAGACTGCAACGATGCTGCCGATCGTCAGCGCATCCAGCGCTACACCCAGTTTGCTATCCCTCCCGAGCTGCTGGGTTCACACATCGGACCTACCAAATCTCACACCACTTTGCGAGTTCACGAGCTCTCCTTTAGGGCGGTAACCGCACTGTTTGGTCACGCCGGTTTGGAGTGGGACATCACCCAGTGCACCGAGGCGGAATTAGTTCAGCTTGAGAGCTGGGCAAAGTACTACAAGCTAAATCGTGACCTCCTACACTCGGGAAACATGGTTCGAGTTGACCGAGCGGATGAGCAAAGTTTTGTGCACGGCGTGGTTTCTAAGGATCAGCGCAGGGCAATCTTCGCCTACGCAGCGCTCGGCACTCAGAGCGGTTCCCGACCTGCCGGAATTCGATTTGCTGGCCTGAGTGAAAACCTGAGCTACCGCGTGCGGGCAGTCTTCCCGGCGGGAGAGCCAAAGTTCCTACAGCGCGCGCAGGTGAGCTGGCTTGAGGGCGTTGAGCTTACTGGCAGCGCGCTTCACAACATGGGCCTTCGAGCCCCAATCTTGTTCCCTGACAATGCGTTCCTAATAGAGATAGAGGCAATCTAAATGCTGAACCTACAAAAGCTCCACTTCGGAGGCGACTACAACCCAGAGCAGTGGGATAAGTCCGTTTGGAAACAGGATATTGAATTGATGCAGAAGGCCGGGGTAAACCTGGTCTCACTGGGCATCTTCTCCTGGGCGAAGCTTGAGCCTTCCGAGGGTAAGTATGACTTTGCCTGGCTTGACGAGGTGGTTGAGCTTCTGCACAAGGGCGGCATCAGCATCGACATGGCAACTGCCACCGCTTCTCCGCCGGCTTGGATGACCTTGGCATACCCAGAGGTGCTTCCAGTGAACTTTGATGGTGTTCGCCTGGCCCACGGTGGTCGCCAGCAGTACTGCGCTGCCAGCCCGGTTTACCGCAAGAAGGCGGCTGCCCTGGTGGAGAAGATTGCCAAGCGTTACGCCAATCACCCTGCGGTTGTGATGTGGCACGTGAACAATGAGTACGGTTGCCACGCTCCCTACTGCTACTGCGACAACTCTCGATCAGCGTTTGTGGACTGGCTAAAGAAGAAGTACGACTCAATCGAAGATCTAAACCATGCCTGGGGCACCGACTTCTGGTCACAGCGCTACTACAAGTGGAAGGAAATCGTGGTGCCAAAGCGCACCCCAGATGGCACCCACCCAAACCCAGGGCAGCAGCTTGACTTCAAGCGCTTCTCTTCGGATGTGACGCTAGAGCTTTTCAAGATGGAACGCGACATCATCAAGAAGTACGACAAGAAAAACCCAGTCACCACCAACTTCATGTCGATGAAGTTCACCTACGCGATGGATTACTTCGCATGGAGCCAAGAGGTCGACTTTGTCTCTACCGACCACTACCTAGCCCAGCACGATCCGCTGAACCACATTGACCTAGCTCAGCAGGCAGACCTGACTCGCGCATTTGCCAATGGCAAGCAGTGGCTGCTAATGGAGCACAGCTCTTCGGCAGTGAACTGGCAGCCACGCAACTACGCGAAGACCCCGGGTCAGGAAAAGCGCAACTCAATGAGCTTTGTGGCGCGTGGCTCGCAGGGAGTTATGTACTTCCAGTGGCGTCAGGGCCAGGCTGGCTCCGAGCGCTTCCACTCGGCAATGGTTCCGCACGCCGGTGAGGACACCCGCGTCTTCCGCGAGATCAGTGAGCTTGGCGCAATGCTCAAAGCCCACCCTGGTATTTCTGCTCACGAGACCAACCGCGCCAAGGTTGCGATGGTTTATGACTACGAGCAGTTCTGGGTCATGATGCAGGCGAATATGCCAACCGAGGACATGAGCTACCCGGACACTGTCGCCAAGTGGTACCGCGCAATGTGGGAGCTTGGTATTCAGGTGGACTTCGTCCCTGCTTACGCAGATCTTGCGACCCTCAAGCAGTATGAGCTAGTGCTGATGCCAATGGTTCACATGCTCAGCGATAAAGAGGAGAAGACCTTCACCGAGTACGCAACCTCCGGCGGCAACTTGGTGGTTGGTTACTACTCCAATATCTCCAGCCGCACCGGTCGCGTGAAGCTCGGTGGCTACGGTGGCAATCTGGTCAAGGACGTCATCGGTGTCTATGTCGAAGAGTTCTACCCGCTTCGCCCCGAGACCTCGCTAAAGCTTTCGAATGGCATGAGCGCTACTTTGTGGTCTGAGCTATCAAGGCTCAACGGTGCCGAAATGGTGGCCTCATTCCAAGGCAGCGATGTCGATGGATCGGTGGCTATCGCGAAGCGTGACCTGGCCTCCTCAACCGCCTGGTATCAGGGCACCGAGCTGGAGCTCGAATCCCAGAAAAAATTCTTCTCCGAGATCGCTGCGAAGCTTGGAATCGAGTCCGAGGGCGGCAATGGCGTCGAGGTGCTTCACCGCGGACCATATCGTTTCTCGATTGACCACAACACCAACACGGTAGAGGTCACTAAGAGCTAAAGCCAAAAAAGAAAACCCCTGAGAGTAATCTCAGGGGTTTTTTCTTGTGCGGGTGAAGGGACTTGAACCCCCACGCCTCTCGGCGCCAGAACCTAAATCTGGTGCGTCTGCCAATTTCGCCACACCCGCATGGAACTGAGATAGCTTAGCGGATTTTTCCGGCTGTGGAAAACCCCAAGCAGGAAAATCTAGGGGTTGAAAAACTTCCACCATGTCGACCCTGAGTCATTTAGTTAGGCGAGCCAGAGAGTTCGCGGTTTCCAAAGATGCCGGTGTTGACCAAGCTATTTTGCTCGCAGTTGATGAACTGGCCGAATGCGCCTCCGGCCCTATCGAAGAAGCCGAACTACAAGTATTGGCAAGGCAAGAGCTAGCCGGCTATGGCGCGCTGCAGCCATTCCTAGATGATCCGACCATTGAGGAAATCTGGATAAATCGGCCAAATCAGCTTCACTTCTTTTCTGACCGACACCACGTAATAGATCTTGAGCTTTCAGCTAATCAAATTCGCAACATCACCTTGCGAATGCTCGGCCACTCCGGCAGACGGGTCGACCGACTAACTCCATATGTTGACGCCAACCTGCCAGATGGCTCACGACTCCACGTGGTTATTCCAGAGCTAACCAAAGATTTTTGGGCACTCAACATTCGTAAGTTTCGCTCGGGTCGCATCTCACTTTTAGAGCTCGAGAAGCTCGGCACTTTGACAAGTGCCCAGCGAACCACTCTTGAGAATGCCATGAGATCTCAGCAGAGCATTTTGATAGCGGGCGCTACCCAGGCGGGCAAAACCACGATGCTCACCGCACTGCTAAATGAACTTCAGCCTGACGAGCGACTTATCTCCTGTGAGGACACCTTCGAACTGGCAATAGATCATCAGGACTGGGTTGCGATGCAGGTAAGACCGGCAAGTGCCGAGGGGACTCGCGAAATTGGACTTCGCGAGCTGGTCAAGCAATCGCTTCGAATGCGGCCATCACGTTTGGTTATTGGCGAGGTCAGGGGAGCGGAAGCTCTAGACATGCTGGTGGCTTTGAACTC
>CAZKLA010000066.1:0-8866 GCA_964553455.1 uncultured Aquiluna sp. | reverse complement strand
AACTGTCGACCCCTTCCTTACCATGGAAGTGCTCTACCACTGAGCTATCGGGGCGTTAGCCTAAAAGGCAACCGCAAAAGATTAGCACTAGCGATGGGCGCTAGGCAAACGCCAAATTTGAAAATCTAGTTTTCCCGCATCAATTCGAATCTTGGAGCCGGCAATTCGAAGAACTCCATCGCCAAAGAGGTTCTTTGCTTGCTCAGGCTGCGACAGTGCATCCTTAGGGAATTCGATGTGACGATCCCTGCCTCGAGAGGCAACAACCAGGATTGACTCGGTCTGGTTTTCTCGAACGAAGACCATTGCCTCATCGGAGCTGTAGAGGAAGCGCAGCGAACCATCCACTAGGGCCCGGTGGCCCTTTCGGACCTTTGCCAGCTTGGCGTAGACGTCGATCATGCTGGTGTCACTTGGACGCTCGCCGTCCCAAGGAATTGGAGTTCGGGAGTTCTCGCCGTTGTAACCATCGAGGCCAAATTCGTCGCCGGCGAATATCATTGGAATGCCCGGGAAAGTGAACTGCAGCCCTGCCGCCACCTGCTGAGCACCTTCAATCGCAAAGGTCTTGAAACGTCCGGTGTCGTGAGTATCGAGCGCATTGAGATTGTGCATCCGAAGCTGCCACGGGAAGGTGCCGGCAAATTGATTGTGAAGTTCAATGAACTGGTGAGCTGAAATGCCTCTGCGCCCAGGGCCAAGTTGGTTTTCTTCTCGGGTTTGCTTTGGGTCGGCCAGCCAGCGCCAAACCGGTCTGGTGAAATTCGCATAGGTCATCGTGGACTGATAGCTGTCGCCCTCGACGAACTCTGCGGCATCAGAGGTGAACTCTCCAATCAGGAAGGTGTCTTCGCCCACCTCATCCATGGTCTTTCTGATGGTTTGAGCAACCTCGCGGTTATAAAAGTCCTCGCGAATCCAGCCGGTCATGTTGGCAACATCGATGCGCCAGCCATCAAGCTTGAATGGTGCCTTTAGCCACTTGGCAACCACCGAGTCTTTGCCCTCGATGAACCTGCGCCGCAGCTCCTTGCTTGCCCAATTGAACTTGGGTAGCGATGGCACTCCCCACCAAGAGTCATACTTCGTATTTCCATCCTGGAAGTAGTAGAACTCGCTCTCTTGGGCCTTGGGCTTGCCAAAGGCAGCCAGGAACCACTCGTGCTTATCGCCGGAGTGGTTGGCAGTTAGGTCTCCCATTACCTTGAGGCCCAGCGAATGAGCCTTGGTAACCAGTGATTTCAAAGCGGCATCGCCACCGAGCAGCGGGTCTACAGTGTCGAAGTTTGCGGAGTCGTAGCGGTGGTTTGAACCAGCCGGGAAGAACGGGGTCAAATACAAAATGGTTGCGCCAAGTTTCTTTAGGTGATCGAGGTGGTCCTCGATGCCCTTGAGGTCTCCCCCGAAAAACTGCTCTGAAACCCCAGGACCCTGCCCGATGACCTCATCCTCCCAGTTCTGCGGGATGGCCCAATCTGGCAATTCGCGCTTGTCTGACATAGCGCTCTTGGCAAAGCGATCTGGGAACACTTGGTAGAGCACGCTGCCGGTGGCCCAGCTTGGTGGCCGGCGGTAGGTGTTGACCTTGAAATCGTCTCGGTCTGGTTGATCAATTTCGCTCAGCCCCACACCGTTTAGCCAATAGCTATCGCCAGACTCAAACTCGATAAAGAAGCGGTAGTGGACCTCAGGGTTGTACATCGTGATGGAACCCTCAAACCAGTCCCAACCCCGGCGGGAGTAGAGCTTCTTCAGCGGTGGAGTAAAGAACCCCTCACCCGAATCACTCTGTCGAATCATGATTCGCCTAAGCGGACCTGCCGACTGGTGGACCCTGATCTTTAGCTTGACCTTGCCCTCAAGCTCCGGTCGAGCAGGTGAGACATAAAGCGCTGAACCATCGTGGTGAGGCTGAAGTGCCAGGTGGAGATTCTTGATTGCCATTAGTTCCCCAATTTTGCGGAAACCTCAGAGACCATCTGATTCCAGATCTCACTCGGCTCCCCCTCGGCACCAAGCAATCGAACCTGGGCTATACCGAGCGGCCCCCAAACATGCTGCATGAAAGCCGCATTTGGAATTCCAACGCTGGTCTTGGAAGCCTCCATGAAACCTCGCATCACGCGGTCTTTAATGGCCGAAGAAAAAGCATCGGTGACCGGCTGACGGCCGGTTGTTTCGTAGATAAGTTGCTGTGCTGAATCTGAGGAAAGCAGCTCTAAAAACTCACTTGCCTGATCCGGATTCTTTGCCTTGCTGCTTAGGAAAAATGCCCGTGAGGCGGCAAAGGGAGATGCGGGTTCGGTACCGGCAGATGGCAGCGGATAGGCCACCAACTCGAAGCTGACTCGCTCCTTGATGGCTGGCACCGACCACATCCCGGTGTACCAGCACGGGGTTTGCTCAGTTGCGAAAAACTCTGTTGCGGCGGTGTAATCCAACTGGGGGAAATCGCCTGCGTTGCCCCTGAGCCAGCTTGCGAACTCAACTCCGCCAGCACCGCCGAGGGCTAGCTCAGCTGAGTAATCGCCGGCCTCGGATTTAGTGAACAGCTCAACACCAAAGGATGACTGGACGGCTTGGAGGAGGTATGGGTCGCCACCTGGATTGATTGCCAGTTTGACCTTTTTGGAGATTAGCTCCTCCCAATTACGCGGAGCGCTGCCGACTCGATCTGAGTTGCAGATCAGAGCTGCGTTCTCAGTGGCGTATGGCAAACCGTAATTCACCGCTGCCTGGCTAAAGACTTGGGAAACAGCCTCATAAGGCTCTAATTCGTAAAGCGGGACCTCAGCAATCGCACCACTCGCCGCCCAAGTTGAAACCCACTCATTGGAGCCGATTACGAGATCTGGACCGTCAGCTAGTTGAGCGGGGAACTCCGTCTCCAACGCGTAGAAGTCTTTGACTACAACCTCAAGATTGTTGCCAGTGTCCTTTTTGAACTGCTCGGCAAAAACCGCAAAACTCTCGCTGAGTTCCTCATCAATCCAAACCTGAACCGTGATGCCGGTGCTGGGGGCTGCCTCAGTCGGTGAGGGAGTCGGGGTTTGAGGCGCTGCCACGCAACCCGCCAATGCGAGCACTGCCGCTAGAGAAATCAAGATGCGCAATTCAGACCTCAGATTCTTTGGTCTCAATAATCGCAGGTATTGCCTCAACTACCCCGTTAGCCCTTCACGGAACCAGAAACTAGACCGCCGATGATGTAGCGCTGAGCGAATAGGAACAGCGCGACCAAAGGCACCGAGGCAATAATTGATCCTGCGGCGAATGGGCCCCAGTTGGCACCGAACTGAGCGCCAACGAAGGACTGCAGACCAACGGCAACGGTTCTTAGGTTTACGTCCTGCAAGAACAAGCTCGCGAGCACAAACTCATTGAAGGTTCCGATAAAGGAAAGTAGCGCCGTCACAGCCAGCACCGGAGCCGATAGCGGAACGAAAATCTGCCAGAAGATCTGGAATGGTGTCGCACCATCGATCTTTGCCGCTTCGTCCAATTCCATAGGAATCGAGTCAATGAAGCCCTTGAGCAGCCAGGCATTTACGCCCATCGAGCCACCCAAGTAGATGAGCAGTAGACCACCGTGGCTGCCCAGACCGAAGCTTGGGAAGACCGTGTAGATGCGCTCCATCATCACGTAGATGGCGGCTAGCGCTAGGAATGCTGGGAAGACCTGAATCAGTAGCAGCGCCTGCAGACCGATCTTGCGTCCTTTGAAGCGAAGCCTGGAGAAAGCAAAGGCAGAGAATGCACCAACGACAATCGATAGCACCGCATTCAAAGCGGCCAGGTAGGACGAGTTCCAGATCCAAGTCATAAACGGAATGGTCGGAGAAGTGAAGAGGGTTTCGTAGTTCTTCCAGCTGAAGCGCTGCGGCAACAGACTGGAGGAAGCCAAGCCACCGGTTGGGTCAAATGAACTGACGATAACCACGTAGATCGGGAAGATCGAAAACAGAATCAGAATCCAGGCGTAGGTGTGACGCCAGGCTGCGGCTCTAAAGTTTGTGCGCTTCATTTACATCACCGATTCCAATACCTTGGAGCGTCTTAGGCTCCACAGCGATAGTGCACCGACAATCAAGAACATAATCACGCTGATTGCCGAGGCAAGTCCAAGGTTCTGCTCCGCCGAACCAAATGCGGTCTTATAGGCGTAGGTAATCAAGATGTCCGTAGCACCGGCGGTCTCGCCGGCAAGCACGTTTATCGGCCCGCCGTTGGTGAGCAGATAAACAATGTTGAAGTTGTTGAAGTTGAAAGCAAAGGATGCGATCAAAAGCGGAGACAGGATCTGGAGCAACAGCGGAAGCTTGATTCTTGCCATGATCTGCGCTGCGCTTGCGCCATCAATCGCCGCAGCCTCTTCCAATTCGCCAGGCAGCGCCTGTAACGCTCCCGAGGAGATTAGGTAGAAGTAGGGGAATCCAAGCCAGAGGTTCACAATGATGATTACCAACTTGGCCAGGAACGCATCGTTGTACCAGTCAATTGGAGCACCCAGCAGTTCATTCACCGCTCCAAAGTCACGGTTGAACATGCCGTTCCAAATCAGGATCGACATAAAGCTTGGAATTGCGTAAGGCAGAATCAAAATCGACTTGTAGAAGCGCTTGAACCTTAGTGGCTTGTCCATCGCGATTGCCAGAGCCAAGCCCGCTGCGAACATGGTTGCGACTGTGATCAAGGCAAAGGAGAAGGTCCAGATAAAGACATTGATAAATGGGCCGCGAATCACCGGGTCGGTAACTAGGCCAACGTAGTTCTCCAAGGGGCTAAATGCTCGCCAGCCTGGGAAAAGCTTCTCGTCAGGGTTTGCCTTGTTGACGAAGTTTCCCTCGCCGTTGTCGACATAGGTTTTGTCATTGACGGAGTCATACAGCTCACCAGTTGCCTGATCAATTGAGAAGGCTTGAATGGTGAGGCTCGCCGCATCTAGCGACTCCGGGCGGATGAACTTGCCGTCGCCCATGTCGAAGCGAAGGTCAATAATCTCAGCTTCCAGCGTCGCGGCTTCTTCAAAGCTGATTGGCTCAAAACCTTCCAGGCCAATCGCCACTCCATACTCATCAAGCTCGACAGCAGACTCGTCTAGAACTGTTGCGGTGCCCTTGGTGCCCAAGTAAGCGGCAGAGGTCATCTGCTCAGTAAGCAGCGCTGAGATCTCGCCTTGGTAGCGACCAAGTGTCATGTAGTAGGCGGTGAAGTTTTCGTCCGGAACATATCCGGTTTCGTAAATCTGAGTTAGGGCGTCATCGCGGGTAATTTCATTTCCAGTTTTGTAAACAAAGCCAGACATGAAAACCGTGTACAAGATTGGCGTGACGACAAAAATAGCTAGCAGGACGATGCCTGGCAAAAGGAACTTTAGGGGCACCATGCCCTTGGAGCTGTACACCACAAATGAGGCAATCAGAACCAGCGCCAACACGCCGCCGATTAGGTTTTCACCGGCCAGGAATGCCACATACATCATGTAGCCCAGGCCGCTTGCGAAAAGCGACATGAAGATGATCTTGGCCACCATTGGCCATAGCCTCACCGACGGTACGCTCTGCTTGATCTTTGCCATTTCAATGCTCCCAAAGTGATGGGGGCTGGCTCCCTAGGGAACCAACCCCCTCACCTTCAATTGGATGTTACTTACTTAGATGCGTTAGCGAAGTTCTTTCGAAGGATCACTGCTGCGGCATCCAAGGTGGAGTCCACTGCGTCACCCTTGACCAAGATGTTGGTCAAAGTTGAACCTAGAGTGTCGTACCAGTTAGAGCCACCGGTCTTGTCGTCCAACCATGCGCTGAACTGAGGAACACCGGTTGCTGCTGCGGTTGCGAATGCCTTGGTGTTGGCGTTCTTCACAGCAGCTGCTGCGCGGGTGTTGGCTGGTGGGCGGTCGCCAGCAGCGTACATCTGTAGCTGACCAGCAGAAGAAGCCATCCAGTCAACAACTAGCTTCTTGGCACCTAGCTCAACACCGTGGGTGCGAGCGAAGGAGGTAACCCAAGCGCCAGAGTAGTTAACCCACTGAGCACCCTTGGTTCTAGCGGTTAGACCAGGAACAGGGCCCAGGGTGAACTTGATGCCTGCGGCAGAGATGCCGTCTAGGTTCCAAGCACCGGTGTTAGCAGCAAGCATCTTACCAGCCTTGAACTCGTCGCCACAGCCATCCCACTTTAGGAAGCCGGTTGACTTGCCGTCAGCACCAACTAGGTACTTCTTGACGTTTGCCTTGAAAGCAGGAGAGTTGATCAGAACCTTGTTCTTGTCTGCGTTGTTGCGGGTGAAGCCGTAAGCTCCGCCGCCTAGTGCAGTTAGAACAGGGTGAGCGCCCCAGGTGCCGTCAAACGCACAGATACCACCGGTAACCTTGCCGGCTGCCTTCTGGGTCTGGTAGATCTGGAACATCTCGTCCATGGTTGCTGGAGCCTTCGCACCGAATGCGGTGTTCCAGTACATAGCGGTGGTGTCAACATCTAGAGGCACACCGTAGGTGCGGCCCTTGAAGGACAGTGCCTGCTTAGCAGCAGCTGGGATCTCGCGCTGAGCGGTCCTCGAGTAAAGAAGTGGAAGGACCTTACCGCTCTTAGCAGCAGCGTTGAACGATGCTGGGCCGGTTAGTACGTCTGGACCACCAGCAGCAGTTGCCTTGTCCCATGCGCTCTGAAGCGCGGTTAGGGAAGCAAAGAACTTAACCTTGATGACATATCCCGGTGCGATGGTGGTGTTTCCATCGATCAGGCTCTTTAGCTGTGGGCCACGAGTCTCGTCTGCCCAAACGGTGATGGTCTTTGGAGCAGCCTGAGCTGGCAGAAGACCCGCACCCAATAGCGAAGCGGTGGCGATGACTGCAGCTGCAGCCTTAAAGCCACGTGAGGTGAACTTCATTGGTTACCTTTCGTTGATAAAAGAATTTGCGGTACCGCAAACAGCTACTAGTGAACTATCGAGCTGGAAAAGGGTCAAATCTGTAAACGCTTACATAAATAACGAGTTGATAACAGGGTTTATTTCTAGGGAATTTATTGCGTTTTGCCGAAACCGCTTACAACCGCACTAGAAAGCAACTGTAATCGTTTACAGACCCGCCGCGACTCGCCCTCAAGCCTCTAGAAAGCCCTGAACCTAAGCCATAAGCTTCTGCCCATGTCTGAAAACTTGCTAGTTCCATCTGCCCCCGGCAAAGAGTGGTGGCGCTCTGCCGTCATCTACCAGATCTACCCACGTTCCTTCGCAGACGGCGATGGCGATGGCATGGGAGACCTAAGGGGCATTACCCAGCGCATGGGTGAACTGCAGGAGCTTGGCATTGACGCCATCTGGTTCTCACCATTTTTCAAGTCTCCTCAGAAGGACGCCGGTTACGACGTCTCCGACTACAAGGACATCGACCCACTATTTGGCACCCTTGCCGACTTTGACGCCATGCTGGCCAAGGCAACCTCGATGGGAATTCGAGTAATTGTTGACCTGGTCCCAAACCACTCCTCCGATCAGCACCCGCTGTTCCAGGCCGCTTTGAAGGCTGGCAAGAATTCGCCGGAGCGCGAGATGTACATGTTCCGCGAGGGCAAGGGTAAGAACGGCGAGCTGCCACCCAACAACTGGGAGTCGGTCTTTGGTGGTCCTGCCTGGACTCAGATTGCCGATGGCAGCTGGTATCTGCACATCTTCGATTCCTCACAGCCAGACTTCAACTGGGACAACCCGAAGGTAGTTGAAGAGTTCGAGTCTGTGCTGCGCTTCTGGCTAGACCGCGGCGTTGCTGGTTTCCGCATTGACGTAGCGCACGGCATGGTCAAAGAGCCTGGTTTGCCAGATGTCGTGGAGAACAACTCAACCATGACCGGCGTGAGCGATGAGCTCAAGGATTACCAGCACCCGTTCTGGGGCCAGCCGGGAGTCCACGAGATCAACAAGAAATTCCGCAAGGTTTTGGATGAATATCAGGATCGCGCAATGTGTGGCGAGGCTTGGCTTTCGACCATTCCAAAGATGGCCCAGTGGGTAAGACCTGGTGAGTACCATCAGACCTTCAACTTTGGTTACCTTGCCTGCCCATGGGACAAGGCAGAGCTTCGCAAGGTCGTTGACGAATCCATAAAGGAGTTCGGCGGCGTTGGAGCTCCAAGCACCTGGGTGCTCTCAAACCACGACACCATTCGCCACGTCACCCGCATGGCATATGACGAAGTTCCAAAGCAGGGCGATGGCATTGGGCCTGACTACCCGCAGCCGGATGAGGCACGTGGGCAGCGTATTGGTCGCGCTGCCAGCGCCTTTATGCTCGGCCTTCCAGGTGGCGCCTACATTTACCAGGGCGAGGAGCTAGGGCTTCCTGAGCACACCACCCTGGAGGGTCAGTACCGTCAAGACCCGACCTACTTCCGCACCAAGGGCGAGCGTGTTGGCCGCGATGGTTGCCGTGTTCCGCTGCCTTGGGAAGCAGATGCGCCAGCGCTTGGCTTCAACGCAACCGGTGAGTCTTGGTTGCCACAGCCCTCGAGCTACAAGATCTACGCCCGCGCATCACAGCGCGGAGTTGCGGGATCCACTCTCGAGCTCTACAAGCGTCTGATAAAGGTCCGCAAGGATTTCCAGATGGGCCATGGCTCGCTCACCTGGGCTGATGAATACGCCGGTGAGAGCTCACTTGCTTACATCAACAACGGCGTCTTAGTGCTGGCCAACTTCACCGGCAGCGCTATCTCGCTTCCAAAGGGTGAGCTGCTGGCCACCACCCAGCACGACCTGACCATCGAGGAGGTACTAGAGCACGACCAGGTTGCCTGGATTAAGCTCTAGTCATGCCGCTTCACGAAGCAAAACCTGGATCTGAATGGTGGCGTTCAGGCGTTATCTA
>CAZKLA010000065.1:0-8885 GCA_964553455.1 uncultured Aquiluna sp. | reverse complement strand
CACATCGCGGGTGTTGGTTTCGACCTCTACCTTCGAATGATTGGTGAGGCAGTGGCCGAATTCAAGGGAGAGGACATCTCTAGCCCAGCCGAGCTGAAGCTTGAGTTGCCGGTTGATGCCCGCATTCCGCAGGAATACGTCGATTCCGAGCGCTTGAGACTAGAGGCCTACCACAAGCTTTCCTCGGAGTCTGGGGCAAAGAGCGATCGCGCGAAGCTGGATGCCATTTTTGCTGAGCTCGAGGATCGCTATGGCAAGGCACCGCAACCGGTAAAGACCTTGATTGAGGTGACTCACCTGCGTCAGCAGGCTAATCGTCTGGGATTGAAGGATGTGAACCTGCTGGGCGTTCAGGCTAAGTTCGCACCGATTGAGCTGGACGATGCCCGATTGGTAGCGCTGAGCCATCAAATTCCAGGGCTGCGCTACCTCCAAACTTCAAAGCTGCTAACTATGCCATCTCCGACTTCATCGGGTGGCGAACCTCTAAGAGACCAAGAGATGGTTGACTGGCTTTGGAAGACGTTGCAGATCATTTTCGCAAAGGGGTAATTTTGCAAAAGCTAGAGAGCTTGATTCAAACAGCACACCAGCTTCGAGCACCTGGCGGTTGCCCATGGGATGCCGAGCAAACCCATCGCTCACTGGTGCAGTACCTCCTGGAAGAGACCTACGAGCTGATCGACGCAATTGAGTCTGGCAATCGTGATGAGGTCTTGGAAGAGCTTGGCGATGTGCTCTACCAGGTGATTTTTCACTCCGATCTGGCATCCACCGGAACCATGGGCGAACCTTTTGACCTGGAAGATGTGGCGGCTTTCATGGAGCAGAAGATGCGCTCCCGTCACCCGCACGTTTTTGGAACCGAGGAAGAGCAAGAGGCCTATAAGGCCACCACCGGTGATGATGTAGTCCAGGTTTGGGAGGGTCACAAGAAAAAGGAAAAGCCGAACCGCACCTCTGTGCTGGACGGCATCCCGCAGGCCATGCCCGCTCTCGCGCTAGCCTCCAAGGTCATGGGCAAGGCTGAGAAGATTGGCTTGTTGGAGCTGGCCGAAAGCCCAGCCATTCCAATGGAGACCGAGGACGAGCTAGGCAAGTTGCTGCTGGCGGTGGTCGCCAGTGCCAGAGCTGCCGGTCTAGATCCCGAGCGAGCACTTCGAGAGGCAACCAAGGAGCTGCAGGTCGAAATTCGAGCCTCCGAAATCTCAAGTGCCACCGATGCCGGGGTGATTGGTTTTGCCGATTAGGTTTCCCTTTTTTCGGCCCAGGCTCTTTGACAAAGTTGCCAAGGCCGCTGGCCCGCTTGCTTTTATAGACGAGAGCTTTCAGGCCCCAAATCAAAACCCCGACTCCTTCTACCTGATAGCTGCGGCAGTGATCCCCAAGGACAAGGTTCTTGAGGTTCGCAAGCAACTCAGAATTCTTGCGCGTGGGTCCAGCTGGCACACCACCGAGGCAGCGCGGTCAGAGCGGGGTCGCCTTCAGATTCACCAGTTCACCAGCTATCTGGCTCGCAATTCCAAGCCGGTGATTGTGGTGATCGATCAAATTCCTGATTCGGATCGCAATGCCGAGGCGGCTCGCGCTCAAGCGATCAGGGGTTTGTTGGTTGAGTTAGCTCAGCAGCACATGTATTTGACCGGCACCGTGGTTTATGAAAAGCGAATCCCCGGCTACATGCAGACTCACGACGAGATGATCTTCAAGTCAATTGCCGGTGGCCAAAACGATGCCAGTCGTTTGAATGTGATTGGTCTATCGACCAAGAAAGAGCCGTTGCTGTGGGCACCGGATCTGATTTGCTGGGCCTTCAGGCAGGCCTACCTGGATAGAAACCAAAGCTACTTTGACGAGCTAGCGAAAGTAGCTTCCGTTATTCACCTTGGGCATACTGAGCAAAAATAGACTCAAAGTCGCTAAGGCTCTCGTCCAGCACTTCGGTGACCGAGCGTTGGTCGTCAGACTCCGCCCACCAGGTCAACACCGACATCGACGCGGCGATCAGGGTTGAGGAAATCATCTTGGGCCTAACTGAATTTGGCCCCTCGATCTTGGCAATTGCAGCCTCTAGGACTTTTCGTGCTTCTTCCAGCTGGGCGTGACCCCAACCGTAAACCTCCGGCGACGAGCCAATGAGTTTAAGGCGAAGCCTCACGGTGTCTAGCGAGTTATCCAACACCCGCATCGCACCAACCCAAGACTGGTGAAGTAGCTTGACAACCGAGGTTTCTGGATTGTTTGCCAGTTGAATCTTGAGCTCTTCGGTGATGCGCTGCATTCCACCCCAGACCACTGCTGCCTTGGAAGGGTAAATGCGAAAGAGGTTGGATCGAGAGATGCCAGCTTCTAGAGCAACATCATCCATAGTCACCTTGTCGATCCCCAGCTCATTAAAGAGTTTCAGAGCGGTCAGTCCAACTGCAGCAGGGTCGGTGGTCACCGGCCTGCCTCTAGGTCGCTTCTGAGCGGACTCCAACATTGCTCTGAAGATTAGCAATGATGAGCGGTTAACCAAAGATTTATCTGCTTCTATGCCAAACTTGTGATGTGGCCAACCCAGTAAATGCTCCCCGTGGAATGCGGGATTTTCTTCCGCAAGAAAAGCTCAAGCGCGAGCGACTGATTTCCACCGTGGTTGATAGCTACATCGCCAGAGGCTTTCAACAGATTGAAACCCCGGTGCTGGAAGACCTCGGACGGCTCACCTCGGGCCAGGGTGGCGATAACGAAAAGCTGGTCTTCAAGGTTCAAAAGCGCGGCGAGGAATTTACTCAGGCGTTAGAGCAGGGCCAAGAGCTTGCCGATTTAGGCTTGCGCTTCGATCTAACCGTCCCACTAACCAGGTTTTACGCGTCTAACCACTCCAAGCTGCCCAGGGTGTTTAAAGCAATCCAGACCGGACCAGTTTTTAGAGCGGAGCGACCTCAGAAGGGTCGTTATCGCCAGTTCATCCAGTGCGATATCGACATCATCGGCGACGATTCCATCCTTGCCGAGCTGGAGCTAATCTCCGCATCGCTGTCGGCACTTGAGGCAATCGGTGTCAAGGGTGCCACCATTCGGGTCAACCACCGAGAGCTATTGCGCGCAAACATTGAATCTCTAGGAATTGCTGCCGCTGACTCCCTAGGCGCCATGATCATCATCGACAAGCTAGACAAGATCGGCATCGATGGAGTTGCCAAGGAGCTGGGCGAAAAGTTTGGCGATCAGGTCGGGAAAACCGCGCAAGCGTGGCTCTCATCGATTGATGCCAAGGATATCCCGGATCTTCTTTTGCCAATCTGGGAGCAATTGGGTTCTCAGGTTGAGTCACTCCGCTTTGACCCAACCCTGGTTCGTGGCATGGGCTACTACACCGGCACTATTTTCGAAATTGAGCACCCTGACTCTGGTTCCTCTATTGGTGGCGGTGGCAGATATGACGGCATGGTCGGCAAGTGGCTCGGCACGGATGTACCGGCGGTGGGAATCTCACTTGGTATCGAGCGAATTGTTGATCTGATTCCGGATTCGCCAAGCGACAGCGAACTTGTGGTACTGATTCTGGAACCAAACTCCGAAGCGCAAGCACTCAAGCTTCAGCAGCAATTGATCTCTGCCGGTTCGCAGGTTCGCCTTGAACTCCGACCGAAAAACCTCAAGGCGTTATTGGAGCAGCTAGCTGAAAATGGCTATGGCAAGTTTGCCATCGTGAGTGAATCAACATCAGATCTCGCACAGCTAGATTTCAAGCAAATCGGCTAATCGCATTAGAATTAGGTTTCGAACACAGCGTCGTTTTCGCCTCTTACAAATCACTTTTAAATCTGCGCAGCTGCGCTGTCAAAGGAGAAACCCTTGTCCATCATTACCGCTGTAGGCGCTCGCGAAATTCTTGACTCTCGCGGCAACCCAACCGTCGAGGTTGAAGTTCTGCTTTCCGATGACAGCTTCGGCCGTGCTGCCGTTCCATCCGGTGCATCAACCGGTGCCTTTGAGGCTCACGAGTCTAGAGACGGCGACAAGTCTCGCTACCTGGGCAAGGGTGTTCAGAACGCAGTTCGTGCCGTGATCGAAACCATCGATGAGGCACTGGTTGACTTTGACGCAGCAGACCAGCGCTTGGTTGACGCAGCTCTTATCGCAATCGATGGCACTGACAACAAGAGCAAGCTTGGTGCTAACGCAATCTTGGGCGTATCGCTAGCAAATGCTCGCGCTGCTGCCGAGTCCACCCACCTTCCGCTTTACCGTTACCTGGGTGGTTCAAACGCCTACGTACTTCCAGTTCCACTGATGAACATCATCAACGGTGGAGCTCACGCTGACACCGGTGTGGACATCCAGGAGTTCATGATCGTCCCTCACGGTGCCGAGTCTTTCTCAGAGGCGCTTCGCTGGGGCGTTGAGGTTTACCACCAGCTGAAGAAGCTGCTTTCCGAGAAGGGTCTTGCCACCGGTTTGGGCGACGAGGGTGGCTTCGCGCCAGACCTCGCAAACAATGCCGCAGCGCTTGAGCTAATCTCTGAGGCCATCGGTCTTGCCGGCTACAAGCTGGGCACCGAGATCGCATTGGCACTGGATGTGGCAGCAACCGAGTTCTTCGATGAGAAGACCGGCAAGTACAACTTCGAAGGCAAGCAGCTTTCTGGCGATGACATGATCGCCTACTACACCGACCTGCTTGCTCGCTTCCCATTGGTTTCCATCGAGGACCCACTTGCCGAGGATGACTGGGCGGCCTGGACCAAGATGACCGCAGCACTGGGTGACAAGGTTCAGTTGGTTGGAGACGACCTGTATGTGACCAACCCAACCAGACTGCAGAAGGGCATTGACCTGGCTGCTGGTAACGCAATCTTGGTGAAGGTAAACCAGATCGGAACCTTGACCGAGACCATGGACGCAGTTTCACTAGCGCAGCGCCACGGCATGAAGGCCATCATCTCGCACCGCTCCGGTGAGACCGAGGACACTTTCATCGCAGACCTAGCAGTTGCCACCAACGCGGGCCAGATCAAGACCGGTGCCCCTGCTCGTTCCGAGCGTGTTGCCAAGTACAACCAGCTACTGCGCATCGAGGAGGAGCTAGCCGACGGTGCGGTTTACGCCGGCCGCAGCGCTTTCCCTCGCTACCAGGGATAGTTTCAATTCGTGAGTGCTCGGGTGAGGCTGATGGCCTCCCCGAGCTTTCACACTTAAACTTCTTTGGCTATGGCTAGACCAACTAATCCAAGAGACGCAAAGGTTCCTGTTTCCCTGACTCAGGGCAAACTGATGCTGCGTGCGGTGAAGCTAAACAGCGTTTCCGTGAGCATCATCTTGGTGATAGTCGCCGGTACTTTCTTGATTTCTTCCGACGTTCAAGCTTTCTTGAATCAGCGTCGCCAAATCGCCGAGATGGAGCTCAGCATCGAGCAGGCTAAGCAGGCGGTTGAAGACATGCAGGCCGAGCGGGATCGTTGGCAGGACCCGGTTTACATCAGGTCCCAAGCTAGGGATCGACTTTATTACGTGCTGCCGGGGGAGGTCTCCTACCTGGTTATGGACACCGAGAGCTTCGACCTAACCGACACCTCCGGGACCGTCGGTGCGTTATTGGCTGCTAAGCGCAATGCCGATGAGATTTCACTTGAAGTTGCCGCTGCGAATGAAAACTGGGTTGATGCCCTGATCGAATCTGGCCTGCGAGCAGCGCTAGATCAGCCTGAGGAAGAGTAATGCCAGAGTCAGCAGTTACCGCTGAGGACATTGCCGAGGTCACTAGACAGCTGGGAAGACCGGCCAGGGATATCGTTGCGATTGCCGCAAGGTGTGTCTGCGACAGGCCTTTGGTTGTGAAGACCAGGCCAAGATTAGAAAACGGCACACCGTTTCCAACCCTCTACTACCTGACTCAGCCCGCGGCCACCGCAGCGGTTTCGACGCTCGAGGCCTCTGGGTACATGGTCGAGTTGCAGCAGCTGGTTCAGGAAGACGAAGTCGTTTCCGCCCAATATCTGGCCGCGCACCAGCTGTACTTGAGTGAACGCGAAGCCATTGAGGTGGTTGAGGAAATCACCGATTTTTCTGCTGGTGGCATGCCAACCAGAGTCAAGTGTCTGCACGCATTGGTAGGGCATGCTCTTGCCAAGGGTAAGGGCGTCAACCCGATCGGTGATTTGGCTCTAGCCGCGCTTGAGTGGTCGCCTGAGGTTTGTAAGTGCGTATAGCGCTTGCGGTCCTAGGGCTATTGCTTACCCCCGCCACCCTGGCTGATAACTGGTGGATAGCGGGCTACGGTTTTGATAAAACCGAGCTTGATGGCTCAGGTGTAACCATTGCGGTGATTGACACCGGAATTGATTCCTCGCACCCTGATCTTGCCGGAACAGTTATTGATGGTGTGGACTTCTCTTCGGTTGGAGTTCCAAAGGGGACCTCGGGCGTTGGCAGCTCCGCCTTCCACGGCACTATGGTTGCCTCACTAATCGCAGGCCAGGGAAGTGCTAAGTCAGGTGTTATTGGAGTCGCACCCGGAGCCAAGCTGCTCTCAATTTCAATTGGATTGGGCGTGCCTGGATCCGATACCGACACCCAAATTGCTCAGGCCGTGAGGTGGGCAGTCGACAACGATGCCGATATCATCAATCTGTCTTTGACCCGCAACTCCCAGACCTGGCCAAAAAGCTGGGACGATGCCTTTAGCTACGCTTTCGAAAACGATGTGATTGTGGTTGCCGCCGCAGGAAATCGCTCGGACAAATCTTCACGGCCATCAGCCCCCGCGACAATTCCCGGAGTGGTCTCAGTCGGCGGAGTCACCAAGCTCAAAGAGCCTGCCGAAGCATCAGCGGCTGGTTTAGGGGTGGCTATCTCGGCACCCGCTGAAGACTTGTTGGGCTCATACCCAGGGGAGAGTTATCGAGTCTGGGATGGATCCTCGGCGGCGGCTCCGCTGGTTACCGGGCTGCTAGCCCTGATGTCCCAAGCCGATCCGAATGCTGACGCCAATGATCTAATTCAACGTTTGATTTCCTCGGCAACTGATCTTGGTGAGCCAGGATTCGACGCTAGCTACGGTCACGGCTTGATTGATCCAACCGCGGCATTGAAGTCAAAAGTGGTTTCTGAAGAAAACCCACTTGGGTCGCTAGCCAATTGGATTCAGCAGTATCGATCCTCGGCCGAAGAGGAGCAATCAGAACTGGTGGTCCCGGCTGAACCGGACCCGGTGAGCAGCGGGGAGCAAACTCAGGTGATCCAGGGACAGGAAATCACGGAGCCAGTTAGCCAATCTAACTCGGAACCGTGGCTAAATCCGCTACTCTATTGGCTGTTAGCACCCCTTGCACCGTTGCTCTGGATTGTTCTGCGTCGCAAGCGTAAGGGGCAAGCCAGAGCCTTGAAGAAGACCAAAGGTAAGCCGCAACATGACAGTAGCGTCAACTAAGTCCGTAACCCCACCTGATGTGGCGAAGGAAATCTTGAACCCGAAGCCAGCCCAGAAGATCTTGATCATCGGCGGTGGTTACGCAGGTTTCTATACCGCTTGGAAGCTAGAGAAGTTGCTCAAGCGCGGTGAGGCTGAGGTCACCCTGGTCGACCCATTGCCATACATGACTTATCAGCCATTCCTTCCAGAAGTAGCTGCCGGCTCGATTGAGGCTCGCCACGTTGTGGTTTCACACCGCCAGCACCTACGAAAGACCAACCTGGTTTCCGGCAAGCTGACCAAGGTCAACCACAAGACTCGCAAGGCAACAATCGCAATTGAGGGTGGCAAGCCGATCAATCTGGACTACGACCAGATCATCATGACCGCCGGTGCGGTCACCAGAACTTTCCCAATCAAGGGCATCGCCGAGACCGCTATCGGTATGAAGACCATCGAAGAGGCTGTAGAAGTTCGTAACCGCCTGGTCGGTAACTTTGAGCGCGCAGCAGCTCTTCCCAAGAACTCAAAGCTTCGCGAGCGCCTATTGACCACGGTTGTGGTTGGCGGAGGCTTCGCCGGCATCGAAACCTTTGCTGAGCTCCGCAGCGCAGCAACTTACCTGCTTCGTTACTACCCACAGATCGAATTCGATGAGATCCGGTTCCACCTGATCGAGGCCATGGGTCGCATCATGCCTGAGGTGTCACTAACCACCAGCGAGTGGGTAATCGACAACCTAGCCAAGCGAAACGCAAAGATTCACCTAAACACCCAGCTTGAATCGGCCGAGGCTGGCGTAATCAAGCTTTCAACTGGTGAGAGCTTTGAGTCTGATTTGATCATCTGGACCGCTGGCGTTGCTGCTGCTCCAGTAGCCAAGAACACCGACTTCCCGCTGGATGCCCGCATGCGCATCACTGCTAACGCAAAGCTTCAGATTGTGGATGGCGAGAAGCCAGTTGGCAACGCTTGGACCGCAGGCGATGTCTCGGCAGTGCCAGATCTTTCCGGCGGTGGCGTTGGCGGTTACTGCGTTCCAAACGCTCAGCACGCGGTTCGCCAGGCCAAGCTTTTGGCAAAGAATGTGGTTGCTACCATTCGCGGCGAAGAACCTCGCGAGTACATTCACAAGAACTTGGGTGCGGTCGCTGGTCTAGGCATCGGCGTTGGTGCGTTCCAGTCCGGAAAGCTAGGTCTAACCGGCTTTGTGGCATGGGTTATGCACCGCGGATACCATGGTTTGGCTATGCCGACCTGGGAGCGCAAGATTCGCGTTGTTTCGGGTTGGGTCTGGAACTTCTTCCTAGGACGCGACATGGTTTCGCTGGAGCAGGTGCGCTCACCGCGATTATTCTTCTCAACCTGGGCAGCCCGTCCAGGTAAGTAGATGCTTACCTAACTACAGGCCCAGGAAACTGGGCCTTTAGTTTTGCCCCGATAGCCCAATGGCAGAGGCAGACGACTTAAAATCGTCACAGTGTGG
>CAZKLA010000064.1:0-9138 GCA_964553455.1 uncultured Aquiluna sp. | reverse complement strand
CCTTTGGGTCGGGGCTAACTATCCACTTACCAGTATCTTCGTCTTGGATGCCATTAGCAACGCTGTAGAGCCATTCTTCCATTTTTGGGGCACTACCCTCTACTAAGGTAGCAAAAGCCTGTCTAGCGGTGGCTGTGGTCTTATTTGGCGTACCTTTGGGTCTGCCTGCACGATTCAAGTTCTCGACAGATTTCGATACTTTATTATCCATACTTCCTCAAGTGATTGATTTAGTTAGGGTAATTCTATACTACAAAGAAGGCTTATGCCATATCCTTTTGAAACTTATTAAAGTGTTTCATTAGCATGGCTTTTCTACGCTCACGCATTTTTTGGTTCTTCTCTAATGTAGATTCTTTGTGCGGTTGCAACAAAGAGTTCTCAGGTTTAATCTTTTCTTTTTTAAACATCTTATTTCCTCATAAAGTCGGGCGGTACAGAGAAATAACGGTCACCAAACTTCATAACTTGGTAACCCCTATCTTGTTCGCCTTGAACGCCTAATTGAAATGTGGGATGTGCTGCACCTTTTAGCAACATATAAGAGTTTTCAGGCAAGTTGTAGTCCATACGATATTGCAAAGGTGTCGGGGCTACTGAACCCCAATGCCCTTTGTTTTCGCCCGATTCTTGTTGTGGTTGCATACCAGCAGCAATAGCGGTTGTGTAGTCATAATCAGCCCCATGTGGGTCAAACAGTCTAAGCATGGCAGCTAACTTCTGATTAACCATCACATATCCTTCATAGCGTCAGCAATCATTTGTCTGCGGGGCTTTTTAGCAGTCTTAGCAGCATCTTTGAAGTCTTGGGCGGTTGGTCTGCCTTCTTGACCAGCTTTCTTCATCTTTTCGCCTGAACCAGCCTTGATACGCTCACGCTTGGCGTGGATATTTGCATATAGTCCTTGTTTAGCCACAGTTCCATCTCCTCATACTTGCTTTAGCCCGTTCAGCGTTTTTGCTTTTAGCAACTACGCCACCCATTCTTGCACAGAAACTAGCCTTACGGCCTTTGTCTGCTTCAGTCTTTGGATTTGGGGCGGGGGCTTTTAGGTTAGCGTTGTTTTTACGGTTATATGCTTCACGACCTTTGGCGGTCATGCCAGCACCTTCTTCGGTTGATAAATAGTTCCGACCTTTGCCTTTCGTAGTCTTGGCGATTGGCTTATCGTGCTTATCCATTGCAGCACGGATTTGGTCTTGGCGGCTCATGCCTTTTCTTCAATGTAACGAGCGTAAGCATCTTCCAACTTAGACTTACGGCTACCTTTAGCGTATTTACGCTCAGTAGCTAGGGCAATAGCCACAGCCTGTTTCTTTGGTTTGCCAGCTTCCATCTCTTTTTTGATGTTTTTGCCGACTGCTTCTTTGCTGCCTGATTTAACTAATGGCATAAAATATCCTTTTATTTCAAGAACTTAAGTTTATAAGTTGTGGTGTTGATAAGGTCTGCAATCTCGTCAATCAGGTTTTGCAGTTCGCTGTCTTGGGGCAAATCTTGGCGGGCATCCGCTACAAACGCTTGTAAGGATTCTAGGTAACGAATTGGGTCTTTGGGCTGGTGGTAAACGCTTGGGAATGTCGTAAGTTTGCCGTATTTACCCATATAGGCTTCGGCAAAACTGTCGGTTAGCTCCACAATGCCATCGTAATATTCGCCCAAAGCGATATGTTTGGAATAAGAGTCTGTACTCCAATGGAAAAAGTGCGTGTTTGTCGCAGAATGTAGTAATGTTGCTACAAATAATGAACAATTTTCCATGCAAACTCCTTGTTTTTACTGATTATAGTCGTTCTTTGCAATTAAACCAATCACTCTAAGTGCAGCTTCGGGGCTATCTACACGGCTTAGTGGGCCACCCTTCCAGTTCGCAATAAACTTGAGTTGGTCTTTGGTGTATTTTGCTTTGGCATCACGCTTGACTTCCATCAAGATAGTTTCACCGTTAAAGCACACCATCAAGTCGGGTATTCCTTTCCCAACCATTGATAAAATGTAAACATCAGCACCCGCTTTTCTTAGGGTTTCTACTATTTCTGCCTGATTAACATCTACTTTTCGGGCGTATGGCATTGTTTTTTAACACTTTTCAGTTAATATAGGCTAACTTTATCACGATATAGGCTTGATATGAGTAAAAATCAACATGGTTATTACTTGACCGATGATGAATTTATAGAGCGATGGCGACAATTCCCAAGCCCAACGCTTATGGCAAGGCAAATGGGGTTAAATATACGCACCGTAATGGTTCGCAGACGGTCAATAGAAACAAAGCTAGGGATTACATTAGAAACAGACCTTAGATATAAACAACAAGCAACCGCTAAATACGCAGAGCGTGAAGCTCAAAAGTCCAAAGAACGCAAAGAAAAACTACAAGAACGCTTAGAAGCAACGCAACATAGCGTAAGACGGGGGATGGATTTAGAAAAAGGGCGTGTCATCATATTTTCGGATGCCCACTTTACAGACGAAACTACTACAGGATTTAAGGCACTACTCAAATTTATCGAGTATTTCAAGCCAAAAGCCATTATCTGTAATGGTGATGCGTTTGACGGGGCGGTGTTGAGCCGTTTCCCATCTATCAACTATGACCGTAAGCCTAATGTTTTAGACGAACTAAACTACTGTAAAACCCATTTGGATGCCATTGAAAAGGTAAAACCAGCAGGGTGTCGGTTGATTTGGACTTTAGGTAACCATGATATGCGGTATGAAGCTGCTCTTGTAGCCCGTGCGCCTGAATTTAGTGGGGTCGATGGCTTTAGCTTAAAGTACCATTTTCCTAACTGGGAAACTTGCTGGTCGTTTTGGGTCAATGAGGATACTGTAATTAAACACAGGCATAAGGGCGGTCGTTATGCTGGTTACAACAATGTGCAAGCTAGTTTTTGTAATATCTTTACGGGTCACACCCATGTGCTAACTTGTAGCCCAATCTCTACTTTTGACCAAAAAACCTATTGGGGTGTGCAAACAGGCACTTTGGCTGACATTAACCACGAGAGCTTTCAATATACTGAAGATAACGCAAAGGACTGGCGTCAGGGCTTTATCATGGCTTCATGGGATAGGGGTCAGTTATTGATGCCTGAAATGATTATGACCTACGGGGAAGATGAAGTAATGTTTAGGGGCGAGATTCTTGAAGTATGAAACTAACACCCAAAATTATCGAAAACATCTATGCCATGCTTTACTGCACAGAGCCGTTTGCGTCTTGGGATTTACCGTTACCTGAAGAAATCAAGTTTATTGTGGATAGCGACCCTGACGCTATGGGTACTTATCTATATGACGATGGGGAAACCCACGCCCATGTGATTACTATTTCGGATGCTCGGTGTGGGCATTTAGATACAGTAATTAGAACTATGGCCCATGAAATGATTCATGCAAGCCGTTGGAATACCGTGACCCATGCGTGGACTAAGCACGATAAAACCTTTAGAAACCGAGCCAAAGCGGTGGCAAATGAGTTGGGGTTCGACCCGTTAGAGTTGTAGCCAAATCCAAATGGCTATAAATGGTGAAAGCACCACAAATAATCCAAAGAATAAAGCCCAATCATTCATTATTTATTCGTTTTTTTGCGATTTCAAAATAATTTGGGTCACATTCTATTCCTATAAATTTGCGACCTAAATGCTTACAAGCTATTCCTGTGCTACCACTACCCATAAATGGGTCTAAAACCGTTTCAATATTAGGCACAAACGATAAACACCATTTCATAACTTCTAATGGTTTTTGTGTGGGGTGATAACTTTTCTTTTTGTAGTCAACTTTTAAAGCATTTGGATAACCCTCACAATTACCAGCATACCTATAATGCAAAACTTTTGGCTTTATTTTTAATGAAGTCCAAATTAGTTCACATTCTGCTTGTGATTTTAAAAATGGTTGTTTATACCAAACTAGCCAAGATTCTGTTTTTGGTAAATCAAAAAAATTACCACCAAATATAATCTGTTCTTTGCTAACTCTAAATATTTCTTGTAGATATTCTGCTCCTATTGGATTTTTATCCCATTTAGCAATATTTATTCCGTATGGTGGGTCAGTAAGAACCAAATCTATACTTTTGTCTGGAATAGTCTTTAAAACCTCAAAGCAGTCGCCTAAATAAAGTTCATTCATTTATAGCGAGCAACCGTGTCGTGAAGGTAAGCAAATCTTCTTGAGTAAGATTGTATCTACGCTCAAATCCTTTAGCTCCAAGTCCGTGAACACCTGTATTCCCTCGATGATGTTCGGGGCATAGCGGTATGACTTCTGCGTTTTCTCGCAGCCCACCAAATCTTCTAATGTGGTGGATTTCTGCTGGGGTGTCTTTAAATCCGAATTGTCTGCATAAGATACAGCCGAGCCGAGCGACTTTGTCATAGTGTTCTTTTTCCGCTTTGTTCATAATCCCAAGTTTCTGTAGATAACTCCATCAGGCCATTGTCTGTCGGTAGCCTTATTGTAAAGTTCTACAATTTTACTTGGGTATATTAGTTTTGGTTCTTTGCCTAAAAAGCAAAACGCATAAATCAATGGGGCATCTTTTGAGCCATACATAGCTTCTAGTTCAGGAATCATGGCTATTTCTTTAGCTTTAAAGTTGCCCGTGCCTTTGACATTGACCACAAAAGTCTTGTCTGCTGTGTTGACCACATAATCAGGAATATTACGCAAGCACTTGTTTAGACGAAAAAAATTAGAAACGGAATTGTTTTTCTCGTTAAAACCAATGCGTCTAAGCTCGTATTCCTTTTCGGCACAATAGTATTCAAACAAAAACTCAGCCGTATTCCTGACCGACTGCCTTTGTTCGTAAGTGTTATTGCCTGAGTCAGTTAATGTTTGCATCTCTTTGTAGTACATCTTCAAGTTCTTGGGCCAAGTCGGTTACATCGCAACCAATCAAGTACGCATTTACATGGTCTTGCTTTAGTTTTGCTGTATGTAGTGCTTTGATTGCACGGTTTAGTTCTAGATATACTTCTGCAAACTCTCTCATCGGGTCAACCTTTCTATTTGTCTGTCGTTAGCTTGTTGGGTACGCCATGCTTCAAAACGCATCTTGGCGGCTTCTAATTGCCATTTCAGGGCTTCTTTATTTTCTGTAGCTACACCAATCGCTTTGCATAAGTCTTGGTATTCTTGGCTACGCAATGCTTCCCGTTCCTGACCACCTAGACTTTGCTCGTCTGTTTGGGCCATTTTGATGGCTTTTAGACTGTGCCTAAAGGCTTCCAGTTGGGCTAGTTCACCACTTGCTTTGGCGTATTGCGGTGCAGTTTTAAATATAAAGTCAATTGCTTCGTGTGGGTCATACTCTTTCATAATTATTTATCCTTTCCCCAATCCAACGCATTACTGGTACTGCCATAGAATTGCCTAATGCCTTATAACGATGCCCGTCAGGAGTTTCTTTGTTATTTGGCTTGATGTCGGTATAACCATCCGGAAAGCCTTGTAATCGCTCACATTCTATTGGTGTAAGTCTGCGAACTGCGGTGTTATGCAAAACCCCATCGGTTCTACCGCCTTGACCACCACGAATTAAAGTGCCGGATTTGTTTTCATGTGGGTTTAATTCGGCATCCCATGACATTACGCATTGATTATGTTTATTTTCTGATTGTGTAAGCGTAAGTGCTTGTTCTACATTGTATTTTGGTGTTTGTTCTGTAGTAAAAGCAACTGCATGAACATCGGTTTTAGTTAGGGTGTACATTGGTTCGTTTTCTGACACCCCAAGACCATTTGGGCCGCCAATATCTCTGCCAATTAAATTTCCTTGCATTGAATATAGGTTTTGCACAAACGGTATATTGCCACCACCAGTTCCCCAACTGCTTGTAACTGTTTGGCAAACATCACCCATTTCTCTTACTCTGCTGTCGGATGGGTGATTTTCATAGACAATGCTTGTTTGAGAATTGGTGGGAGTTTCTTGCCCCTTTTTTCTGCTCTTCTTAATATTCCCTGACAAGCAGTCGGACTCAAATAATACTTCTGCGGCAGGTTTCCAACTTCCAAGATGTCCGACAACAAACACTCTTCTGCGTCTTTGGGCCACTCCGAAGTACTGAGCATCAAGCACCCTGTAGCTCCACCCATACCCGATGATGCCCAACGCTGTGAGGAAGGCTGCAAAATCCCTTCCTTGACCTGAACTAAGGACACCCGGCACATTTTCCCAAATGAACCACTTGGGTCTAAAGTGGTCAAGAATTCCAACATAGGTAAGTGCCAAGTTTCCTCTAGGGTCTGAAAGTCCTTTCCTAAGTCCTGCAATAGAGAATGATTGGCAGGGAGTTCCTCCGACCAAAAGTCCAACTGTTCCGTCAATTTGCCACTCCTTATATTTAGTCATATCGCCAAAATTAGTTACTTGCGGATAATGATGTGCAAGAACTTGACTTGGAAATTTTTCTATTTCTGAGAACCCTACTGGTTTCCAGCCCATGTGATGCCAAGCTACTGTAGCAGCTTCAATGCCACTACACACGCTTAGATAATTCATTTCCATTCCCCCTGATTACCTTTGTTACCCTTAGTCCATTGGTCAGCAAAGTCATTTAGTAATTTACTATCAAGTTTGTAATTTGATAGGTATTCTCTAAACTTAGCCAACCCCCATTCTGCTCGCCACTTACAGAGCTGACGCACAGCACAGCGATGCTTATGCTCTTGCTCATTCAATTTCCATTCCTAGCCTGTGCATAATCTTTTTCTTTAATGTGTCGTAGGTATCGTAGCCATTACCCAAAATACCCAATTCTTTGGCTTTGGCTTCGATTCCTTGTTGGCTGAACATCCACGACCTATCCACTTTTTGTTTTGGCGGGGTCATGTCTAACACATCAGTCCACCGCTCGGCATTAATCCAACTGGCAGGATACGGGATAAAGTCTATGTGGGTTTGTTTGATTTCCCAGTATTTAAGGTGGTTTGGCAAGGCTTCCATAGCTTCTCGCTTTTCAAGCATGGTGAGTTTAGACCAAGCAGATTCAGCTTTTTTCTTAGCCACTTTTTTAGGCCACACTTCCCAAAATTTCTCAAATTCCACACTAAATCCCCCATTTAGTTAAGTTGTTAAACACATACAAATAAATACCAAAGAAATACATGAGTACCGCAGCAAATTCTACTAAAAATAACGCCCAATCGTCTTGCTTCCAACCAGCGATAGCCCACATCACGCTACCCACAAAACCAAACAATATGTTGGCGGGATATACATTTAAGCTAGTCAGCCCAATACCGACCAAGCAAAGACCAGTACCAATCCATTTAAAAAGGAGCATCGGGCAAATCCAGTTTTTGTTTCTCATGCTTTACAAATTTATACGACCAATCTGTATAAGTCTTGATTAAGGTTTCAGCTTCGTGCTTAGTCTTGACTGAACGCATCGCCTGTCCGTGTTCATCAAGCAACACATAGTGGCTATATGCGTGGATTCTGTCCTCAGTTGTGAATGTGGTCATTTTGAGCCTTTTTTAGTTTTACGATGATTTTGGCTAATTCTTTGGCGTAATCACGGCATAACATCCCACGCTGATTAGCAAACCAAGAACACATTTCTTCTAGTTTTTTAAAGTCATCAGCGTTCATTGCAACACTCTTGGGCTTGGTGGCGATGGTGGGCTAGGCGGTACGATATAGTTGGGTGTGCCAATCGCCCAACCTTGTGGGCTAACAATCTGATTAGGGTAAATGGTCAGGTTTTGAACCACTTGCCCTTGATTATTAACCACTTGTGCTTGGTTTCCTTGAACCTGAACTGTGCCAGTTGTATAACCTTGCGGATTAGTAATGACATAAGTCTGAGCTTGAGCATTAATGCCAAGCGTTAATAGTAATACAGCTAGATATTTCATTTTCCCCCCTGAAATAAGTTATCGGCAAATAGTAACCCAATGGCATCCACCACCACCGCAAACATACTGTTGCCAGCAATTAGCGTATTGGGCAGCAACGCCAAACGATACAACTGCTAAAACTGCTAAAAGTGCTTTTTTCATGCTTTTCTCCTTGTAAGAGCCTGTAGGTTAAGTTTACTTAATACATGAGTATATAGGGATAAACCCTAATATGTATCACAAATAAACCCATAAGTTAATTAATGCAACATTTATGATACTTAAAGGTTATAAGTTATATATAAATATAATTATTGCCTTTTGGTGAACGGAACCCAGCCATCCTAGATTCCTTAAACTGTTTGCCTTTCGGAGCCACAGAACCCGCCAGTCGTTCGTTGAATAGGCACTAGCTTCGCCACCTATTTGTGTGCTGTTACATCAACTATCCCCCAGTAGCACTTGTATCGCAGTCGCTGGTGTCGGTTCCCGCCCAACTGTGACCGCAGAAATAGAAAAACCCCATAAGGTTGCTCTAAGTTGAACCCGCTTAATAAATGCCATCACATCATTTACTAAACGCTCAAAGCAACCCTATAGGGTCTTGTGTGATGGTCAAACTAAGCAGGGTTCAATCTGCCATCACAGTATAACAAAAAAATTTGGCTCAACGCAACTCAGGCCATATCAACTGGTAGGAATCAGGAAACAAGTCTTTGCGGGTCACAAGCCCTTTAGATTCCTGTTCTAGCAAAGCACCTAAGTAAACCAGCTTATCTGCGGGGATTCCTGTGTTTTTCCACATGGATACCGCAGGCACGCTAATTTTGCAGATTTTGGCTATTTTGGTAGGGCCACCCAGTAACTCGATAATTTGGCTATCGGTAAACACTTTTTTCTTCTTCATTAAGTCAGTTTAACAAAAATACAACGCACATTCAAATAGTTTGCACATTTGCTTAAATTGTCTTAATATTATATTACAGCGTATTGCTGTTTACTTATGGAGATGACTATGGATGATATGCAAGAACTTTACAACGAACAGTTACAAGAGCAAGAACGCCTTGAGATAGCACTAGATAAGGCAGAGGATGGTGATATGTTGACTTTGGCAGAAATAGACCTAATTAGGTTTCATTGCGGATTACCCACCAAGCGTAGGGTTAATCCCGTTTTGTCTGCTATTGCTGACGATTTTTCTAATATTTTTGGGGGAAAACAATGATTGTGACAGGCTCAAACGCACCGAAAAAAGAGTTCAAGATTGCACC
>CAZKLA010000063.1:0-9139 GCA_964553455.1 uncultured Aquiluna sp. | reverse complement strand
GTTCCGGACCTCGAAACCGCAGTTGCGGTCAGCAACGAATACGCCACCGAGCACCTAGAGATTCACACCGTCGACCCTCAGGCTTTGCTCTCGCGAATCACAAACGCTGGCGCAATCTTCTTGGGCGAGCACTCACCGGTGAGCCTTGGTGACTACCTGGCCGGTAGCAACCACGTTCTGCCAACCGGCGAGCAGGCTAAGTTTGGACCAGGCTTGGGTGTCCACACCTTCTTGAGGCCGCAGCAGATCATCAACTACTCAAAGTCCGCACTGCGAGAGGTTGCCGACCAACTTGATACCTTTGCTATTGCGGAGGGATTAAGCGCTCACGGCGATGCCGCCAAGATCAGATTCACCGGAGGTAACTAGTGTTTTGTCCATTCTGCAGACATGCCGACTCTCGCGTCATCGACTCGAGAACTTCGGATGATGGCTCTGCTATTCGTCGCAGAAGACAGTGCCCAGAGTGCCAGAAGCGCTTCACAACGGTTGAAACTGCCTCGTTGATGGTTACCAAGCGCAGTGGCGTGACCGAACCATTTTCCAGGGACAAAATCGTTTCTGGAGTTAGAAAGGCGTGCCAGGGTCGCCCAGTCACCGATGCCGATCTAGCGCTCTTGGCTCAGCAAGTCGAGGAAACGCTTCGCTCCTCGGGAGCGGCCACGATCGAGGCTCAGGACATCGGGTTGGCCATTCTTGAACCACTTCGTCACCTCGACCACGTTGCCTTTATGCGCTTTGCTTCGGTATACCAGGCTTGGGATTCACTGGCAGACTTCGAGCAGGCAATTTCC
This sequence comes from uncultured Aquiluna sp., assembly GCA_964553455.1. Taxonomy (GTDB): domain Bacteria; phylum Actinomycetota; class Actinomycetes; order Actinomycetales; family Microbacteriaceae; genus Aquiluna. The sequence goes on along the minus strand of CAZKLA010000063.1, from coordinate 8,345 downwards.
GAACTGCGGGAGAGCTAAAACTTGTATCGCCTACTGTTCAACATCTTCTTCAAGCCGCTTGATGCGGAGACCTCGCACAAAATCGTCGACACTGGTCTGCGGCTAGCCTCCAAGGTCGGAGTTCTCAGGGCCGGCAAGCGAAGCAAGCACATCCAGGTTATGGGTCTGCGGTTTGAGAACCGTTTAGGTCTCGGAGCCGGCTTTGACAAAAATGCCAAGCTGGTCAGGCCACTGCACGCGCTTGGCTTTGGACACGTCGAGGTCGGCACGGTCACCTTCCATGCGCAGCCTGGAAATCCCAAGCCACGATCTTTCCGCATCCCGGAATACGACGCCCTAATCAACCGTATGGGGTTCAATAACGACGGTGCCGAGGTTATCTCTAAGCGACTAGCAAAGCTACGCAAAGAGCACCGGGATCTGCCAATAATCGGTGTGAATATTGGCAAAAGTCGCATTGTCGAGCCGAAAGATGCCGCCGAAGACTATCGAGCCACCACCAAATTGGTTGCCGGCGTCGCGGACTATTTGGCCGTCAATGTCTCTTCGCCAAACACGCCAGGCCTGAGGGATCTCCAGCAGGTCGAATCACTTAGGCCAATTCTGCAAGCTGTATTGGACGAGTGCGATGGCAAGCCGGTGCTGGTTAAGGTCTCTCCAGATCTAGCAGATGCCGACTTCTTGGAGGTTCTGAACCTAGTCAAGGATCTCAAATTGACCGGCGTCATTATGACCAACACCACCACAAGGCGCGAGGGTGTAGGTGATTCACCAGTGTTGAATGAGGCCGGTGGCCTAAGTGGTCCTGTACTCGCGGCAAGGTCGATTGAAATGCTCAAGATTGCTCGCAAAGAGCTTTCAAGCGATTACGTGATTATCTCCGTTGGGGGAGTGAGCTCGGTTGTTCAAGCCGTGGAGCGTATTCACTTGGGTGCGGACCTGGTCCAGGTCTACACCGGTCTGATTTACCAAGGTCCATTCTGGCCAAAACGTTTGGCTCGAGCCCTAGCTAACTAGCAGAGACGACCCTCAGGACTCTTGGTCTTGGATGGGTCACGCTCAATTACATTGCCCAGCACCTGGTCAACCTTCGCCATAATCTCGGCTGGAATCACGACGCCGGATGCTGCCAAGTTTGAGGTTATTTGCTCTGGCTTTGAAGCACCAACAATCGCGGCCGCCACGTTCTTGTTCTGCAGCACCCACGCAATTGCGAACTGAGCCATGGTGATTCCAAGCTCGTCGGCTAGTGGCTTGAGGGCCTGCACGCGAGTCAAAGTAGTCTCGGACATGAACTTTTCGATGATTCCCGATAGATCTGGATCCGCGGCTCTCGAGCCTTCAGGAGCTGGCTGTCCAGGAAGATACTTACCGGTTAGCACGCCCTGGGCCATCGGTGACCAAACAATTTGGCTAAGACCCAGCTCCTCGGAGGTCGGGATTACCTGCTCTTCGATTACTCGCCAGAGCATCGAATACTGCGGCTGATTGGAGATCAGCTTGAAGCCCATTTCCTTTGCCAGCTTCTGCCCATCTCGGATCTGCTGAGCGTTCCACTCGGAAACCCCGACATAGAGCACCTTGCCCATGCGCACCAGGTCAGCAAATGCCTGCATGGTCTCCTCGAGCGGAGTCTCGTAGTCGAATCGGTGTGCTTGGTAAAGGTCGACGTAGTCGGTCTGAAGGCGCTTTAGCGAGCCGTTGATTGACTCCATGATGTGCTTGCGGCTCAGACCGGTGTCATTGGGTCCCTTGGCTGCGACGGGCCAGTAAACCTTGGTCAAAATCTCAAGACCTTCACGACGTTGACCCTTTAGGGCATTGCCCAAAACTGTCTCGGCAGCTTGGTTGGCGTACACGTCAGCGGTGTCAAAGGTGGTAACGCCACCTTCGAGAGCCGCTTTCACGGTGCTGATGGCTTGCTCATCCGCGACCTGAGAGGCGTGGGTTAGCCAGTTTCCATAGATGATCTCGGAGACTTTGAGGCCAGAGTTTCCTAGGTAGCGGTGCTGCATTTTGAGCTCCTTCGAATTCTTACTTGTCGAGTTTCGTGAAACGAGCAACCTGAGGCTTTGGGATTCTCAGGGCACGCATTTGGATCGAACGCATAGCGCCATACCAACCGAGGCCGCCTTCGAGGCGATCGGCTCCAAACCTCTTGGCAACGCGCTTCTTTACCATCCGGGAGACAAACCAAGCGTCAATGGCAACAATTCCAAACAATCCCCACATCGCAAACAGGGTCACCAGCTGAACGGTGTATGAGTCGATAAACGTAGCCAAAATAACGAAAAACAATGCTGGTAACACCATCTCGCCGGCGGTAAACCTGGCGTCTACTAGGTCGCGAGCATATTTGCGCTGTGGTCCGCGGTCGCGAAGCGTTAGGTAGCGCTCGTCGCCTGCCATCATGCCTTCGCGAGCCTTGTTGCGCTCCTCACGGATGCGATGGCGCTCGGCTTGCTTAGCCTCCTTGCTGCGATTACCAACCAGCGGGCGGATTCTGGCTTGTTCCTGTTCTTTTCTAGACGGGGTGGGCTGACCCTTTTTTGCGCCCGGATTGCGGTTTTCGCTCATCATCGCCTTTCAAGATATGCCACTAGATTAGCGTTATGGCATTTGCTTCCGAACCATTAGACAAAGCACTGGTCACTCCAGTCTCTCAGTTCATTGATGACTCTTTCCCGCAGGCTATCGGCCAACTCGGTGAAATGGTGAAAATCCCCGGCATCGCCTGGGAGGCATTTGATGCGGACAATCTTGAGAAATCCGCTCAATTGGTCGCCGACTACTTCAAGGAGCTCAACTTCTTTGACTGGGTTGAGATTCGAAGGGCACCCAAGCCGGATGGCCACATGGGATCGCCAGCCGTGGTCGCAAGACGCGCGGGCAAGCCAAATCGACCACATGTCTTGCTCTACGCACACCACGACGTTCAGCCGCCCGGAGATAGCGCGCTTTGGGAAACCGACCCGTTCACCGCAACCCTAAAGGGAGACCGGTTGTTCGGAAGAGGTGTCTCAGACGACAAGAGCGGAATCATCACCCACCTTTATGCGATTCGAGCCCTGCAGCAGCTGGCTGGTGAGGTTGAGCTTGGCGTTTCCATCTTTATCGAAGGTGAGGAGGAGGCTGGCTCCGAATCATTTGAGAACTTCTTGGCGGAAAACCGCGAAGACCTTGCCGCAGACCTGATCATTGTTGCGGACAGCGCTAACTGGTCTACCGAGATTCCAGCGCTCACCACCAGCCTCAGGGGAGTGGTGTCGCAGGTGTTTACGGTCCGCACCCTGGATCACGCCGTTCACTCTGGAATGTTTGGCGGTCCACTCCCGGACGCAATGACCGCAATGGTTAAGGTTTTGGCATCGCTCACCACAGAAGCTGGAGATGTTGCTATCAAGGGCCTTCGATCCACGAAGTGTGATGATTTGCCGCTGTCGCAGGCGGAGTTCGCAGGGCTTGCCGGCTTGCTGGATGGCGTGAAGCCGATGGGAACCAAGTCGCTGGTTCAGCAGACCTGGGGGGAGCCTGCCGTGACAATCATCGGTATTGATGCTCCGACGGTCGCGCTTTCCTCAAACACGGCCCAACCAGCGATAAGTGCCAAGGTCTCCCTGAGAATCGCTCCTGATCAAGATCCGGCCCAGGCTTCCAAGCTACTTCAGCAGCACCTGTTGGACAACGCGCCGTTTGGAGCTCACATCGAGCTCGGTGCAGTTGAGAAAGGTCCGGGCTACCTAGCCAAGGAGGGCTGGGGGTCGACCTTGGCGCATGAAGCATTCTCGGCCGCTTGGCCGCAGCAGTCGGTAAACATCGGTATCGGAGGGTCAATCCCTTTCATCTCAACCTTTGCCGCTCTGTTCCCAAACGCTGAGATCATGGTCACAGGAGTAGAAGAGCCGGACTCAAGAGCGCACTCGCCGAATGAGTCCCAGCACCTTCCAACCCTTAAGCGAGCCATGACGGCAGAGGCACTGCTTTTGCTACACGGGAATCAACTCTCTCGGGATTAGTTAAACTAGAGACCTACTTGGAGGCAAAAATGACCGATGTTCTAGCTCACGGAGTGAAACTAACTGACACCGCAGTGTCAAAGGTTAAGGCGCTATTGGCGGCAGAGGGTCGCGACGATCTGCGACTGCGAGTCGCTGTCGAGCCAGGTGGCTGCTCAGGTTTGATTTATCAGTTGTTCTTTGACGAGCAGCTCGAAGAAGTTGATGCGGTTGTGGCATACGACGGAGTTGAAGTAGTCGTAGACCCAATGAGCGTGCCTTACCTAGACGGCGCCTCCATTGATTTTGAGGACTCAATCCAAAAACAAGGCTTCACAATTGACAATCCAAACGCAGCTGGCAGCTGTGCTTGTGGAGATTCTTTTAGCTAAAAGGGCTAAAACACAGCATTAGTGAGCCTTGGTCAGGTTAGACTTATAGGTAATTCTGCTGTGAAAAAGGATGTCTCATTGAGTAAGAATCGTCGTGGATTAGCCCTCGTGGCCACTTCGCTGGCAAGCGTTTTATTGCTAACCGGCTGCAGCCCCGAACTAGAGCGCGGTTTCCTTCCGGATGCCTCTGGAGTTACCAACCACACCGACCGAATTATTGGCCTTTGGACCACTTCTTGGATCGTGTTGCTACTTGTTGGGTTCGTTTCTTGGGCGCTGATGGCTTGGGCTTTGATTGTCTACCGTCGACGCAAGGGCGAGACCGGCCTTCCACCGCAGCTTCGCTACAACCTGCCAATTGAGACCTTGTTCACCGTTGTGCCTCTTATTTTGGTACTTGGATTCTTTGCTTTCACAGCACGCGACATGCAGGCAATCGAGGCCAAGAACCCGAACCCAGACGTCACCATTGAAGTTATCGGCAAGCAGTGGAGCTGGGACTTCAACTACGTCAACGAGCAGGTTTACTACTCGGGTATCCAGGCCCAGTTCACTGGCCGAGAAGAGAACATCTCAGAGACGCTTCCAACTCTTTATCTTCCAGTCAACAAGACCGTCAAGATCGACCTAAGTTCGCGCGATGTGATCCACTCCTTCTGGGTGATCGACTTCTTGTACAAAAAGGACATGTTCCCGGGCTTCACCAACCACATGTACTTCACTCCGACCAAGGAGGGCACCTACGCCGGCAAGTGTGCCGAGCTCTGCGGCGAGTATCACTCCATGATGCTTTTCCAGGTCAAGGTGGTCTCTGACGAAGAGTATGCAGCCCACATCGCTGAGCTAGCGGCCAAGGGCAACGTAGGACAGCTTTCAAACGAGTATGACAGAAACCAAAACCTCCCTGGCGGCGACCCAGGGGTTAGGGGATAAGGCAAATGGCAACCACACTAACTCCTCCGGTAACTAACCCGACCGCGTTTACTCCTAAGCGTTCAAAGGGCCAAATTCTCGTTGATTGGCTAACCACTACCGATCACAAGAAGATCGGCTACCTGTACCTGATTACCTCCTTCATGTACTTCCTTATCGGTGGTGTGATGGCGCTAATTATTCGCGCCCAGCTAACCCTGCCAGGCCTTGAGGTGGTAGCGACCAAGGAGCAGTACAACCAGCTCTTCACCATGCACGGCACCATCATGCTTTTGATGTTCGCAACCCCGCTGTTCGCAGGATTTGCCAACGTGCTGATGCCAGTCCAGATTGGTGCCCCAGATGTTGCTTTCCCTCGTCTAAACGCAATCGCGTACTGGTTCTACAACTTCGGTAGCTTGATCGCGGTTTCTGGCTTCTTTACCCCTCAGGGTGCGGCTAGCTTCGGCTGGTTTGCTTACGCTCCGCTTTCTAACACCACCTTCTCCCCGGGAATCGGTGGAGACCTATGGGTATTTGGTCTGGCACTTTCCGGATTCGGAACCATCTTGGGTGGTGTGAACTTCATCACCACCATCATCACCATGCGCGCCCCAGGCATGACCATGTGGCGTATGCCGATTTTCACCTGGAACACCTTGGTTACCTCGATCTTGGTAATCATGTGTTTCCCGCCGCTTGCCGCAGCACTTTTCGCGCTGGGAGCTGACCGTCGATTTGGTGCTCACATCTTCGACCCGGAAAACGGTGGAGCCATGCTCTGGCAACACCTGTTCTGGTTCTTCGGTCACCCAGAGGTTTACATCTTGGCGCTGCCGTTCTTTGGTATCGTCTCGGAAATCTTCCCGGTCTTTAGCCGCAAGCCAATCTTCGGTTACCGAACCTTGGTATACGCGACCATTGCTATCGCCGCGCTGTCGATGACCGTGTGGGCGCACCACATGTATGTCACCGGACAGGTACTACTGCCATTCTTCGCCTTCACGACGATGCTGATTGCGGTTCCGACCGGAGTGAAGATATTCAACTGGATTGGAACGATGTGGAAGGGCTCGATCACTTTTGAGACCCCAATGCTGTGGAGCCTAGGCTTCTTGGTTAGCTTCGTGTTTGGTGGACTAACCGGTGTAATTCTTGCCTCACCTGCGCTTGACTTCCACTTGTCAGACAGCTACTTCGTGGTTGCTCACTTCCACTATGTGGTCTTCGGTACCGTGGTGTTCGCCATGTTCGCCGGCTTCTACTTCTGGTGGCCTAAGTTCACTGGCAAGATGCTCAATGAGCGCCTTGGAAAGATTCACTTCTGGCTGCTGTTCATTGGCTTCCACGTCACCTTCTTGATCCAGCACTGGCTTGGAGTCATTGGTATGCCACGTCGTTACGCGACCTACTTGCCAGAAGATGGCTTCACCGAGATGAACATCCTGTCTACCATCGGTGCGGCAATCTTGGCGCTGTCGATGATTCCATTCCTGTGGAACGTCTGGGTTACCTACCGCAAGGGCGTCAAGACCGAGCTAAAGGACCCTTGGGGCTATGGAAGATCTTTGGAGTGGGCAACTGAATCACCATTCCCTCGTCACAACTTCCACTCCATTCCTCGCATTCGCTCAGAGTCGCCAGCGTTTGACCTGAACCACCCGGAGTACGCAGCTCCAGAGGCGAAGGAATCCTACGCAAAGGAGGGCCGCATCTAATGCGTTCCAACATTGTCATCCTGTTGGTCATGGCCGCCTACTTTACGCTTGCGGACATTGCCTACGGCATCTGGACTTACATCGAGTACGGCGCGGTTGAGCCAATCGGTACCGCCGCTATTGGCCTCCTGGTAATCCTCTCGGTGTTTATTGCTTACTACCTCTGGTCGGGCATGAAGCGCTCCGGAACTCTTCCTGAGGACAACCTAGATGGCAACATCGATGATGAGTCCGGTGAAGTTGGCTTCTTCTCTCCATGGAGCTGGTGGCCAATGGTGCTTGGCGCTTCGAGCGCTGTTGCGTTCTTGTCACTTGCGGTGGGATGGTGGCTGTTCTTCATCGCCGTTCCTTTTGCGATTGTCGGCATAGTCGGCTTCGTTTACGAGTACAGCCGCGGCGCACACGCTCACTAATTCCGTGAGCGCTGACCCGGTACTTGTCGTTATAGACGTCCAGCAGGGCTTCCGCGAGGCTTCCTGGGGGAGTAACGGCAATCCTGACGCCCTCGCCAACATTTCGAGCTTGGTCGATCACTGGAGAAGCAACAAGCTCCCGATAGTAATCGTGAAGCACAACTCTCGAAATCCAGACTCACCGCTGTTCTCAGGAAACCCTGGCAACAGCCTAGAGCCTTTCCTAGACGGCGCTAGAGATGCTTTGATTCAGAAGTCAGTCAACTCGGCATTTTACGGAACCCCAGACCTACACCTTTGGTTAGCCAAGCGAAACTTCAGGAACTTAGTCATCTGCGGGATAACCACCAATCGCTGCTGTGAAACCACAGCAAGGATGGCTGGCAATCTCGGCTACAAAACAACTTTCGTAATCGACGCTACCGATGCCTTTGATCTGACTCACGCTGATGGTTCGGTGACAAAGGCAGTCGACGTGATGAGGATGACTGCCGGCAACCTTGATGGTGAATTTGCGCAAGTTTTGTCGACTCAAGAGGCGCTCGCGCGATACTGACACAGCAAGTTGTCAGCTCCTGCTGTTAGTATTGCCTCCTTGGTGAGTCCAAGACGTTACTACAACAACTAAACATGGGGATGATCGGTTTCGACACTGCAGTGTCTGCGTGAATGAAGCGGGTCGAGGATGCACAGTTATCTCGTAAACGATCTGTGTAAAACAATAGGTGCCAATACAAAGCGCGCCGACTTCGCCCTAGCCGCTTAAGCTAGCCCCGAAGTCCGTCTGACTAGGTTTGATTTCGTCCTAGACCCAGGCGTCATTTAGAAATCTCGCTGGTTGAGCGCGTCACAGGCTCAATCGGGACTTTTACTGTGACTGGGCCTGTCTGCGTAGTTGCTTCAGACAAATTCAGG
>CAZKLA010000062.1:2162-9303 GCA_964553455.1 uncultured Aquiluna sp. | reverse complement strand
GACCCTAACTTGCGACCCGAAGGCAAGTCTGGTGCTCTGGTCAGACGACTGGATTCGCACCTGAGCTATTACCAGAAGTGGGCAGAGGATTGGGAGTTCCAAGCGCTGCTCAAGGCAAGGTTCGTCGCTGGTGATGCTTCTCTTGGCCAGCTGTATGAGCAGCAGATAAAGCCCTTGGTATGGGCCAGGCAGGATCGTTCAGCAATAGTTGAGAACGCGAGAAATATGCGAAAGCGAGTTCTCGATCTTATTCCGACTACCGAGAAGGATCGTGAGATCAAGCTTGGGCGGGGCGGTTTGCGAGATGTTGAGTTCACAGCTCAGCTGCTGCAGCTTGTCCACGGCGTTACAGATGACACCGTGCGAATCCCAGACACACTTTCCGCACTAACAGCGCTCAGTGATGCCGGCCTAATCGGCCGCCACGATGCCGAAACCTTTAGAAACCATTACCAAACCCTGCGGGCAATTGAGCATCGCGTTCAACTCTCCAAGCTTCGCCGAGATCACCTGATTCCAAGCGACGAATCAGAGCTACGCAGAATTGAGCGCGGACTACAGCTGCCTGCCGGTGGACTTCTAGAACTGTGGCAGCGGGTCAGGGGAGAGGTGGCTGCGCTCCACGACAGCGTCTTCTACCGCCCTTTGCTCACAGCTATGGCGAGCCTTACGCCCGGAGATGTTCGGCTGTCAGATGAGGAAGTCCTTGACCGATTGCGAGCCCTGGGCTTCAAAGACCCCAAGGGTGCCACTTCGCACATCGCAGCCCTAACCACGGGTGTATCAAGACGTGCGGTTATTCAACGGACGCTACTTCCAGTTCTGCTGAAGTGGATGGCCGAGGGAATCGACCCTGATCGAGCCTTGCTCTCCTTCCGTCGATTGAGTGAGACCCTAGGGGAGACTCACTGGTTCCTCAGAATGCTCAGAGACTCCTCTGGCGCAGCAGAGCGTCTGATGAAAGTGCTCTCGTCCTCTGCCTTCATCGCACGCCTGCTCGAGCACATTCCAGACTCATCGGTCTGGTTTAGTGATGAAGATTCCCTGGTTCCTCAGAAGCAAGCAGTGATTCTGGAAGAAATGCTCGCCATCCTTGAGCGAAGCGTCGATTTAGATCAGTGCGCTGAGGCTATCCGACAGGTGAGAAGACGTGAGGTTCTTCGAATCGCCAGCTCTGCGGTTCTTGGAGCGACCAGCATGGCCGAGATTGCTGAAGGGCTAACTGCAGTCACAGACGCATATGTCGCAACAATGGTTGAACTCGTAAAGCGCTCTCAGGGTTCCGACTTAGATTTTGGGGTCATTGCGATGGGCCGCTGGGGCGGAATGGAGCTTGGGTTTGGCTCAGACGCCGATGGCATGCTCACCTATCGCTCGGATTCGCTTACCGCTCAGGCGGACGCCGAGAGGCTCTCCCAAGCTCTGTTGGCTGTCTGCAAAGACTCGCTGCTGGAGTTTGATCTCGATCTAGATCTTCGCCCAGAGGGCAAGAACGGACCTAGGGTTCGATCAGTGTCAGGCTACGCCGGATACTACGAGCGCTGGGCTGAGTCCTGGGAGTTTCAGGCGCTGCTGCGCGCCAGAGTGGTGGTGGGTTCCGATGAGCTTGCGCGTGACTTTGAGTCACTAATCGACCCATACCGCTATCCGAAAGATCTTGCCCGCGAGAGCTTGGTAGAGATCAGGAGAATCAAGGCCAGAGTAGAAACTGAGCGGCTACCCCAGGGCGCGGACCCTGCGAGGCATCTCAAGCTTGGGCGTGGATCCATTTCCGATGTTGAGTGGTTAGTTCAGCTGATGCAGCTGCAGTTTGGACACGACCATTCAGAACTGAGAACGACCTCGACCTCCCTGGCGTTGGAAGCGCTAAAGGCCCTAGGCAAAGTTCCTCCCGAGGATGCTGATCGCTTGGCAGCGGGATGGCTAATCGCTTCGAGATGTCGAAGTGCTGAGGTTTTGGCGAGCGACAAGCGAACCGATCAGCTACCCAGTGATCTTCGGCAGCTTGAGGCGATGGCAAGAATTCTTGAGTACCAACCGGGGGAGTCGCAGTTGCTTGAACAGCACTATCTCTCTGTCACTCGCAAGGCTCGAACCACGTTCGAGAAACACTTCGCTTAAAGAAAAACAGGCGGACCATTCGGCCCGCCTGTTTCCCGTATGACGTTTAGACGCCGTAGTAAAGCTCGAACTCGTAAGGGTGAGGGCGCTGAGCCAGTGGCTTTAGCTCCTTCTCACGCTTGTAGTCGATCCAAGTCTCAATCAGGTCGTCGGTAAAGACGTTGCCCTGCTTGAGGTAGTCGTTGTCCTGCTCTAGAGCGTCTAGCACGCCACCTAGTGAACCTGGAACCTGAGGAATGTTCTTTGCTTCCTCTGGAGGTAGCTCGTATAGGTCCTTGTCAACTGGTGCGTGTGGCTCGATACGGTTCTTGATACCGTCCAAGCCAGCCATGAGCATGGCTGCGAAGGCTAGGTATGGGTTACCAGAAGCGTCTGGAGCACGGAACTCAATGCGCTTCGCCTTCGGGTTTGAACCGGTCATCGGGATGCGGATCGCAGCCGAGCGGTTACCAGCCGAGTAAACCAGGTTCACTGGAGCCTCGAAGCCTGGAACCAGACGGTGGTAGGAGTTCACGGTTGGGTTGGTGAACGCTAGCAAGCTTGGAGCGTGCTTTAGTAGACCACCGATGTACCAGCGTGCTAGGTCGGATAGACCGCCGTAGCCGGACTCGTCATAGAACAGCGGCTTGCCGTCTTTCCAGAGCGACTGGTGAACGTGCATACCGGAACCGTTGTCACCGAATAGTGGCTTAGGCATGAAGGTAGCGGTCTTACCGTACTGGTGAGCTACGTTCTTCACGATGTACTTGAACTTCAGTACGTCGTCAGCGGACTTCACGAGGGTGTCGAAGCGGTAGTTAATCTCGCACTGACCAGCAGTTCCAACCTCGTGGTGGCTGCGCTCAACGTCAAGACCAGCAGCCTCTAGCTCCAAAACGATGGTGTCGCGGATGTCGGCTAGGTGGTCAACTGGGGAAACTGGGAAGTAGCCACCCTTGAAAGGAGTCTTGTTTCCAAGGTTTCCACCCTCTTCGTGGCGTGCTGAGTTCCAAGCACCCTCAACCGAGTCCACAATGTGGAATGCGGTGTTGGCCTTGGTCTCGTAGCGAACCTCATCGAAGATGAAGAATTCGGCCTCAGGAGCAAAGAATGCGGTGTCAGCGATACCGGTCGAAGCCAAGTAGCGCTCAGCCTTGTGAGCAACCTGGCGTGGGTCGCGGTGGTAAAGCTCACCATTGCGTGGGTTGTAGATGTCGAAGGAGATGATCAGAGTCTTCTCGATACGGAAAGGGTCGATGTAGGCAGTGGTCACGTCTGGAATCAACTGCATGTCGGACTCGTGAATTGAAGCAAAACCGCGAATCGAGGATGCGTCGAAGAGCTGCCCATTGGCAAAGAAGTCCTCGTCGATCTGAGATACCGGCAGGTTGAAGTGCTGCTGAACGCCTGGTAGGTCGGTGAAGCGAACATCTAGGAACTTGACATCGTTTTCCTTGATGTAGGCAATCACTTCAGAGGCAGTTTTGAACATAGCTGTTCCCTCTCAATAGGTTGTGCTTGTAGCGACATTCCGGTCGGAATGCTCACAATCTATCGCCCAAATGTTTCGGGAATGTTAAGCCTTGCGCTTTGGAGGTCTAACTTTCATCGGGTCGATTCCCTTTGGAATCGGAAGTGCTGACGAGCTGGTGAGTGCATCCAGTCGATTAGTAACGGCGGTAACTTCTGCCCTGGTTAGAGATTTCTTGAGCTTGTAGACGGTCTTTAGCAGCGCGTATAGGCGGATGCCGTCGTCGATTGAGACCTTTAGCTTGTGGATGGTAACTCCAGGAGCGCTTCGAGCGATGCGACGAGACTCGTCCTCAAGCATCTGCTGTACGCGAACCGAAGAACCTTCACCGATTAGAACAACTCCAGCCGGACCGATCATTCGATAGACAGCTTCGCGGCTCTTTGCGTTCACCGCAATTGGCATCGAGGATGCACGCCAGCTTCTGCGAATCTGCGAGTCGAGCACCGCACCTACCGCACCAGCCTGGCCCTCAATCTGAATGTAGGCATTGCGCTCAGCACGCCTAGACATCACGATCATGAAGGTTAGAAGCGATGAAAGGGTTCCGGTGATAATCCAAAGCCAGAATCCAAGCGTTCCTAAGCCATTGAGCAAGAAGCCAACTAGGAAGCTGGCCGCAAAGACCAGCAGAAATCCGAGGATCGCCAACCATAGCGATGATGGATCGTTCTTCGCGGTTATCTTGTAAACGCGGATTAACTGGCGCATTCTGCCAGGGGATTTACGGTTCTTCTTAGCCACGTCAGTAGTTTACTCAGGCAATTGCGCTTGCTTGTGCGAACTCGAGCTTGTCAGCCAAATGTTGTAGGTCGGCAGGGATGGTGCGACCCTTGGCAAGCATGCTCTTGGCCCACAATCTTCCCGCCCGGTAGCTGGATCTAACCAAGGGTCCCGAGAGCACGCCGAGGAAGCCGATTTCTTCCGCTTCCTTTGCCATCTCAATGAATTCCTCGGGCTTGACCCAGCGCTCTACCGGGTGGTGCCTAGGAGATGGCCGCAAATACTGGGTGATGGTGATGATGTCGGTGCCAGCGTCGTGCAGATCTTGGAGGGCCTGGGTGATTTCAGAGCGTTCCTCGCCCATGCCCAGAATGAGATTGGACTTGGTCACCATCCCAGCCTTGCGGCCCTGAGTGAGTACATCGAGGGAGCGCTCATAGTTGAACGCAGGCCTAATACGCTTGAAGATTCTGGGAACTGTTTCGACATTGTGGGCAAAGACTTCGGGCTGAGCATCAAACACCTGCTGCAGTAGTTCTGGGCGACCTGAGAAATCTGGAATCAGAATCTCTACGCCAGTGCCAGGGGATTGCTGGTGAATCTGGCGGATGGTCTCCGCGTAAAGCCAGGCACCTTCGTCCTGCAGGTCATCTCGAGCTACACCGGTAACTGTGGCGTATCGAAGGTTCATGGTCTTTACAGATTCGCCCACGCGTCTTGGTTCATCGGCGTCAAAATCCGCTGGCTTTCCGGTGTCGATCTGGCAGAAGTCGCATCTTCTGGTGCACTGGGAGCCACCAATAAGGAAGGTAGCCTCGCGATCTTCCCAGCACTCAAAGATGTTGGGGCAACCAGCCTCTTGGCAGACAGTGTGCAGGCCCTGGTCCTTTACGAGGGAGTGAAGTTGCTGGTACTCCGGGCCCATCTTGGCTGTGGTCTTGATCCAAGGTGGCTTGCGCTCAATTGGGGTTTCACTGTTGCGAACCTCTAGGCGAAGTAACTTGCGCTCAGGCTTAGATTCTGGCACTTGGTATTTCTCCCATCAGTTCTCTAACAAGATTAGCTGCTTCGCTGACTGTTACATCTCTGCCGAGAATCTTGCTCAGGGTTGTCGTCTTGGCATCACTGATGCCACAAGCGATGATGTGCTCATATGGCTCCAGCGAGTTGTTGCAGTTCAAGGCAAAACCGTGCATTGTTACCTTCTCGGCTACCCGGATGCCGATGGCCGCTACCTTCTCGAAGCCATCCTCGGTTAGGTACCAGACGCCAGTTCGACCATCAACTCGCTGTGCGGTCACTCCAAGTCGGGCCAAGACATCGATCAGTACCTGCTCCATCCACCTCACATAGTTCACAACGTCAATTGGTTGGGGGAGTCGCATGATGGCGTAGCCGACGAGCTGGCCTGGTCCATGCCAGGTAATCTTGCCGCCACGGTTGGTTTCAACGAATTCGCTGCCGTCCATTGGCAGTTCTTCTGCTTCGGTGCGCTTTCCTGCGGTGTAAACCGAGCTGTGCTCAAGCAAAAGAACTGTGTCTGGGCGCTTGCCGCTAACCACTTCAGCATGGATCTCTAGTTGCTTTTCGTAGGCATCGGCATAGCTGATGTAGTTGGGTGCGAATGCCAGGTCAATAAACTCGGGCACTCAACACTCCTTGCGAACAATCACTGATACAAGTAGTTCTCTCGGAAACTAATTCCCGAGATACCAGCTACTAGATTCCGAGGTTAGCCTCGAACGCACCAGCTTCAAGGCGAGCCTTGACATCGGTTAGGTAGCGAGAAGCATCTGCTCCATCGATGTGGCGGTGGTCATAGCTAAGCGCTAGGTAAACCATCGAGCGGATCGCAATCGACTCATTGCCATCGGCATCGGTCACTACCACTGGACGCTTGGTTACCACGCCGGTGCCAAGGATTGCGCTCTGCGGTAGGAATACCACTGGAGTATCAAATAGCGCTCCGCGTGAACCGGTGTTGGTAAGAGTGAAGGTGCCACCGCTTAGCTCGTCTGGAGTTAGCTTGTTGTTGCGGGTGCGGTCTGCCAGCTCAGCAATCTGCTGTGCAGTCTGAGCAAGGTTCAGCGATGCTGCGCTACGGATAACCGGGGTTAGGAGTCCACGCTCGGTGTCAACCGCGAAGCTGATGTTCTCGGTGCCGTGGTAGACGATGTTGTCACCATCAACCGAGCTGTTGATCTTCGGGTGAGCCTGAAGCGCCTCGGCTGCTGCTAGGCAGAAGAACGGCATGAAGTTCAACTTCACTCCGGTCTTTGCTACGAAGTTAGCCTGAACGCTCTTGCGAAGGTTTGCGATCTTGGTTACGTCAACTTCGACCACAGTGGTCAGCTGGGCGCTGGACTGCATCGAAGCAACCGCACGCTCTGCAAGAACCTTACGAAGGCGTGACATTGGCTCAGTGGTTCCACGCAGAGGAGATGCGACCACAGGTGCTGCTGCGGCAACTGATGCAGCGACAACTGGTGCGGCGGAACCGAAGGCTAGAACGTCTTCCTTGCGGATTCGGCCACCTACTCCAGTGCCACGAACCTTTGAAAGGTCAACGCCCATGTCGTGCGCTAGCTTGCGAACGATCGGCGTGATGTAGTTAGGGTCAGACTCGTTGTCGGATGCTGCTGGAGCGGCAACTGGGGCAGCTACCGGGGCTGCCACCGGAGCGGCAACTGGGGCGGCTGGGGGAGGAGTGACTGGAGCTGGAGCAGCAGCAACTGGTGCTGGCAAGACAGGTGCGACAACCGGAGCTGGCTCAGCAACCGGAGCTGG
>CAZKLA010000062.1:0-2062 GCA_964553455.1 uncultured Aquiluna sp. | reverse complement strand
AGGGGCTGGAGCGGCAGGAGCGTCAGCGGCGACTGCTCCCTCGCCAATAATGGCTAGGACTGCACCAACGGCAACGGTCTCGTCTTCCTGAACCATGATCTGCTGAACCACACCAGCAACTGGTGATGGAATCTCAGTGTCAACCTTGTCGGTTGATACCTCAACCAATGGCTCGTCAACAGCAACGGTGTCGCCGACTTTCTTTAGCCAGCGGGTAATGGTTCCCTCGGTTACAGATTCTCCAAGTGCTGGAAGAACAACTTCGCTCATGACTTAGTCCTTTTACTCTTATGCGTGTGCGTGTAGTGGCTTGCCGGCAAGCGCTAGGTGAGCTTCGCCGATGGCTTCGTTCATAGTTGGGTGAGCGTGGATGTGCGGTGCGACATCCTCTGGGTACGCCTCCCAGTTCACAATTAGCTGAGCCTCGCCGACCTGCTCGCCAGCCCTAGAACCAATCATGTGGAATCCAACAACAGGGCCATTGTTCTGACGAACTAGTTTTACGATTCCGGCAGTGCCAAGAATGTTGCTCTTGCCATTGCCTGCCAAGTTGTACTCGTAGGTGGAGACGTTGTCGGTTCCAAACTTCTCGCGCGCCTGAGCCTCGGTTAGTCCAACAGATGCGATTTCTGGCTCGCAGTAGGTAACGCGAGGGATGCCCCACTCGTCCACCTTGAGAGGGTTCATTCCCGCAATCTCCTCGGCCACAAAGATGCCCTGCATAAAGCCTCGGTGCGCAAGCTGTAGCCCTGGAACAATGTCGCCAACTGCGTATACGCCTGGGAGGTTGGTCTGTAGTCGATCGTTGGTTGGGACAAAGCCGCGATCCATCGCAACGCCCTGCTCCTCGAAACCGAAGCCCGTTGCGTTTGGACCACGTCCGACCGCAACCAACAGCAGCTCGGCTGAGATCTGCTCTCCGTTCTCGAGCTCTACGGTTACGCCATTGGCATCTTGAGAAACTGACTTGAAGCGGTTGCCAAGCTTGAATTCGATGCCGCGCTTCTTGTAGGCGCGCTCGAGCACCTTGCTCATAGCCGGGTCCTCATTTGGAACAAGGCGGTCCAAGCCCTCAATGATGACCACCTCAGCGCCGAAAGAGCGCCAGATAGATGCGAACTCAACGCCGATTACTCCGCCACCGAGGATTGCGACCTTGTTAGGAACGAAGTCCATCTGCAGAGCTTGGTCGCTGGTGATAACTCGACCGGTGATCTCGATACCAAGGGTTCTGGTGTTTGAGCCGGTGGCAAGTACAACGTTCTTGCCGGTGTAGTTCTCGCCGTTGACAGTCATGGTCTTCGGGCCGGTCATGCGACCTTCACCGGTTACGAAAGTGATGTTCTTGCTGGAAACCAGGCCGGTTAGACCCTTGTAAAGCTTTTCGACGATCGAATCGCGGTACTTGTTAACCGCGGTCATGTCGATGGACTGGAAGGTCGCGTTCACGCCATAGCTCCCAGCTTCGCGAGTTACATCCGCTACTTCGGCGGAGTGAAGCAAGGCCTTGGTTGGGATACAGCCGCGGTGCAGACAGGTTCCGCCGAGTTTGTCACGCTCAATAAGCGCAACGCTCATGCCAAGCTGTGCTCCTCTAAGAGCCGCAGCGTATCCACCGCTGCCGCTACCGAGGATTACCAAGTCAAAGTTGTGATCGGCCATCGTAATCGCTCCAAATTCTCGCCAAACAGACCAAGTCTAATACCAACAGGGGTTAGGCGTGCTTTGCCATTTCAATCAGCGTGCGAATCATGACACCGGTAGCCCCGCTTGGGTAAACAGAGTATGGAGCGAAGTCATTGTTTCCGCTGGATGCGATGTCTAGGTGCGCCCAGCTAGCGTCCTTGGCTACGAACTCAGACAAGAAGATGCCACCGATCAGCATGCCGCCTGCTCGATTGCCGATCTTCACGTTTGTCATGTCAGCCAGCTCGGAGTTCAATAGCTCGCGAAGTTCGCTTGGCATCGGCATTTTCCACAACAACTCGCCAGTCTTCTCGGCAGCCTTCTCGGCCAGCTCAACTGCGGCACCGGTTCCCATCAGGCCGGCATAGCGGTGACC
>CAZKLA010000061.1:0-9312 GCA_964553455.1 uncultured Aquiluna sp. | reverse complement strand
CAGTGCATTCGACTGTTAATCGAAGGGTTGGAGGTTCGAATCCTCCCATGCCAGCCAAGCGGGATATTCTCCAAGGTGGAGAAGCGGTCTGTAAAACCGTCGCCTACGGCATGGTTGGTTCGATTCCAACATCCCGCACGCAACACAACATGGCCCCATCGTCTATCGGTTAGGATACTTGACTTTCACTCAGGAGAAGAGGGTTCGACTCCCTCTGGGGCTACTCCCACTAACAAAGGAAAACAATGAACGTCATTGATGAATTTAAGTTTATGACGATTGAAGAAATCAAATACAATCTTAGTACAAATCGCGCAGACTTTACATCAGTGTTTCTTAATATGACACATGATTTTAATAAGTCTGTAGGAGTACGCAATCACAATGCGTTTGCTGGCAAGGATGTTTGGTTTGTTGGTAGAAAGCAGTGGGATAAGCGTGGGGCAGTAGGAACATATCACTATGAAGACATTCATTACGCTGCGAATTGGCAAGTGTTTCTTGAGCAGAAGCCAGATGGCCCAATCATTTGTGTAGATAATGTAAAGGGATATAAGCACCGTCACCTTGGATCTTTCGATATGCCAAAGAATTCTATCTTTGTTTACGGAGAAGAAAAGGAAGGAATCCCAAGCGAAGTTCTAGATTCCGCAGACTATACTCTGAGCATTCCGCAATTTGGTAGCGTGAGATCCTTGAACGTTAGTGTTGCCTCTGGTATTATTATGTACGAATATAGAAGGCAGCATAGCCTTTAGGATGGTTAACTCAATTGGCAGAGTTCCTGCTTTACACGCAGGCGGTTGGGGGTTCAAGTCCCTCACCATCCACTCCCCGTTCGTCTAATTGGCAAGACACATGATTCTGGTTCATGGAATTGAGGTTCAAGTCCTTGGCGGGGAGCGTAATGGGAGATCGTCTAACGGCAGGACGACAGACTTTGGATCTGTCTATCTAGGTTCGAATCCTAGTCTCCCAGCGGGGCTATAGTTAAACGGTATAACAGTTCTTTTGCAAGGAACAATTCGGAGTTCGATTCTCCGTGGCTCCACAACCAAGAGTATAATAGGAAAAGAGATGAGCACTGTACTAGTTCTTAATGCAGGATACGAACCATTGCATCGTGTCTCAGTCAAGCACGCCATAAAGATGATTGTTCGTGAAGTTGCTGTAATTGAAGAAGCACACGAAGAAGAAACATTTGGCATTTTCCCTGTCCCGCTAGTTCTTAGACTTGTAAGATATGTAAAGTTGAGTTGGAGAAAGACTCAGCCTAGATATTCAAAGACAAAGTTATTTCAAAGGGACAATAGTCTGTGTGCATATTGTGGAAAGTCAGCAAATACAGTTGACCATATTCTTCCAAAATCTCTGGGCGGCAAAACAACATGGATGAACACAGTTTGTTCTTGCTTAAAGTGCAATCATAAAAAGAGCAACAGGACGCCAGAGATGGCAGGCATGAAACTTTTGTTTAAGCCTTATGAGCCATCATGGTATGATTTGTCCTAACTGGCTGTGGCGCAGTTTGGTAGCGCATTCGCTTTGGGAGCGAAGGGTCGGGAGTTCAAATCTCTCCAGCCAGACGTTATGATAATAAGTGCATCAAGAGAGTTTATCTTTATTCATTTAGAGAAGTGCGGCGGCACATCGGTTGAAACCGCTTTAGAGCCATATCTAGAATGGTCTGATATCGTTCTTGGCAGTACAGACTTTGGAGAATCATATCAACAACTTCTTCATAATAGATTTGGCGTTGACGATGTAAGAAAAAATATGTTATGGAAGCATTCAACTGCACAGGATATTAGGTCATTTGTGGGGCCAGAAATTTGGAATGATTTTACAAAAATATCTGTGGTAAGAGAGCCCGTAGATCTCGTTAAGTCTCTATATTTCTTTTCTCAGACAGCGGTGCAGTACCACATTGGCAGAATAAATAGACAAATCTGGAAGGAAATGCTTAGAACAAGATCTTTTCCAGATCAATGGCCCTATACAGAATACTTTGTTCAGGCATATGCACAATCAGAAATCGATGGATCAGGAATAGATGGTTTTGTAAAAGATATATTTTCTGGTGAACATGATTTCGTAAGACCACAATATGAAAGAATTCAGTTTAACGGCCACAGAGATCTTGACTTGGTGGTAGATCTATGCTATCTTAATGAACAATGGCAAAGCGTCTTAGATGCATGTAAAATAGACGATGCGGTGCCACTTAAACACCTGAACATTAGTGAGAGAGATCCTGTAGAACTTTCTCCCAGATCCTTGAAAACAATAAAAAAGCACTTTGCTATTGACTATCAGCAACTTCCAAAGTATACTGGTGTTACTTGGTAAGCCCGAGTGGTGGAACGGAAGACACGCCTGACTCAAAATCAGGTGCAGCAATGCGTGCGGGTTCGAATCCCGCCTTGGGCACTTTGGGATATAATAAATCCCTAACGAATGGAAGACTATGATCACTAAATATAAACTTGACTCTGTTTATACTGTGGCAGATTTTGAGGCACACAGTGAAATAAAGCAAGACTTACTTAATCTTATGCAATCAAGTAGCGCCAGATCTATTTCCAGTGAGTCAGAAAAAGTAAACATAACTAAAGTGGATTGGCCTGAGGCAAAAGATATGCAGCGGCCATGGGTTCAGTTTCTCTTAAAACATCTAAATCCTCACATGTCCAATGTTCTAAAAGAAATGGGCTTTAATAAATTTAGAATATCTGAGATCTGGTTTCAGCAATACTTCAGAGAAGCAAGCCACGGGTGGCACACTCATGGATCAAACTTTACGAATGTTTATTATTTAGAATTATCTGAAGATGCACCCAAGACAGTTCTAATAAATCCATTCACAAGAGAAGAATTTACTCCAGATGTTAAAGAAGGACAAACGCTAATATTTCCAAGTTATGTGATTCATAAAAGTCCAGAAGATTTCTTTGACAAAAGAAAGACTATTGTTTCTTGGAATCTTGATGCAGACATTGAGCACCCATACTACGGATGATCATGGACTATTTATATTCTCTACAACAAAGAATGCCCCACCTTTTCTATGGTGTTAGCGTATGCGAACACTCTTCTTTTTCAGATAGCAAAAAGATCAAACATTTATTTGAAGGCAGCAAATATTATGTCTTTACAGATATAACCAACATAGAAGATAAAAAGTTTGATGTTTCATTAAGTATTGATAACTTACATCATCAAGAAAACTATATGGAATTGTTTCATAATTTACATAGAGTCTCGTCAAAGTTTGTTTTAGTTAGATGTTTTAGTTCAGGTAAAGAGAAAAATGTCAAGGGCAAGTATCAAAAGAATCTAACTGAGAAAGATTTTGGTGGCACAACAAGTATAAATAAGATGTTTGATTCGCATAAATTTTATTATGATAAGCAAGACTGCAATCTTTATTTTTGGGGAGTAAAAAAATAATGTTTACCGTCATGGATTTGGGAGAGTTTATTCCAGACTACTATCAAGAAACCATAGAGAACTATATGAAGAAAGTTCCACTATGGTCTTTTGACGATAACGTTAGTGGTATGCCAGACATGGACATAGAACTACCAGATGGCCTATCTTTTGCAAACAGTCAATACGGATTTGGTAGTCCGATATACTCCCCATCATTTGGGTGGGAAACAGAAGAAAGACTGTTTGCTATCCTTCAGCCCATGATTGCCAAAGCGCTTAAAATATTCCCCATAGAACTTGACGTTCATCGCGTTCGTGGAGGACTAATGACGAGGCATTCTTTTAATGGATTAAACTATCCCCATGTTGATTTTCATAATCCACACTATACATTCTTGTACTATGTAAATGATAGCGACGGAGATACTTTTATCTTTAACGAAAAAGTAGATCACAATGCTACCGAGCATACGATGCCAAAGAAGTTGACGCTGATGAATAGGTTTAAGCCCAAGCGCGGTCACGCCATAATGTTTAATGGATTGCTGTATCATTCTTCATCTACCCCTGTTGATCATGACAGCAGAATTGCAATAAACATCAACCTTTTCCCAATAAATAAGGATGAGGTATAATAAAACTATGTCTTTTGAGTTAATTAATGAACGTGTAGTAGAGAAGGAAAACGGAAACTACATTATAAAAGCATACTTTGATGCTGATACCAATACTCAAAAAAACGAATATTGCCTTGAAGACGAAGTTCTTTTTTCTCAAGAATATGAAATGCATTATTTAGAAGAACCCGAAAACGATTTAGATATAGAAGCCGTCGTTGAGGGATTTGAGTATTGGTTTGACATTGTTGGCCCTGACTGGCGACCACAAGGCTTCTAAATGGCACAGCCTATTTTCATTATAGGTGGCTCTCATTGTGGGACCACGTTAATGGCAACCATCTTAGGATCACATGATCAATGTTCCCTAATACCACTTGAAACTTGCGTCTATGTAGAAGAAAATAAGAATCTTTCTAAAAAATATTTTAAGAATGCAATAGCGTCAATAGAATCTAACTTTGTTGTGGAAAAAACTCCAAGGCACTTGTTTAGCATAGAACAAATGAAATTAGATTTTCCAGAGTCGAAGTTTATATGCATGACAAGAAACTCAATAGATGTTGTTGCCTCTCTATATAGAAGAGATCAGGAGTTTAATTCTGCAATATATCAATGCTCAAATGATTTGTCAGGATGCCTAGAAGCAGTAGCAATTGACAATGTTTTGCTGGTCGAATATGAATCCTTAATCACTGACTTCTATTCGACAGTAAAAAATGT
This sequence comes from uncultured Aquiluna sp., assembly GCA_964553455.1. GTDB lineage: Bacteria > Actinomycetota > Actinomycetes > Actinomycetales > Microbacteriaceae > Aquiluna. The sequence goes on along the minus strand of CAZKLA010000061.1, from coordinate 4,540 downwards.
TTGTGATTTTATTGGAATATCGTACCAACCAGACATGAAAAACTTTTATCAGAATGCCCCAACATGGTTTGAGAATCTTAAAGATAATGATGACCATTTAGATCGTAGATCAAGGCAAATGCTTGAGCCGATATTCGATGGAAGAGGAATGTTTAGGGACACACTCTCAAGCGATCAAATAGATCAGATAATTTTTGATTGCTCAGAAAAATATTATTATTTAACCCAAAAACATCTTGCATAATTCTTTGCAATGAAATATAATAGTCGTGTAAAACAAAAGCCTAAAAGAAAAAGAGGTTGTCTTGTATAATCAGTGGCTAGATCATGGCTAAAAAGAAAGAAAATTACTTGCCAGACCCCACCCCAGACAGACAACTAGAAACCCCATCTGGCTGGTGTATTACGCAAGATCACGATAAATGTCCATATCAATTTTCCCACGGTAAATGTGGGTGTCAATGTCACAAGGAGAAGAAATGAGTAAGTCAAAGTTTGGCAATAGCAATCTTTACATGACCACCCGTGAGTTTGCTGACCTTGTTGTGGATGCTCTTCATGAGCAGAATTATTTTAAGCATGATGATGTAGCACATCCTCAGGACATTGCTTATGCATTTACAACTGTTGGTGAAACCATCGGCAACGCAATGTCATGGGCGATTAAGCAGGAGGGTAACTTTCGCAAGGAAGCAGTAATGAAGCCAAAGGATCTTCGCAAGACTGCGCTCCCCATTGATGATGAGATTGCTCCATACACGAACTCTTATTCTGAATGGAAGTTGAATAAGTAATGCCTACATATACATATCGATGTGTCAATTGCTCAAAGCAAGAAGATGTTGTGCATAGCATTAACGATGTGTATAATGATCTTTGCATTTGCGGAGGAGAAATGAGAAAAGTGTTCTATTCTGCTGGCATATCTTTCAAGGGTTCGGGTTTTTATTCAACAGACAACAGAGGTAAATAATGATTAAGTCAAATGTAGATCTGGCAATGTGTTTTGATGACATTCTTCTTGTCCCTCAAAGGAGTTCTGTGCCATCACGCCATAGTGTCAACACAACAATGATTATTGGTTCTGGAAACAGAACTGTTAAGTTGGGTCTTCCAGTTATCGCTGCCCCTATGGATACAGTCTGCGATATTGAGATGTGTATCTCTATGGCAAGCATGGGTGGAATCGGAATCCTCCACAGATACATGTCCTATGAGGATCAGATTAAAAAGACAAAGGCTCTTGCTGACGCGCAGTTTGGATTTGGCGTAGCCATTGCATCAAACAATGGATTCATGGAGCAGGCACAGGCTCTTTACTACGCAGGAGCAAGAATGCTTCTTGTTGATACTGCTAATGGTCATGGTAAGTATGCTATTGATGCAGTCAAGGCTCTAAGAGATAAGTTTGATGATGTTCACATCATGGCTGGCAATGTTGCCACTGCTGATGGATTTGCTAGGCTTTCCGCTGCTGGTGCAGACTCAGTTCGGGTAGGCATTGGTGGAGGCTCTGCTTGCACTACTCGCATTGTCTCTGGACACGGAGTTCCTACGCTAGCATCAATCATGGATTGCGATAAGTGGCTAGAGGAGTTTGGATCTAATGGAATAGATACATGCTCAATTGTTGCAGATGGCGGCATTCGCAATAGTGGGGACATGGTTAAGGCGTTTGCAGCGGGCGCTCATGCAGTCATGATTGGCTCTTTGCTCGCAGGTACAGATGAAGCACCAGGAAGCGTTTTCATCAATGAGCAGGGTCAACATGTTAAGGCCTTTCGTGGTATGGCCTCTAGGGAGGCTCAGAAGGACGCTACGGGCAATGTGAGCGTGGCAGAAGGAATTAGCACCACCATCCCATATAAGGGCTCTGTAAAGAACATCCTTGATGAGATCAGGGGCGGCCTAGGAAGTGGCTGCTCATACTCAGGAGCGTTTAATCTAGAAGAACTATCCGCATTTGCAAAGTACGTTCGTGTAACTCAAGCATCATTGAGTGAGTCAAAGCCTCACGCACTTTAGGAGATATTATGGCTAGTGGAATTCATTGTGATGGTCCAGCGTGTGCAAACTGGACTAAATCTGATATGGCTGCCAAGTCTGGCTTTTACACAGTTTTTGATGGTGTGTACCCAATGTATGCAGAATATGTTGCACACTTCTGCTCATGGGACTGCATCATGAAGTACGCTGCATTCAAAGAGCCAACAGAGCAGATAGATCTATAACTCATGGAGAGTTGGTGGTCTTGGATTCTTGCTGCAATGGGTATTACAACCATATTCTTTGCAGGTAGAAAGAAATGGTGGGCTTGGACCATCGGAATTGTTACCGAAACGTTATGGGTATATTACTCAATCGTTACAAAACAATATGGATTTATTGTTGCGTCATTCGTGTACATTGCTATATACTTCAAGAACACACGATCATGGAGGAAAGATGAGCGACTGGAAGCCGCTGAAGCGTAAGGGCGTCCCCAAGCAGAGCCATGTGGTTCTTGATGATATTACTGCCAATCTCATTAGACCATTCGATTACGAGTCTGATGGTACTGAGAAGTTCTATCCATTTGAGATCCCTGTTGACCTTCCCCTGCAATGGGGAATTGGCGTTATTGTTGGCGCTAGTGGCACAGGAAAGTCTACCTTGTTGCAAGAGTTCGGTACTTCTCAGAAAGTACATTGGGAAAGCAACATGTCTATTGCCTCGCACTTTGATAGTGCAGAAGAGGCAAGCGAGCGCCTTGCAGCAGCAGGGCTTATGAGCGTACCTGAGTGGGTTAAGCCATATCAGGTTCTTAGTAATGGTCAGCAATTCAGGGCTGATTTGGCGAGGAGTATAAAGAACAATGCTGTTATCGATGAGTTTACTAGTGTTGTGGATCGCAATGTGGCCTGTGCTGCTTCGACCGCAATGGCGAGATACATCCGTAAGAATAATATACATAATGTTGTGGTGGCTACTGTTCATCGTGATATTCTGGATTACCTACAACCAGACTGGATTATAGATACAGACAAAGGTGCTTGGACGACTTCTAAGGAGTGGCAAAGGCGACCTCAACTGGATCTCACAATTTATCCTGCCCACTACTCCATTTGGAGTTACTTCGCTCCATATCACTACCTCACAGGAAACATCAACCGATCAGCACATTGTTATGTTGGGATCTGGGAAGGACAGTTAGTTGCATTCAATTCAGCAATTACCGCTCCGAACGGTAATTATAAGAACGCTTATCGCGGTCATCGCCTTGTCGTTCATCCTGACTATCAGGGATTCGGCTTCGGACCAAAGATCAGTGAGGCGGTAGCACAGCATTATGTGGACAATGGTAAGCGTTACTTTGCTAAGACAGCCCATCCCAGATTGGGCGGGTACAGGGATAGCAGCCCTCTGTGGAAGCCTACTAGCAAGAATCACATGAAGCGCAAGGATGGCGCAGGCAATACACGATGGGAAATCAACCCTGATCGTTGGACTTTTTCACACGAATACATAGGAGCAAATCATGACTGAGGAAGAGCAGTTTAAGCAGTTAGTTAATTATGCAGTAGAAAATAGATCAGACACTCCACCAGAAGATCCTAAGGAGTTTGACATTTATGCTGATACCCACTACAATCTATACATGTTCATCAAGGGCGAGTGGACAAACATTGGCCTTAACGTAACTCCTCTCTGAAAGGGAGATTGTGGAATCTGCGGTAATCTTTGACATGGACGGCACTCTTGCAGATGTGTCGTCTATTCGTCATCATCTTATTCCAGTAGATCATAAGAAAGATTTCTATTCTTTTCATGCAGAGTCAGTTAATGTTCCACCACATTCTCATGTAGTTAGTGCAGCACAGGTGGCGCATATGCTAGGACACAAGATTCTTATCGTTACTGCACGCAAGCACATGTGGAGGCATCAGACTGCGTGGTGGCTTGCTATGCACAACGTTCCTAGTGACATGCTCATGATGCGTGGCAACAATGACCAGCGTGCAGACTACGAGGTCAAGAAGGATATGCTTGGCATTATTCGCAAGGCATACGATGTAGTATACGCATGGGACGACAATCCCAATATTATTAGACTGTGGAAAGAAGAAGGTATTCCTCATACTGTTGTAGAGGGATGGGTCTAATATGAATAAACTAGCATTCATAAATGAGCATTTAAGTTCGGCGCGAAAATAAGAGGTCACCATGTTTAAATGTTGGAACTGCGGCACAGAACACGAAGGTAGCGATGGAGCATCGTACAATCGTGGATGGAATGCCGCCTTGCAAGAAGTAATACATGAGATTGGTAATATCTTTCAGTATGTGGAAGATCCTGAAGGTGAGCGGGGTATAACAACATTGGAAGACAATCCCGATAGACCTATACATGAATGGATGATGTTTACAGAGGATGTAGACGATATGATCCTGAGGTTGATGAAATGACACAGTGTAGATTGGTTCGTCGTGACGATTCCTATGACGTATTTCTTGATGGTAAGAAGTATGGATCTGGATCGTGGGGATTGGTGAATACTGC
>CAZKLA010000060.1:0-9372 GCA_964553455.1 uncultured Aquiluna sp. | reverse complement strand
CAACATCATCTTCAGTCACCAAGTGTTTTAGGTATACCTTTTCAATACCATCATAATGATATTGTCTAAAGTATTCAATTGCTTCGTCAACACGATCTTCAACTTGTTGATCGTCAATGTTGATCTCGACAACAGGCTCACCTAGAGCTCTGCGGCAATAATCGATTAAACCTTGTCTAGTAGTAACAGCCATGTTATTTTTCTCCTAGTTTATTTATAAGTGTTTCCACTAGAGCTTCTAAACGATTAATCTTATCGTCTTGTTCTTTGATAGCCTCGATTAAAACAGAAACTAATTTAGAATAATCTACTGATTTTACTACTTTATGTTCATCACCATCTGCTGTTCCGGATTCACTTTCCATAACCAATTCAGGAATAACTTCTTCTACTTCCTGTGCAATAAGACCATATGAATGCTCGCCTGTAGATATCCAATCGAATGTCACACCTCGTAAACGCTTTACCAATTCTATGGGTTGTTGTATTGTTTTTACGTTAGTTTTTAATCTTGCATCAGAATACGCAGTAATGTTACCAGATGCAACAACGTTTCCATTATAATCACACCAGAAACGCTCTCCTCCGTCTCCACGACGAAGAATTAAAAGATAACCACCGCCAGCATTCTGCAAATACAGGTGAGAAGAATGCCACTGAATTTTATTGTATTCACCTTGCCAAGATCCATGATCAGAATAAAGCATGTATCCGGGTTGAATGTAATGATTATTTGAATTTACAAAATTTAGTCTGCTTGTACTTGCTGGATCAGAATAATAGCCAGTGTCATTACGATCATACATAATGTATGGACGAATATCTGGCATATATACAACGTTGCTTTCACCTAGATACATGGTCTGAGTGGAAGTGTTACCATACCAGTGTTGTGCTTCAACTACATATGCACTAAAGTCCCAACGAGGTTCGTTGTTTACGTTATTTACAAGTTTAATTCTATTAGGAACAACGTAATTTAGACGTGAAGTTCCGTTGAAGTCTACGTAATATCCAGTGTCATTATTATCATACAGACCTGGAGTTCTTGGCCAACGAGAATTATAGTTTGCCAAGTAGATATCATAACCGTCTTGAGCATCAATGTGTAAATTACCATTAGTTACACAGACAGTAGCATTTGTGCCAACTCTACCATCAGTACCTACATATAAATATGCACCCCAAGTTGGATTTGGTCCGAATAAAGCGCCACCTCTCATTCGTAACGCAGAATTAGAAGTAGAGTTTGGATCAATATAGTAACCAGTATCATTGTTATCATAGAAAATATTAGCACGAATATCGCTGGTGTTAATTTGACTTCCGCCATTGAGCTGAATCTGAGCATTAAAGTAAAAATTACTACGATCAGTATAAATGTGCGCATGGCTGCTATTTGCCGGACCAAACTGAATCCAACCATATGGAGTGCTGTTGCGCATACCCCAATCACCGCCATGAATATAATAACCGCCATCGCCAAAGTCTATAGAAGATTGACGACTTCTACCAGCAGGATCTGTGAAGTATGCAGTATTGTCAATATCATAAAAAATAGGAGCTCTGAATGAACTACTTGTGTATATTGCTCCTAGCGAGTTTTGAATATAACCATCGTATGTTAAATACCACGATTGTGTTGGATAGCTATCATTGCCGCCAATTGCAGCATACCACCCGCTAGATCCACTTCCCCAACCTGAAACGTTTTTATATAAACCAGTGTTTAAATGAGTGACATATCCTCCGCTATGCTGAGCTCGTTGATACGTCATTGGATACCACGTGTTAGTAGTACCAGCATTAACATACTGAGTAGTTATTGGCGCGCTAGTAAGACCTGTAATTCCAGAAGTAATTGCTATAGTGTTTAAACTTAAAGCATTCATTCTAGATGTAGATGCAAAGTCTCCATAATACGTTGTATCATTTGAATCATAGAATATAGGGCTTCTCAACGATCCATTATAGACATATCCGCCGTCATTGCCACTTTGTGCCATAAGCACAAGAGGATGATTAGACATTGTGCCCATTCTACCAACACCTTGTCCGGTGTGAGAATACATCGTAGTAATGATACCGTCACTGTTGCTTATAACGTCTAATCTAGCATGAGATGATCCGGCAACGTTTAAACGCGCGTTCCAGCTACCAGTGTTTGAAGAATCAACGTTACCAACATAAAGGTGAGCTAGGCGAGATCCGCTAGTAGGATCTGTGTAATATGCTGTATTATCTTGATCATAAAAGATGGGAGCGCGAACACTTGCGTCTGATCTTATAATGCCTGATGAGGTATATACATTTTTATTATTTCTGGCACGAATCCAATCGCTATCGGTCATATACCAACCACCACCCCAACCGAATCCAAGTTCTTCGTCTTTTAGGAATGTAGCAGTTCCACGTCCAAACACAATAGCATCATTATTTCCTGTTAACTGGATAGAACCATTAACATGTAATCGGTTTGTCGTAGCGCTTCCGACAACTGGTGTATTATCCATAGACGAATACGTAATAGCATTTTGATTAACTATTACGTCACCATTGCGCATGCTGAGCGTATGGAAATTAGAAGTACCTTCTTCGCCGGTAGAAAGTCTAATCCATCTAGACGCGCCACGATTTGAAATCGTAAAAGCACCAGATCCATCATGATTAATGCTGAATCCATCTTGAGCATACGCTGCATTTTCGCCTAAAGATTGTGCCGAGCCTCCCATGCCCATCCACATTTTGTGAACACCTGACTCAGTCCATTCGATTAAACCATAAGTACCACTATTTGTGTTATTAAGCGCAATAATTGGATATCCGCTTACTGAAAATCTCGTAAATTTGAATTCAGAGTCTCCAGCAGGATTGGCATAGAATGCAGTATCGTTGCTATCGTAGAAAATAGGAGATCTAAACGATCCTGGTTCAAGTGAATAAGTTGAATATTTTTCAAGTGCTCCAGACCCAGCGCCTCCTCCAAAAATTCTAGTTATTCCAGAATTTCCATTCTGATAACCGATGTACATGCCGTCTGCGTTAACTCCACTCGCTTGTGCGTTTTGAATAACACGCATCGAAGCGTATCCGTCATTAGTAGCATAGTCGATAGCTCTGGATCCAGCGCTTCCGTTCCATGTTATAGTAGAGCTATGACTGCTTCCTCTTGCAGTAACAGTTGCAAGAGTATCAGATTCTGATGTTAAGAAGCCAGAAGGTGATCCAGTTGTAATAGTTTGAACGTGACCGTATGTATCAAACGTGATGCCTGAAATAAATGTATTGGTTGCAGAAGATTGATTGGCAACCGAGCTTGTATCGGCGTGACTGACCGTTACACTTGAAGCGCCAGTTTGATTTGCGGTACCTAGTTGACCGCCACCAGTTAAACCTGCACCAGCAGTAACTGTCATCGCTCCGTCACCAACTGACACTGTACCAGTTGCTACAGTTGCGCCCGTAACGTGACCATATGTATCAAATGTTAATGACAAGTCTTGAATAAAAGTATTGCCAGCATTATCACTTGATAAGTTTGCAACACTTGACGTATCGGCGTGGCTAATAGTGATAGTGTTGTTTGTTGTTTGGTTGGCAGTAAATGTACCAGATCCAGTTAATCCAGCGCCTGCAGAAACAGTAAGTGTACCATCACCAATGGTTACTGCGCTCGTAGTTGCAGCTGTAACTCTACCTTTAGAATCGATTGTCAAAACAGGAATCGCTGTTCCCGAGCCGTATGATCCAGCTGTTACACCCGAGTTAGAGAGTGTTAGTGCACCTGATACGTTTGCAGAACCATCAAAGTTAACAGTCCATGCTGCGTCACCCGTGATAGTAAAACTACGAGTTGTTTGAAGAGTAGTTGCTGTAGATGCGTTTCCGGTTAATGCACCTGTCACATTACCAAAAACACGATTGATATTTAGATCTTTATTAAGATTCCAGCGATCATCACCCGATGAATACGTCAACGTTGCTGGAGTTGTAGGACCTGTTACAGTAAGACCTGCGCCGTTTGCCTGAGCTGCAGTTGTTGCATTACGTGCAACTTCAATATTGATATCTGCTACAGAAACAGTAGTAGAGTTTACTGTAGTAGTTGTGCCACTTACAGTTAAGTTACCGGTAACTATCAAGTTTCCAGTTGCAGTTACGTTTGCAAACGTGACATTATCGGTAGTTGCGACTGGTTGTCCAATTGAGAACGTACCAATTGAAGAATCATATGTTACACCGGTTCCAGCTGCAAGTGCTGCACGCACTCTTGCATCGGTGTAGTATAAGTTACCATCTTCTGTTATATGAGAAGTGGTACTTGGAATTGTTATTTGACCACTAGTAGAATTGTATGATGCACTACCGCTTGTATAGCTTAGTGCTCCACGAGCACGGGCATTTGTGTAATAAAGATTAGTTGCGCCTTCGGCAACAGTATCTGTATTACCCTGAGTATAACTTAAAACACCTGTTGTTGAGTTATAACTTAAGTTAGTACCTGTTGCAGAGATAGAAGATCTAGCTCGTGCTGTAGTAAAATATTGATTAGTACCTTCTGTTAAATTTGTAGTACTAAAAGGTGCAAGAGTAATGTCTGCATTAAACGTTCCACCGTCTGCGGTGTTGATCGTTAAGCGAGCAGTTGAGATATTATAGGAAAAGGAAGAAACACCTGCGACTGATGTTACAGAAGCAGATGTAACTCTTCCCTTTGAATCAAGAGTTATAATTGGAACTTGTGAAGCACTTCCATATGTTCCAGCAACAACACCGCTATCCGGTAACAACAAGTTATTACTTGTAATCTTACCAGACGAGTTAAGAGTATTTGCTAAAATCGATAAATATCTTGCTCTTGACGATGTTGTCATTTATAACCTCTAATAGTTTTATCTATTATTTATTCTATCAATTACGCTGGTGCTGGTGGGTTTTCAGATGGAGGAGCCCAAGGAAGAGCCGCTTCAACAACTGGGTTGTGCTTCTCATCGATTTGCTTTTGAATTTGAGCATTTACGTGCTCTTCGTATCCACCAGTAACTACTGATTGAATCCAACCTAAAACAATCTCTTCGGTGAGTTCGTTAAATGGAACAAAGTCTCCATTTGGAACATTTACTGAAGTAAATGGAGTAGCACCCGAGAATGTACCCTCGTGTCCATCTTCATCTACACCAGTTTTTGTCCAGTAAGTCTGAACTACTGCATCTTGATTACCACCTTCGTTTTTCGTTTTAACAGAAGTAACTTTCCATGTATAAGTAATTGCCATTCTTTTCTCCTAAAATATTGGCGTTTATTTTGCTAGTAATTGTTTTACTAGCGCTTTCAACTCATCGATTTCCGATTGTTGTTCTTTGATGGCCTCGATTAAGAGACCAACCATGTTGCCATAAGCGACAGAATAATTAGTGTTTTCATTTCCAGTGACTGCTTCCGGAAGAACTTCTAAAACTTCCTGTGCAATGACACCTGTTTGACGAGATGTTTCTATATCAGTTCTATCGTATGTGTATCCATTTAGCTTACATACTTTTTCAAGTGCATTTTCAATTCGTGTAATATTAGTTTTAAGACGAATATCTGAATATGCAGTAATATTACCTTTTCCAATAAAATCAGAATTAGATCTAAAAATAAAGTTACAATCTGCTGATGTAGTGCCAAAGTGAATACCTACGCTATCTGAGCCTCCGTATCCACCTCCCCCTTGGAAATAAGAAATACCATATGCATCTGCGTCGGCAAAACTCCAAATTCTATTTCTGCCATAAGCATAGAATCTTGACTGAAATCCCTGATTTCCAGCTATAATGACACCATTAGATCTCATTGCTGTAGAACCATTTGGATCTACATAGTAAGAAGTATCATTAGAATCGTAAAATATAGGAGCTCTAAAGTCACCTGTGGCGCTTCCACTACCAGACGTATTAAATACGAATCTATCGCCTAAACTATCAAAATGAAGTATTAAAGCATTTGAATCATGCACCAACCATGGATAGTTAGAACCTCCACTGCTATAACGTAATGCCATCAAATACCTAGTGTCATGATAAAACGATGCAGCATACGTAGTACCAGCCAATCCTCCCTGATTACCAACGTTAATATTTTTTAATCTAGATGAACTGTTTGGATCTGAATAATAACCAGTATCATTAGAATCGTATAAGATTGGAGCTGTTATATTTCCATTAAACGTAACTGCTTTAGAACCATTCCAATCGAATAGCCTATTAAATCCGCCATACGAACCATGTAAACCTATATGTCCTATGTTAATTGCGTTACCTGGATAAGAACTATTATGATTTAATTCAAAAACAATTCTAATATCTCGAGTGTCCCACCATCCACTTACGTTACTATGTTTAGTAACAGTGTATCCAGGCCAAGAACTAATTCCATTTTGTCTAAATGCTTCTGTCCAAGTTGATCCATCTAAGCTTGACTTATAGAATACTAAATTAAAACTGTGTCCATTCGTGCTATGTGCCAGCGTAAAATGCGAAAAGAATCTATATCCAAAATTTTGCCACGTTAATCGAACAAATCGCCATCCTCCAATATTGTTACCGACGTTAGCGTTAAATCCTCCCCATTGACCATTCATTTTTCCAGAAAATACATCTGAAGAAATTGAAGTGCTTGTCCACGTAGATCCATTTGTCGAATATTCTACAGTGGTTGGAGGATTGAACGCAAACATATCCTGAACGGTGTCAGGAGCCCACAGCCTTTGATGTGTAGTATTTCCATTAATGTCGCCAGCCGAGTAACCATTATCGGTATCTGCTGGATAGAAGTAACTAGCATGTCTACTGTCAACAGTATCAGCGTTACCAGTAATATTAATTCCCCAAGTGCCGGATGCACCCGAGCCAGTTAAACTAGGTGAATAACTAGTGTAGTTACCAGCATGAAGAACTAAATGCGAACTATCTGTAGCATAAAAATTACCATCTGCATAAACATCTACAACGCCGCCAGTAGATGAGAAACCAAAACGATAGTTACCACCGTTGTATTGATAACCATGATAACCACTTCCCCCAGCCCAGGAACTATTGCTAATGGTGTGGCCACTGAGATTTAGTGAGTTTGCAGAATCAGCAACACGAGAAGAGTCAACTCGCACGCCATACGTATTTGAGCCATTCCAGCCCATTAGTGTTGGATATGATCCAGTCCAATTATTCTGTGGATTGGTATTACTTATAGAAGTACCGTTTGGAGCAGTACCATTAGACGCATCAAAAATTACATGGCTATTGCCATAATTCTTCCATGCCATTAAGCCAATCACATCGTCAATTATAGTACCATCATTCCAATTAGATTGAGTGCGTAAAGGTACGGAGTAACTACCAAAATTACCAGCGTGAAGTACTTGATTGCCACCTTGCTGAAGTACAGTGTCAACGTTTACAACACCATAGTTCATAGTAATTTGTTTTTGCCAAGCAGATCCATTGTTTGCCCAGAACGTCAGCCCTGGGTCTGTGGCATCAATTGCACCATAGGCTCGTGAACCATTAGTCCACCAAACAGAAGGTGTTCCATTGCCATTGCCATCAAAGTTAACTACTCTATTGGTGCCAACTCCTGCAATTGTATGAGAAAAAGCAGTTGATGCTGGATTACTAGTTCCATCTCCAAGACGAGCATTACTTCCAGTAGAAAATTGTGCTGTAGCACGCACATTTCCCGATCCATCAACTCTAACACCAGAACTATTACTATCTCGGCCAAACCAAGCGAATCCACCATATGCATCGATATATGCAGTTCCATTGGTGTTTTGACCTACTTGAAGTTGATTGTTAATGCGAACAAGACTAGAAGTTGTAGAACCTCGTGCTGTAACAGTTGCGAGTGTATCGGACTCACCTGTTATATAACCAGGACCATTAGTAAGTTGATTTAGATTTGTTAAATTACCAGCGTGCCAAACTTGGTTACCATTGACGCGAACGTTCCATGTCGTATCATCGGAGCGAAAATTGAAATAAGCATTATCAGCGCTTGTATTAACATATTCTAAAACTGATGTTGATACGTTTGGATTATGGAAAATTAAACCGCCTGAGTTAGTGTTACCGCCTGCACCAGCTGCAATTTCTAAATATGATGTTTGTGTTGCAATTGTAGCATTGGGTGTTCCACCGGGAGAACCACCAAGTGTAAATGCTCGACCTGTGGTATTAACGATTGTTCGTCCCGTTAGTGTACCACCGCTTAATGGAAGATAATTAGTATGTGCATGACTATCATCTGCTACAACAGTCGTAATACTAAAGTTAGAAGAACCATCGAATGAAACTGACCCTGTAACATCGCCAGTTAGACTTAATGTTCTAGAAGTTTGCCAGGCGCTTGCAGTAGTAGCATTGCCGCTTAATGCACCAAATACCGTAGATACGTTTAAGTTCTTGTTAAGATTCCAGCGATCATCAGAAGATGTATAAGTGAATGTCGCATTAGAACCAGCAACAGTTAAACCTGCTCCATTTGCTGCAGCAGCGTTTGCGGCGCCATCAGCCAAGACAATGTTCAAATCGTCTACTGAAAGAGTTGTGGAATTGATTGTAGTTGTACTACCGTCAACCTGTAAGTTACCTCTGATAATTACAGTTCCGGTATTATCGCCTACTGCAGATGGATCGATTACAAAGGAAGCAGGTCCTCGTAATTCACCAGTAAGTGTTGCCGTTGAAGCGTCGATCGTTCCAGCTTGAACGTTTCTTGATCCGTCTACAAATGTAGACCCGGCAATAGCTATGCCGTCTTTTACTTTAAATGTCATAGATTCCTCGTCCCAAAAATCAGAGGTTAGTTGATTTATTTATCAAATCATTCTTCTGAACTTGAAGTTATATGTGTATGCACCAGAGTTTGCAGTAGTCGCAGCGATTTGAAGTTTTAATACACCAGCACTATTGCGTTGAGTTCTTAAGAAAATAACGCCTGCATTTGGAGCATGTCCTGCTCTATGTAATGTGATTTCATCAATTACACCGGAATTAGTACCACCCGCAAACCAGCTCATAACGCCGGTATAGTATTCTTGGTAATGACCGCCGCCAACTGTGTGATCAGATATACTTTCAATCTGAACCATGTAAGAACCAGTCGCTAGGTCGGTGCTCGAAATACCAGTGTCCTGCCAAGTAGTTGATAGTGTAAGCGATTTACTAATGCTTACGATTTCAAAATCAGGAAGTGTAACTGTCTTAACGTTAACACCAGTTACGTGTCCTCTTGCATTTGTTGTAACCGAATCAACTACAGTGAAAGATCCATTACGTGCTGGAGATGCTGAACTCGTTGTATCTGTTCTAGTAATATTAGCGTGATTTACTG
>CAZKLA010000059.1:0-9660 GCA_964553455.1 uncultured Aquiluna sp. | reverse complement strand
TAGGCGCGGTGGTGCTGAGAAGTAATCTCTCGGAGCAGGCCTCGGCGTTGATACGGTTCAGCTACAGCCAGGGTCCTGAGATTTCCGCTAGCCTGAACGCTCTGGCACTGAAGACCAACGCTCGTTTGGTTGGAGCCAACAAACGTCGAGGATTAAAGATCGTCATGGACGACCCAGGAGCGCTGTAGGTGGTGTCCATATGAGAATCATTTTTGCGGGCACTCCAGAGAATGCCGCGCTGGGGCTCAAGCTCGCCGCCAAGCACCATGAGGTCGCTCTGGTGCTAACCAGGCCAGATGCCGAGATTGGACGCAAGCGCATCCTCACACCATCCCCGGTGGCACAGCAGGCAGCGGAGCTTGGCATTCCAACGCTAAAGGCAAAGCGCATCGGTGAGGCCGAACTTGAGCAGATCAAGGCAGCAGGTGCTGATCTAGCACTGGTCATTGCTTTTGGAAGCTTGATTCCTCAAACAGCTCTGGACGTTTTGCCGTGGTGGAACATTCACTTCAGCCTGCTGCCAATGTGGCGCGGCGCGTCCCCACTGCAGCAATCGATTCTTAGTGGTGGAGTTGGCTCTGGAGTAACCCTTTTCCAGCTCGATGCCGGAATGGACACCGGGCCAGTACTAGCCCAGATGCCTATTGAACTGGGCGTCAACGAGACAACGGCGACTGCCTTGCCTAGGTTCACAGAAGCCGGAATCGAACTCTTCAATCGAGTCGTCGGTGAACCCGGTGATGCCAAAGCTCAAACCGGAGAACCAAGCTACGCGCCAAAGCTAGACCGAAGCTCCGCTCGCCTGGATCTAAACCAGAATGCCCTAGAGGTTCACCGCGCCGTAATGGCGTTCAATCCAGAGCCGATGGCTTGGTGTGAGTTGGCTGGCAACGCCATTCGCATTATTGAAAGCCGTTCAATGGGATCGAGCTCGTGGGTGCAGGAGAATCAACAGCCGGGCAGGGTCATCAAGTCGGCAGAACGAATCTTGCTGGAGTGTGGTGCTGGAACCCAGTTCGAGCTGGTGACGGTTCAGCCAGCCGGTAAGCAACCCATGGCAGCGGCAGATTGGGTTCGTGGACTTGGCGGCGAGGTGAGCCTTGCCTAATCCAAGAATGGTGGCTATCGACTTACTTGCTCGAGTTTCCGAAAGCGACAGCTACATCAACCTGCTCCTCCCAAGTTTTCTAACCAAGGCACAGGTTCCCGACAGCGATCGAGGGCTAATTCAAGAACTTAGCTATGGAACACTCCGCTGGCAGTTGCAGTACGACAGCTTCATCGACCACTTCACCGCCGGCAAGACCCTCTCACCGAAACTGAGAATCGCAATTCGTTTGGGACTGCATCAGCTGTTCCGAATGCGAATTCCTGCCCACGCAGCTATTCACGAAACGGTTGAGCTTGTGAAGGTGTTTGAGAGAAGTGCTGCTGGAATGGCGAACGCGGTACTGCGCAACGCCGATCGAATGGGCTTCGATCAACTACTCGCTGAGTGCTTAGCCGGTAAGAGGTTAGAAGAATCGCTCGCGATTCGTTACTCACATCCAAGCTGGGTTATAAGTGCCTTGAGAAGCGCTCTCGAACTCGATGGGAAACAGGATCAGCTCGAGCAGCTGCTGCAAGCCAATAACGAAACACCTACGGTGAATCTCGCCGCACTTCCCAACACCAAGGCCGCTGAGTATCTAGCTGGCGAAGGGCTAGAGCCTGGTGGAGCGGCCCCGACAGCTTTCTTGGCTCAGGGTAACCCCGAGAACTACCTAAGCACCGACGGCGTCAGAGTTCAGGATCAGGGTTCTCAATTGGTTGCCCTGGCACTTCTGGAGGTCGCGGATAAGTCTGGCCGCTGGCTTGACATGTGCGCCGGGCCCGGCGGCAAGGCAGCGATGCTGCAGGCCGGCATCTCCACCTCGGGTGGCATTTTGGACTGCCTAGAGCCCATTCCAAACCGAGCAGACCTTGTCAGGCAGGCACTCAACAAAGACCTTCCAGGAAACGTGAAGGTCGGCTTCGGTCAAGATGCCAAAGCCAACTCCTACGATGCTGTGCTGCTTGACGCACCATGTTCAGGGCTTGGATCGGTTCGCAGAAAGCCTGAGTCACGCTGGCGAAAGACGACCGAACAGCTCTCCGCGCTTACTAAGACCCAGGCGGAGCTGCTGAACGCGGCAGTCAAGGCCTTGAAGTCAGGAGGCTACCTCTTGTATTCGACCTGCTCGCCATTGGTGATTGAGACCAATACTCAAATCAAGCAGTTGCTAGAGCAGCACGACAATCTTGAGTTAATTAACGCAAACGAGGTGCTGAACCGCATCTCCCCAAGCCTCGGGATGTCCACCAGCAGGAGAACTGCTCAGCTTTGGACACACCTGCACGCAACTGACGCGATGTTTATCGCCATCCTTCGCAAGAAGTAAGCTCGCACCATGAAGATTCATCCGTCGATCTTGAGCGCAGATTTCGCAAATCTTGAGTCGGAGCTCGCCACGATTTCGTCTGCGGATGCCGCTCACGTAGACGTGATGGACAACCACTTTGTGCCGAACCTTACCCTTGGGCTGCCGATTGTTGCCAAACTCTTTGAGGTATCCAAGTTGCCCCTGGACATTCACCTAATGATCGAGAACCCCGATCGCTGGGCACCGGCTTATGCGGAAATAGGCTGTGAATCAGTAACTTTCCATCTTGAAGCCGCCGAAGACCCAATCGGTCTAGCGAGAAGGATCCGAGACATTGGCTCAAAGGCAGCCATAGCGATTAAGCCGAACACGCCTTTCGCAGACGTAGAACAGCTCCTAGAGGAAATCGACATGCTCTTGGTCATGACGGTCGAGCCTGGCTTCGGTGGTCAGAAACTGATTCCAGAGACAATCGCGAAGGTTGCCGCCGCAAGAACGGCTCTAACAGCCAGAGACCTCTCAATTGCGATTCAAGTTGACGGGGGAGTGACCGAGTCAAACATTGGTCAACTCGCTGAGGCTGGAGCTGATGTTTTCGTGGCCGGAAGCGCAGTCTTTTCTGCCGAGAATCGCAACCTCGAAATCGCCAAGCTCAGGGAACTAGCCCACGCTCACTAGCTCTGGGGCGGTAACCTAGAGCCATGAAATCCTTTGACCAGCTCTTTGAAGAGCTCAGCACTCGAAATTTGGAGCGCCCGCTTGGCTCGCGCTCGACCGAATTGCTGGAGCAGGGTGTTCATGCGATCGGCAAGAAAGTTGTTGAAGAGGCAGCGGAGGTTTGGATGGCTGCCGAGCACGAGTCTGACGAACAGTTGGCCCTCGAGGCTTCGCAGCTGATTTATCACCTGCAGCTGATTTTGATTGCCAGGGGCATTCCACTTTCCAAGGTAGAGGAGCAGCTCTGATGCTAAAGGTCGCAATTCCAAACAAGGGGATTCTCTCCGACTCGGCAATTTCTATGCTCAAAGAGGCGGGTTACGCAGTCCGCAGAGATTCTGCTGAACTGCACCTGGTCGACGAGACCAACCAGATTGAGTTCTTCTACCTTCGCCCACGAGACATTGCCACCTATGTGGGCTCAGGTTCGCTAGATGTCGGCCTTACTGGCTTGGACCTTCTAAAGGACGCACAGTCCAAGGCGGACGAGGTGGCAGACCTAGGATTCGGAGGCTCGACATTCAGATTCGCGGCGCCTATTGAGGCTGGATTCACCAAGGTCGAAGACCTGCAAGGCAAGCGTCTTGCCACCGCGTATCCGCACCTAATCTCTGACTACCTAGCTCAGCACGGAGTCAAGGCCGAGATTGTGAAGCTTGATGGTGCTGTTGAGTCGGCGGTCAAACTTGGAGTCGCCGACGCTGTAGCAGACGTGGTTTCAACCGGTAACACGCTTCGCAAGGCTGGACTGGTGATCTTTGGTCCAGTGATCCTAAAGTCGACCGCTCGCCTAATTTGCGCACCTGGCAAGGCTGCCGAGGCGTCCAAGTTACTTAGGCGCCTGCAGGGAGTAATCGTTGCTCGCGAGTACGTCATCTTTGACTACGACTGCCCGGTAGAACTGATTGACGCCGCCACCGCACTCACCCCAGGAATCGAATCGCCAACCATTTCTCCGCTGGCTGATAAAAATTGGGTTGCGATTCGCGCACTTGTGAAGGCTGATCAGACCAACCAAGTAATGGATCAGCTATATGAGATTGGGGCTCGTGCAATCTTGGTAAGCGCAATCCACGCCGCGAGAATCTAGTGCCAGCCATTCGAGTAATTCCTTGCCTGGATGTTGCCGATGGCCGAGTGGTCAAGGGAGTCAACTTTCAGAACTTGAAGGACTCCGGTGACCCAGTGGAGTTGGCAAATCGCTACTACCTACAGGGCGCTGATGAGGTTACCTTCTTGGATGTGGCTGCGACCAACGAGAACCGCGGCACGACTTTGGACATGGTGACTCGCTGTGCCGAACAGGTCTTTATCCCGCTGACAGTTGGCGGCGGCATCCGCGAGCTAGACGATGTTTCCAAGCTGCTCGCAAGCGGAGCGGACAAAGTTTCGGTTGGTTCGGCAGGCATAAGGAGGCCACAACTACTGGCAGAGATTGCTCAAGAGCATGGCAACCAGGTGTTGGTTGTTTCCCTCGATCTCAAAAGGTCAGCGACCAAGTCTGGTTTTGGCGTTACCTCAAACGGCGGTCGGGAGTTAACCGACCTTGACGCTCTAGATTGGGTCAAAGAGGTGCAAGATTTGGGTGCTGGCGAGCTACTTGTGAACAGCATCGATGCCGACGGCACCAGAGACGGGTTTGACATCGAGCTTATTGAGCGCGTAAAGCAAATCTCTCAGGTTCCGGTTATCGCGTCGGGCGGAGCTGGAAAGCTAGAGCACTTTGTAGAGGCTGCCCAATCCGGAGCGGATGCGCTGTTGGCAGCCAGCGTTTTTCACGAAGGACTGTTTACGATTTCAGAAGTGAAAGATGCGATGCGTGCGGCAGGAGTAGAGGTTCGATGAGATCACTTGATGTTTCGATGGTCAACTTTGATGCTCAGGGCTTGGTTCCCGTAATCACACAAAGTGCTGACACCAATGAAGTTTTGATGCTTGCCTACGCCAATCAGGAAACCCTCGAAGAGACAATTCAGACCGGCAGAATGGTTTATTTCTCAAGGTCTCGCGATCAGCGCTGGCTCAAAGGTGAAACCTCTGGCAATTTCCAGGAAGTGGTTTCATTGAGTCTTGACTGCGATGGAGATACGGTGCTGGCAAAGGTGAGAATGGTTGGACCGGCTTGCCACAATGGCACCGAAACTTGCTTTGAGGAGAACTGATGTTGAGCCTTGACCAAGTGCGCGAATTAGCAGGCACCTATAACGTGATTCCCATCAGCAAGCGCCTGTTCGCTGGAACCGAGACGCCACTGGGCATCTACCAGAAACTTTGCGACCAGCGTCCCAACACCTTCCTGCTGGAATCAGCCGAACAAGGCGTTTGGGGGCGCTACTCCTTTATCGGAGTGAGGTCGCGAGGCCAGCTGATGGCAACCGAGCAGGCTGTCCATTGGATCTCAGACCACCCCGCACTTCCCTCGGGTGAGTTGCCAAGCAACCCGCTCGATGCCCTTGAGGCGTTGCAATCCAGCTGGCATTCAGCTCCCGTTGATTTTCCGCTCAGCTCAGGCCTGGTGGGCTTTGTGAGCTGGGGAGCAGTAAACCTGCTGGAGCGACTTCCATCGGCAAAGCCCGCTGACTATGAAGTGCCCTTGCTCGCCTTCAATCAGTTCAGTCAGCTGATTGTGATGGACCACCTAAGCGCCGAGCTCTTGCTGGTTGGTGTGGTCTTCGCAGATGGCACCGACATAGCCGCAGCTTACGACCAGGTACTTTCTGAGATGGCCGAGATTGAAGTGGCGCTCAGGGAACCCACTCCAGCTTTGATTTCGGAGCCACGCTGGCCAGAGCCAGATTTTGAGACCCGAACTGCTGAAGCTGAGTTTCTAGCTCAGGTCGAGAAGGCCAAACACCACGTTCGACTTGGTGATGTTTTTCAGGTGGTGCTTTCGCAGCGTTTTGACCAGAAGGTAACGGCTGATGCCATCGAGGTTTACCGTGCGCTGCGCGCAATCAACCCAAGTCCCTATATGTATCTCACGCGTTGGCAAGATGGCTCGGGCGATTTCTCGATAGTGGGATCCAGCCCCGAAGCTCTTGTAAAGGTCGCGGACGGCAAGGCCATTATGCACCCGATTGCCGGCTCTAGGCCCAGGGGAATGGACACCTCAACGGACATTCGCCTAGCCGAAGAACTCCTCGCAGATGCCAAAGAGCGAAGCGAGCACCTGATGCTCGTGGACCTGGCTAGAAACGACCTGCTAAAGGTGTGCGAACCATCCAGCCTGCAAGTCACCGAGTTTATGCAGATTCACCGCTTCAGCCACATCATGCACTTGGTTTCGACAGTGGAGGGGGAACTATTAGAGAATGTTGGCCCAGTAGCCGCCCTTCGCGCGACTTTCCCTGCTGGAACCCTGTCAGGCGCTCCAAAGCCAAGAGCACTTGAAATTATTCATGATCTAGAGCCGAGCTATCGCGGTCTATTTGGGGGAGTAGTTGGCTACTTCGACTTCCAGGGCAACTCCGACCTGGCGATTGCTATCCGTACTGCTTTCATCAGAGATGGGATGGCGCGAATTCAAGCGGGAGCAGGAATTGTCTTGGATTCGGTCCCACAGAGCGAATATGCGGAGACCCGCTCCAAGGCAGCAGTGATGCTCAAGGCAATTGCCGCAGCGAATGCGATGTCTAATGCGCACTAAGACATCTTTTATCGCCCTCAGCATCGCAATTTGGTGGGTGCTCGTAAATCTGCCGTGGCTAATAGTCGGCGACGAAGAGTTCACGGGTGGTCAAGTTATCCCAGTTTTGAACCTATTACCGGCTATCGCTCTTACCGCTCTATTTATCTCCATGTATGGAAAGCTGCGCAAGACGCTGCTAGCCGCAATCTTTCTCGTGCTGCTCGGTGGCATCTACCTCAGTGCCGTTACAGACCTTTCGGTCAGTGCGGTCGTGGTAGCTGAACTTGAGCGCCTAAGCGGTGTTATGAACCCAGATTCTCACCAGGCGGGAGTCGCAATCTCCGAGGCCTGGGGCAAATACGCCTCGATTGCCACAAACGCCATTGCGTTACTCGCGGTTCTTTTTGGGTTCCGCACCCCACAAAGCAGCAGCACCGCGGGCCAGAACATCACAAACAGCGAAGACAACCGCTCGCTGTGGGATGAACAGAACTGATGGTTGCTAGAATTTACGAGTCGAAAGAGAACAACATGTCCCAGAACTCAACTGATCCAGGCCACGGCAACTCGGTAGCAGCATGGACCACCGTCATCATTGTGATCGTGGCGTTCTGCATTGGAACTCTGTTCTTCTGGCTAGACGTGCCAGCAATGGTTTGGGCTTCAGCAGTTCTTGCCGCATTGGGGCCCGTAGCAGGCTGGTTCCTTAAGCGCGCAGGTTACGGTGTCGGCGGCGAGCACACCAAAGCCCACTAGTGCTGGATCAACTCTTTGACGCAGCGCTAAAAGCATCTCAAAGACGAGAAGCCACTATCTCCGAGCGGGAATTGCTCGAGCAGATTGCCAGTATTCCCAAACCCCTCGATGTCTATGCAGCTCTAGCCAGGACAGAACACATCAAGCTAATTGCTGAGATTAAAAGGCGCAGTCCATCCCGAGGCTTTCTAGCTGAGATCCCATCCGCCGCAGTTCAGGCAGAGCTGTACCAAAACTCAGGCGCTCACGCTATCTCCGTTCTCACGGAAGAATCCGGCTTCGGAGGAAAGTTGGAGGACTTAGTCGCAGCGCGAAGTGCGGCAACCATACCTCTGCTGCGAAAAGACTTCATCAGCACCGAGTACCAGATTCTTGAAGCCAGGGCCGCCGGAGCCGACTTCGTGCTTTTGATCTTGGCTTGGCTCACCGAAGAGAGATTCCAGGCATTGCTGACCTTCGCTCATGAACTAGGTCTGGGCGTCTTGGTTGAGACCCACACCCTGAGCGAGATTGAGATTGCCAATCAGGCTGGAGCTGCCCTGATCGGCATCAACACCAGAAACCTGCAGACCTTTGAGACTGACATTGGCCTATTCGAAGAGATGGCTCAGGCTCTAGATCCAGCCGCCATCAAGGTGGCTGAATCCTCGGTTAAAACAGTCGCCGATGTTATCCGATATCGCAACGCCGGCGCGGATGTCGCTTTGGTTGGGGAAGCCCTGGTTACATCGGATCCAACGAAATTGATCCCTGAGTTCACAAGTGTTGCTTAGGATTTAGGGCATGCAAACAAATCTTCGCTCTCAGGCTGGTCCCTACTTTGGTGAATTCGGCGGAAGATTTGTCGCGGAACCGCTAATCGCTGCCCTGGATGAACTTGAGGCTACTTACCTGGCCGCAAAGGCAGACCCCAGCTTTGAAGCCGAATTAGCAGAGCTACACAAGACCTACACCGGACGTCCCTCCATCATTACCGAGGCACAGCGCTTTGCTAAGGAATTTGGCGATCTGAGGATCTTCCTCAAGCGCGAAGACCTCAACCACACCGGCAGTCACAAGATCAACAATGTGATGGGCCAGGCTCTACTTGCCAAGCGCATGGGCAAAAAGCGCATCATCGCTGAGACTGGCGCAGGTCAGCACGGCGTTGCCAGCGCTACGGCAGCGGCATACTTTGGGCTTGAGTGCGTGGTCTACATGGGTGAGGTTGACACCGAGCGCCAAGCACTCAACGTGGCTCGCATGAAGCTTTTGGGAGCGCAGGTAGTGCCAGTCACCACCGGGTCCAGAACCCTCAAAGACGCCATCAATGAAGCGCTTCGTGACTGGGTGGCAAACGTAGACAACACTCATTACCTATTAGGAACTGTCGCGGGACCACACCCTTTCCCAACCATGGTCCGTGATTTTCACTCTGTGATCGGAATCGAAGCTCGGGCCCAGTTACTGGAGCTAACCGGACGATTGCCAGATGCGGTAGCGGCCTGCATCGGTGGCGGTTCAAATGCCATCGGTATTTTCCACCCATTCCTAGACGATCAAGACGTATCTCTGTGGGGCTTTGAAGCAGCTGGTGACGGAATTGAAACCCTAAGGCACGCAGCAACGTTGTCGAAGGGACGCCCAGGAGTGCTGCACGGAGCTCGTTCATACATGCTCCAAGACGAGGATGGTCAAACCATGGAGTCTCATTCCATCTCTGCGGGTCTGGACTACCCGGGAGTAGGCCCTGAGCACTCTTGGCTGAAGGATTTGGGAAGAGCGAACTACTTCGGCATCAGCGATGCTGAAGCCATGGAGGCCATGAGACTTTTATCCCAGACCGAGGGCATTATTCCGGCAATTGAAACCGCTCATGCCTTGGCTGGAATCAAGCACCTATCGACCGTGCTACCCAAGGGTGCGCATATCTTGGTGAACCTATCTGGTCGCGGAGATAAAGATATGGAAACTGCCGGACGTTACTTTGGATTGCTGGGGGACAAGTGAGCATTACCAACGAAGTTCTAGAGCGCAACCGCGCCTCTGGACGCGGAACCTTGGTTGGCTATTACCCAGCTGGCTACCCATCAAAGCAGGACAGCATCGACTCGCTAGTCGCAATGGCTGAGAACGGCTGCGACATCCTTGAGATCGGTGTCCCATACAGCGATCCAG
>CAZKLA010000058.1:5154-9953 GCA_964553455.1 uncultured Aquiluna sp. | reverse complement strand
CTGATCCACTATTGGTTGCCAAGGAGATTGCTGGACTGCCGGCTCGAAGGGTAAACCCTGGCTTTAGGGCCGCGATTTCTGTGATTCGCGAGCGACCAATGGCTGGCTACGCCGTGCTCACCATTGCCCTAAGTCACATGGTGATGGTGTCGGTCATGAGCATGACTCCCGCCCATCTCAACGCTGCCGGACACTCGCTATCTGATGTTGGGCTCACTATTTCGCTTCACATCGCTGGCATGTATGCCTTTGCGCCGGTGTTTGGTTTGCTTGCCGATCGAATTGGGTCAGTGAAGACCATTGTGTTGGGGCAGTTGATTTTCCTTTCGGCAATCGGCTTCGCAGGTCTGGGTCAGAACAACTTCGAGATGGTGATTACTGGGCTGTTCCTACTTGGCCTGGGTTGGTCAGCTTCCACCGTTGCCGGCAGCGCACTGCTGACCGAGGTGTTGCCGACCGACGAGAAGACCAAGGTTCAAGGTTTTAGCGATTCGCTAATGAACCTCTCGGGTGCTTTCGGCGGGGCAATTTCCGGCACCATCCTGCTGCTCTACACCTTCGGTGGGCTAAACGCAGCTGCCTTGATTCCTGTGGTGTTTATTGTGGTGGCGACCAGCTTCTCTAAGCGCTGGCGGGGATAAAAGAAATCCGCCTCCAAGATCAAAGATCAATCAGAGGCGGAATTCGTGACTCCAGCGGGATTTGAACCCGCGCTACTGCCGTGAGAGGGCAGCGTCCTAGGCCGCTAAACGATGGAGCCGAAAGCAACCTGAGAAGTTTGCCATAAAACCGCAAAGTTGGCAATCTATCGGCTGAGAACTTGGAGTGCTCCGGGGTGAACCTGAGCGCTGAAGGGCGCGGTTCCAACCAATTCCCCATCGCAGGAGAGCGGGTAGTTGGCGTTCTCGATTCGAATTGACTTTGCTTTGAAGATTTCCACCTCTGGGAACTTGATGTGTTCGCCCTGGTAAACCGTTGGAAAGATCTTGAGCAATCTTGGCCTGGAAACCTCGTGCAGAATAAACACTTCGAGCTCGCCATCTTCGGAGTCAGAGTTTGGTGAGATTCGCATTCCACCTCCAAAGTTCTGGACATTGGCCACCCCGCAGAGCATCGCTCTAACGGTTTGATGCTCGCCATCAACCGTCAGGTGGTATTCAATCGGGTTGAATTTTGGCAGCTCCAACAGCATGGCAGCGACGTAGGAATTGGGGCCCTTCGGCCACTTCAAGCCATTGGCCCGCTTCGCGCAAATCGCGTCAAACCCGGCGGAAACCGAACCGAAAGACCAAAACTCTCGCTCTGCCGTTGCCACCCGCATCACATCGACGCGCTTAGGTCTATCAAGAGACTCAAGGATGTTGGCAATCGCAGCCTGTGGGTTGCCCAGCTCTATCTTGAGCTGTCTGGCTTGATCGTTGCCGCTGCCAGCAGGCACTAGCCCGAGGGGGATTTGATTCGGGACACAAATGTTTACCCCCAGCTGGGCAGTGCCGTCGCCACCCACGGCGATCACTCCAGAAATCTCCTGGTCACTAATTGCTAGCTGGGCCTTCGAGCTGGCGGCGATGGCAGAGTCTGCTGAGAGATTGATGGCTGGGATTCCCGCCTTGGCAAGCGCGTTAAAAACCTGCTCCCCGACCTGGTCTCCACGACCACGATTAGCAGCTGGATTTACCAAGACTCCAATGGGCTTCATTGCCGACCTTTCTCAGATGCCATAAACATAGACTGTTCCCAGAGGCGGTAGTAATGAAAATCACCAAATTCGAGCATGCTTTTCTCGTAGTCGACGAGTTATCCGAGCAGTTACTGATTGATCCGGGCATCTACTCGAAGGGCCTTCCGAACCTTGAGAATGTAGTTGGCATTGTGCTGACCCACACCCACGACGATCACAGCTATCTGCCTCACATCTCAGCCCTGACCATAAAGTTTCCAAAGCTTCGGATCTTCGGCCCCGCAGATGTTGCGGCCAAGCTCGGCGAGATTGCCGTTGAGGTGGTCTCGCACGGTTCTCACATTGAAGTTGGTGCATTCTCGCTGGATTTCTTTGGTGACCAGCACCAGGAGATTCACCGCTCAATTCCGCTGGTGCAGAATGTTGGCGTATTGGTGAATTCAAAGCTTTACTACCCCGGTGACAGCTACACGCAGTGCGATTACTCATTTGAGGTTTTAGCTTGCCCCTCGGCAGCGCCTTGGATGAAGATTTCGGACCTGATTGATTTCCTCGAAGTGGCAAGACCGAAGCAGGCCTTTGCCACTCACAACGCAATTCTCAACGACAACGGTCACGCGCTTCAAAACAATCGAATTAAGGAGATTGTGACCAAGCACGGCGGTCAGTTCAGCTTCCTAACCGAAGGTGACTCTTTAGCGCTTTAGAGCGCTACCACGATTGCGGCAATTAGCATCGCGATGGTGGTTGAACCCCAGAGCCTTTTCTCCTTGGCCGACTTGGTGATGTTGTTCATCACAGCGGCGGATGCGGCAAAACCGATCAAGCCCCAGTTCACCCACTGATTTAGATCGTCACCGAGAAGCTTGGGCACAACCCCCAGCTGAGCCAGATAGTGACCGGCAATCGCAAGCGTCAAGACAAATGAAAACGCACTGGCGATTCGATACCGAACTGGGAGTTTGCCAGGCATCTGGCCGCCGTATGCGTACTCCCCCATCGGAGCGCCAAAGACCAGTGCTAGTTGAAACAGCGCGGTGGCAAGAAAGGCAAAAACAAGAAAGCCGGAGGCAAATGCTTCAAGCATTTTCACCTCCGGATCTCAATCGCTGGGATACCTGGACTCGAACCAAGAACAAAGGAACCAGAAACCTTCGTGTTGCCAATTACACCATATCCCAATGGTTGGGCCTTAGACCCGACGCTCTATCTTAGCGGGAGGAAGCGAAAGCCTCTAGTCGAGAAATGCTGCTTTCTTTGCCTAGGAACTCCATGCACTCAAATAGCGGCGGAGTAACCCTTCTGCCCGAGAATGCGGTGCGAATCGGGCCGAAAGCGTTTCTTGGCTTCTCGCCTAGTCCTTCAACCAAGGCGTCGCTTAGGGCTGCTTGAATCGCGTCGGTCGTGAAGTCTTCAAGCTTGCGCAGGGCGGCAATGGCGGTTTCGATAATCAACTTGGCATTGTCTGGAAGCTGCGCGATGGCATCTTCCTCGTAAGAGATCTGATCGTCGGAAACAAACATAAAGCCGAGCATTCCAGCAGCCTCGGATAGCACGGTGATGCGCTCCTGAACCAGTGGGGCTAGCTTGCCCAGAAGCTCAAGCTGCTGAGCACTTGGGGTTGCTGGCAGCACACCGGCAGACTGCAGGTACGGCAGGATGCGGGCCTCGAAATCGGCAGGCTGAAGCAGTCGGATGTGAGAGGCGTTGATCGAATCAGCCTTCTTCTGGTCAAAGCGAGCCGGGTTAGGGTTCACGTTTGCCACATCAAAGTTTGCGCACAGCTCTTCGAGCGTAAAGATGTCGCGATCAGCGGCAATTGACCAACCCAGCAGCGCCAGGTAATTCAGCAGACCCTCTGGGATGAAGCCTCGGTCGCGGTGCAGGAATAGGTTGCTCTCAGGGTTTCGCTTGGAGAGTTTCTTGTTACCCTCACCCATCACGAAAGGCAAGTGGCCAAAGCGCGGGATGAACTTTGTGATACCAGCCTCATACATCGCGTTGTAAAGCGCGATCTGACGTGGGGTTGATGACAAAAGATCTTCACCACGCAGGACGTGGGTAATGCCCATTAGGGCATCGTCAACCGGGTTCACCAGGGTGTAAAGCGGTTGACCGCCTGGGCGAACCACCACGAAGTCTGGGAAGGACCCTGCTGGGAAAGTAATCTCGCCGCGAACTAGGTCATCAAAGGTGATGTCCTGATCTGGCACGCGAAGTCTCAAAGCTGGCTGGCGCCCCTCGGCAAGGTATCGCTCACGATCCGCCTGCGACAGCTCACGTTCGGAGTTGTCGTAACCGAGTTGAACCGCGCGGCCATTGGCCTTGTTGCGCTCTTCGATTTCCTCGGCGCTGAGGAAGGACTCGTAGACGTGACCGGACTCCTTGAGCTTGTCGATGACATCCATGTAAATCTCGGTGCGCTGAGACTGACGATAGGGCTCGTGCGGTCCCCCGACCTCAACACCCTCATCCCAGTCCATGCCCAACCAGCGCAGGGCATCAATGATCTGGTGGTAGCTCTCCTCGGAATCACGGGCTGCGTCGGTGTCTTCAATTCGGAAAACGAAGGTGCCGCCGACTCTTCTGGCATAGGCCCAGTTGAACAGCGCGGTTCTAACTAGCCCAACGTGAGGGGTGCCGGTAGGAGATGGACAGAATCGGACTTTGATATCCGATCCAGTGGCCTGAGTGGTAGGTGCGGTAATTAGCGTCATAACAAATGTAAAGCTTAGGCAACCAAGTTGCGCAATACGCCAATACCTTCAATCTCGCACTCAACTTCATCGCCGTGAGTGATTCGCGAGATGCCGGCTGGAGAGCCGGTCAGGATCACGTCACCCGGAAATAGAGTCAGGTTCTCGGAGACAAACGAGACGATGGTTTCAACATCAAAGATCATGTCGTTAGTAATGGCGTGCTGACGGAGTTCGCCATGAACCCAGGAGTCAAGCCGCTTCCCGGTTGGGTCAAATTCGGTTTCAATCCAAGGACCGAGCGGACAGAAAGTGTCAAAGCCTTTTGATCTTGCCCACTGCAAATCTGAGAACTGGATGTCTCTCGCGGTTACGTCATTGCCGATCGTGTAGCCGAAGATGTGGCTCTTGGCCTGGGCCTT
>CAZKLA010000058.1:0-5054 GCA_964553455.1 uncultured Aquiluna sp. | reverse complement strand
GACTGAACCGAATCTAATCTCACCATTGAGATTGAATCTCGCAATTTTCATTGGGCTAGTCTGCCAGCTTTAGCATCCAGTTATGGCGATCTGGAACGGTTCCGTACTGAATTCCAGTGAGCTCCTTGCGCATCTCAGCGGTCAAAACACCAGGCTCATTGCCGCCGATCACGATCTCTTCGTGCTCAGACTTGAAGATTCCCACCGGCGTAATAACGGCTGCGGTGCCACAGGCAAACACCTCGACAATTTCGTTTGCCTTTATGCCGGCGCGAACTTCATCGAGGGTGACCTTGCGCTCTTGAACCTCAATGCCGCGGTCGCGAAGCAAAGTGATCACCGAATCGCGGGTGATGCCGTGCAAGATGGTGCCGTCTAGCCCAGGAGTGGCAACGTGGCCATCCTTGTAGACGAAGAATAGGTTCATGCCGCCTAGTTCTTCGATGTAGGTGGCGCTCTCCGCATCTAAGAACATCACCTGGCTGCAGCCGTTTTCGAGACCCTTGGACTGAGCTAGTAGCGAGGCTGCGTAGTTACCGCCGGTCTTGGCTTCACCGGTACCGTGCTTACCCGCACGAGCGGAGTCCAGTGCGATCCAGATTGATACTGGCTTTAGACCGCCTGTGAAGTAGGGGCCAACTGGCGATGCGATCACTCGATACTCGGCACGCTGGGCGGCACGCACGCCTAGGAAG
Organism: uncultured Aquiluna sp.; assembly: GCA_964553455.1. Lineage (GTDB taxonomy): Bacteria > Actinomycetota > Actinomycetes > Actinomycetales > Microbacteriaceae > Aquiluna. The sequence goes on along the minus strand of CAZKLA010000058.1, from coordinate 4,359 downwards.
TTCTCGGCAGCAATCTCAAAAGGTCTGAAGTACAAAGTCTTCTCGCCCTCGGCAGAAGGAACCCAATCGCCGTCAACCGCAATCAGTTGCCTAAGGGATTCCACAAAAACGTCAACCGGCAACTCAGGCAGTGCCATGCGGTGTGCGGAGCGCTGCAGCCGCTTGGCGTTAGCTTCCGGGCGGAAGGTCCAGATTGAACCGTCCTGATGACGGTAAGCCTTGATGCCCTCAAAGATTTCCTGGCCATAGTGCAGCACCGCAGCTGAAGGATCCATCAGGATTGGGCCGTATGGGATTACCTCGGCTGAGTGCCAACCCTTGTCCTTCTCCCAGACCACAACCACCTGGTGGTCGGTTAGCTTCGCACCAAACACTGGGTTGGCCAGAATAGCCTCGCGCTCGGCCTGTGGGGTTGGGTTTGGGTTTCTGGTTACTTTGAATTCCATAATCGCTACCTAAATCAGAGCCAGGATGCTGTGGGCAACCTGATCGGTCGAACGCTTTGATTCCCCGCGGCTCGCTAGGTCTTGAGCTACCGCAATTTCGATCTTGCCGGCCGCCTCGGTGTAGCCGAGGGTTCGAGCTAGCAGTGCCGCAGAGAGGATTGCTGCGGTTGGATCCGCGAGGTTTTTGCCCGCGATGTCCGGTGCTGAGCCATGAACGGGTTCGAACATGGATGGGAAAGCACCGGTTGGATTTAGGTTAGCCGAGGCGGCTAGGCCAATGCCACCGCAGATGGCGGCAGCCAGGTCAGTGATGATGTCGCCAAAGAGGTTGTCGGTCACAATCACATCGAATCGCTCAGGTAGGTTGACCATGTGAATGGTGGCCGCATCGATGTGCATGTAGTCGTGAGTCACACTCGGATACTTCTTGGCAACGTCCTCAACCATGCGCAGCCAGATCTTGCCGGCGTGCACCAAAACATTGGTCTTGTGGACCAGGGTGACGTGCTTGCGATCGCGCTTTGCGGCAAGGTCAAAGGCATACTCAACGGCCCTGCGGACTCCGAAAGCGGTGTTTACCGAAACCTCGTTGGCTACTTCTTGCTCGGTGCCCTGGCGAATCGCGCCACCGTTGCCGACGTAAGGTCCTTCGGTGCCTTCGCGCACAACTACGAAGTCAATGTTCTTGGCATTGGTCAAAGGTGAAACCACGCCATCAAAAAGCTTCGATGGGCGAAGGTTGATGTGGTGATCAAATGCGAAGCGAAGCTTTAGCAATAGCCCACGCTCGAGCACGCCAGAAGGGACCCTTGGATCTCCGATGGCGCCCAGCAGAATCGCATCGTGCTTGGCAAGTTGAGCAAGGTCGTCTTCGGTCAGCGCTTCACCAGTTGCGAGGTAGCGGTCGGAGCCCAGGTCGTAGCTTGTTATATCCAGTGCCACATTGCCTAGAGCTTTTTCCAAAGCGGCAATGCCAACCGAGGTAACCTCTGGGCCAATGCCGTCTCCGGCGATGACAGCAAGATTGATGGATTTCACAACTAAGCCTTACAGATCGTTTAGAACAACCTTAACGCTTTTGCCCAGTGACTTGGGCCTTGAAACTACTCTCCGGTAACTACCGCAAGGCCGGTTTGAGCTGCGGCGTTCGCGAGTGAGCCACCATTTACCAACTTGCCAGTAAAGCCAGCCGACTTCATGTAGTCGATTGCCTGACCCGCACGGTTACCGCTGCGGCAGTAGATGTAGTAGTCAGCGCTCTTGTCCAAAGTCTCAAGCTGTTGAGCAAAGTCGGCATCAGCGATACCAATGCGAACTGCGCCCTCAAGGTGGCCCGCTACCCACTCCTCTGGGGTGCGAACATCGATGACAGCCGCGTAGGCAGCCGGGTCTTCGCTCTGAGGTGCGCACGCAGCAAGCGATCCCATTGCGAACATCGCGATTAGGGCTGCCGCAAAAAACTTCAAAATCTTCATGGTTGATCCTTTCAAGATACCCCCTAGGGTATGTGTTATAGTTTGAACAGTCAAGTTGAAAGGCTGAAACTCATGCAGATTCCCCAAGATGATCTTGATGCGGTAAAGAAGCGTCTTGCCAGAGCGCAGGGTCAGCTAGGCGGCATTATTCGCATGGTCGAAGAGGGTCGAGAGTGCACCGATGTACTGACCCAGCTCGCCGCCGCCCAGGCCGCCATCAGTCGCGCGGCCTTCACGCTTATTGCCTCCGGCATCTCACACTGCGGCAGCGATGAGGCAGGGGTTGCCGATAAGGCAAAACTAGAAAAGGCTTTCCTCTCACTTAGCTAGAGGAATTAGAAAGGAAAAGAAATGGCAAATGAAGTAACCATCGATGAACTTGAGGCCGCAATTGCTGAGGGCAAGTTCGTAGTAGATGTTCGCGAAGACCACGAGTTTGAGGCAGGTCACGTTCCAAATGCTCGCCACATTCCATTGAATACTGTCCCTGATCGAACCGCAGAACTTCCTCAGGGCGAGCAGATTTGGTTGATTTGCCAAGGTGGCGTGCGCTCCATGAAGGCTGCCAACTACCTAGAGGCCCAGGGTTTTGACGTGGTTTCGGTTGCCGGTGGCACCGGTGCCTGGATTTCCGCTGGCAAAGCGGTTTCGCTGGAGGCCAGCAAATAGATGGGCTTCTTTGACCTATTCAAGAAGAAGTACCAAACGATTTCACCAGCCAAAGCAGTCGAAGCACAAACCAATGGCGCGTTGGTAATTGATGTTCGTGAGTCTCACGAATTCCGCGCTGGTCACGCACCAGGCGCAAAAAACATCTCTGTGCAGGTGATTGAGCGTCGACTGGGCGAGATTCCAAAGGAGCGCCAGATCATCGTGGTGTGCCAATCGGGCATGAGAAGCCAGCAAGCTGCTGAGATTCTCAGCCGCAACGGCTACCAGGTGCTGAATGTCTCGGGCGGAATGATCGGCTGGCAGCGTGCCGGCATGAAGGTAGTCAAGTAATTGAAGGTTGTAATCGTTGGTGGTGTTGCTGGCGGCATGTCAGCAGCCACCAGACTTCGCAGACTTAGAGAAGACGCTGAGATCATTGTTTTCGAACAGGGACCGCACGTTTCCTATGCCAACTGCGGACTGCCATATCACGTTGGTGAAGTCATCCCCGAAGAAAGCGACCTGCTACTGCAGACCCCTCAGTCATTGAAGAATCGCTTCAACCTAGATGTTCGAGTCAACAGCAGGGTTACAAAACTAAACCCTGAGACCAAGACCGTTGAGGTTAAAAACCTTGAAACCGGCGAGCAATACGTTGAGAGCTACGACTCGCTCATACTCTCAACGGGAGCAAAACCACGCATGCTTGATGTTCCAGGCATTGAGCGAGCTCACGTCCTCAGAGACGTGCCAGATGCGATTCGAATCAAAGAGCTAGTTGACCAGAAGAAGATCAGCTCGGCCGCGATCATAGGTGCTGGATTTATTGGCATTGAACTCGCTGAAAACCTCCAGCACAGGGGCATCGCGACCACTGTTATTGCGCTACGTGACACTATCTTGACCCAGTTCGACCCTGAGATGATTGAGCCGATGCAGGCCCTGTTAGTCAAGCATGGGATCACATTGGCACTCAATTCAGAAACGACTGAGGTGCGGGCTAACAGCTTGGTTCTAAAGGACGGCAGGGAGATTTCCGCCGACCTAGTTGTCATGGCGATTGGCGTTGTTGCGGACCACTCACTCGCGGTCAATGCGGGATTGAAGATAGGCGAAGCCGGTGGAATTGCCGTAGATGACCAAATGCGCACCTCCAACCCAGACATCTATGCCGTCGGCGATGCAGCCGAAAAAACCAGTGCCTTTACGCAAGAAGGTCAAATGATTGCGCTTGCGAACCTAGCCAATCGTCACGGTCGCCTGGTTGCTGACGTCATTGCTGGTGAGAAAGCCGCCGCCAGGCCTTCGATTGGCACCGGAATCATTGGTGCCTATGGAATGGCTGCCGCCGTTACTGGCCTCACCGAGGCCATGGCTAAGCGCTTGGGCATCAGTCACCAGGTAATCCACCTTCACCCAGGAAGCCATGCTGGCTACTACCCGGGGGCCGAACGAGTGTCGCTCAAGGTGCTATTTGACCCAGAAACCGGCAAACTGCTAGGCGCCCAAGGCATCGGCTTTGATGGTGTTGACAAGCGCATTGATGTAATCGCAACTGCGATTTATGCCGGTTTGGGAATTGATGACCTCATGAACTTAGAGCTTGCCTACGCACCAGCGTTTGGCAGCGCTAAGGATGCGATCAACCAAACCGGATACGTTGGCAACAACGTTCTTGAGGGCAAGACTCCAACCATCCAGTGGTATGAGCTAGCACAGACCCAGGCTGCAGGTGCCGTGGTGGTTGACGTTCGAACCGAAACGGAAAACCAAAACGGTGCGATTCC